>CAYVDS010000176.1:0-7781 GCA_964450145.1 uncultured bacterium
ATTAAGAAGAAAAAGAAGAAGCATTTGGAACACGAATTACGCGAATTACACGAATGAGAAGCCTCTTTGGAGCGCTGAGGAGTCATCCTTTCTGCTTTTCCTCTGCGAACCTCAGCGTACTCTGCGGTTCAGATTCCTTTGTTTTGGACAGCAGAAGGGGCGGTTCGCGAACCGCCCCTACAAAAAGATTGCGGCAAGAATCCACGGTTTCAAATGTTGGTAGTGCAGCGCGGCATAACCGCAACCAAACAAGAAAGAAGAAGCAACGACGGAGCCACAGATAAACACGGATAGACACAGATATTGGGGAAAAGAAGAACCGAAAAAAGAAAAAGAAGAAGCATTGTTAACCACAGATTAACCACGGATTATCACGGATTATCACGAATTACCACGGATTAAGAAAAAAAAGAGAGGCTTTTGGAACACGAATTACGCGAATAACACGAATGAGAAGCCGGTTTACTGATTTGGACTGATCTACACGCAGATTCTGAGGGACTTTGCGACATTTGCGCCTTTGCGATGAAGAACCGGATTTGTCGAGAATTGGACTTGACAGCAATGAAATTGAGTGATACAATAGGATTTGATAGTAGATAATAGCGAACGACATCCAAGAATAGGAAAAGCGATGTCCCAATCTCTCCCAGCTAGCCGCGGCTTGATAAGACGACTCAGGTTGAAAATCGGATTCCTCCTTGCATTGCGGCATGCGTTGTTTTTCCTCACGATCTTTGGGCTTCTATTGGGGACAGTCATACTTATTGCACGGGTTACCTTTGCTGTCCCACGGCAAACTCTCTTGTGGACATTGGCGTGTCTTCTACCGGGCGTCGCATGGGCTATTGTTAGAGCCGTCGGAGAAACGCCGTCGGAGAAGGCGCTTTGCGCCTTGTTCGACGAGAAGAACAAGTGTGGCGGGCTTTTGATGGCGGCAGAAGAGGTCGACCTTGGTGAATGGCGACAGCGAATTCCTCCCATCAGCACTCCAAGGCTCAGATGGCGCGGCGGTCGGAGTCTCGCTTTCTTCGCAAGCGCGGCACTATTTGTCGTCGTTAGTTTCATTGTTCCTCAGAGGTACATGAGCATGACTACGGCCACACCGTTGAACGTCAGTGAGGACATCGAGAAGCTTGGGGAACAGATTGATACGTTGGAGGAGGAAGCCATTATTTCTGAAGAAGTGGGCCAGGAGCTCGATCAAGAACTGCAACAACTTCGAGACACCGCATCCGCCTATGATCCCGTGAAGACGTGGGAGGCTCTTGACCATCTTCAGCAAACCATGGGGAAAGAGGCGGAGCAGTTCGCAGCTTCGTCACTAAGCCAAACCGAAGAACTCTCGCAAATCGAGACCCTCGCGCGAGGTCTGTCCGACGACGCCGGCAACCTTGACCCGGGCCTGCTTTCAGAGGCGATGTCGGAACTTTCGAGAATGGTTCAATCGCATGCTTCGAAAAACGAATTATTAAGAAAGAATCTTGGCGCTGAATGCCTAAATGCGTGTAAGCAAGGGAAGCTCAGCGCCGAGAATCTCGCCGAATTGCTGAAAGCATTAAAAGAGACCAAGGGAGCCATCTCAGACCGTTTGGCAAAGCTGTGCAAGGCTCAATTGGTTGACATTGAGACGTTGAAACTTTGCGAGAAGAAGGGCGCCTGCAATTCAAAAGGGCTCGTGGCGTTCTTGAACAAGAACGCCCGAAAGATGGGCACTTGCGATGCCGTTTCTCTGTATTGCCAAATTCCGGGTCAAGGCGGAGTAGACAGGGGCCGCGGCGACGCTCCAATGACATGGAGCGACGGCAGCAGCGAAGAAAGCACGGCCTTCAAAGAACAGGTTTTGCCTCCGGCCTCCTTCGCCGCCCTGAAGGATAGCACGGTGATTGGCGTGACGGCCGCTGCTCCGACCGTCGAAGGGACTCCGGCCACTTCCGGAACGGGCGCATTGGATTCCGCGACGGCTGGGAGCGGCGAGGCTTTTAGTCAGACGGTTCTGCCGCGACACAAGGGGGCGGTGAAACGCTATTTTGAAAGGGAATGAAGAACAAGAATGATGAATGATGAGTGATGAATGATGAATGGAGAGGCAAGGCGAAAGGGAAATTTCATTTGGGCAAACGGACATTGGGAAAATCGGGGACACGATGCGGCATCATGTCCCCGATTTTCCCCGGGTTTCGAGTCTCGAGTGGGGCAAGAATCCAGGAAATGAAATGGGAGTGACACGGTGAAAGCAAAAGAACACGCAGACAAGATCGTCGAGCCTGAAGAGTTGAAGCCTGCGGCGGACCTGGCTTCGCGGATGCTGGAGCAGCTTGACAGAATCCTGCTGGGGCAATCCGAACTACATCGCATGCTATTAGTTGGGATTCTCAGCCAAGGGCATATTCTTCTCGAAGGAGTTCCCGGTGTCGGCAAGACCGCGCTGGTCAAGGCATTGGGGCAGTTGATGAATCTTCAATTCAAGCGCGTGCAATTCACCCCCGATTTGATGCCTGGTGACATACTCGGAACCCATATACTTCAGGAGAGAGAAGACGGAAAGAGAGAGATGACGTTTGAGGCTGGGCCGGTGTTCACCAATATCCTGTTGGCCGATGAGATTAATCGCGCGTCGCCCAAGACACAATCGGCCCTCCTCGAAGCAATGCAGGAGCGTTCGGTCACGCTTTTGGGCCAAACACGTCCACTGCCGGCTCCGTTCTTTGTTCTTGCCTCGCAGAACCCTATTGAATTGGAAGGGACGTATCCATTACCCGAGGCTCAGCTTGACCGCTTCCTGTTCAAGCTAAACGTGACCGGCGCCGATGTTGAAGTAATGGATAGCATTATATCCACCCGGCGTCGCGGCGAACCTCCCCGGCCCGTCTGGTCGCTTCAAGCAGAGGAGTTATCGTTCCTGTTTGATGTGATGGATAAAGTCTATCTGCCGAAATCGGTTTCAAAATATGTATCGCGACTTGTGGGAGCAACGCACTCTCAGAGTCGGGAAGCGACCGAGATGGTTCGGAACTATGTTTCGTATGGAGCGAGCCCGCGCGCGGCCATAGCTATTGCCGAGGCTGCCCGTGGCTGCGCGCTTCTCGCATCGAGGCCGACGGTCGGTTTCGAAGATGTCAGGATGGTAGCAGCCGCCGTGCTAAACCACAGGCTTATCTTGAATTACAAGGCAAAATTTGACCATATCGACAGCCATGCGATAGTGGGAGATCTTCTCTCGGCACTCGATGAAACAGGATTGAGTCTTCCGGATGACATTGCGATAGGGGATACAGTGAATGGATAGGGCTGCGGTCGCGATGAAAGCCATTCAGATAGCATTCATATCTCTGTCCATTTTTCTCATTTGCGCCGGAAGCGCGATCGCGTCGCAATCGTATGGCGACATTCTCGTTTCGGTGGAGTCGTCCCCTAGTGATGTAAGCTTTCACGGCTATGCCGAAATTAGAATCGTTGTAACAAACAAATCTGTCGATAAGGCTCATAGAATCACTCTTTTCACACCTCATGAAAGCCGCGGATACGGCGATCATCTGAGCCGAATTACACGTTCAGTGGTCCTTAGGCCGTCTTCCATGGCGAGCGTGGCGATTTTTCAGCCGCCGCTGAGAATCGATGGGTCGGGTTTGGGTGTCATTATCGACGGAGCAACTCAGCGGGAACCTGTCAGACTCGACACTTTTTGGCATTGCAGGCAAAACTACTATGCGGGAGGAGCTGCATTTGCGCCTATGAGCATATTGCTCAGCCGCAGCGTGAACATCGGCGATTTTCAAAGCGCAATTGACACTACTTTCCCCGAGAATAGCGCGCCGTACTCTCCAGGTTCTGTCCACAGACCGTGGCAATTCATAAAGTCTGAGGCGCCCGCGTCCGCATGGAGCAACAACTGGCTCGCATACTCCCGATATGACGGTATTGTTCTCACAGCCGCCGACATGCAGGCTATGCCTGCTGCGGTCAGTTCCGCGCTGCTCCAGTATGTTCAATGCGGAGGGTCGCTGTTGGTAATCGGGCAGTGGGATATGCCAGCAGCGTGGAAATCGGAGGAGACTGCCCTGGGGCCGCTTCGCTTCCACTATATTCATTTTGGGGTTTGCGCAGTGAGTGAAACTCCGGATTTCAAGCCATGGGAAAGAGCGGTTTGGGAAAAGCTCATTCAGGATGCGTGGCGTCCGACTGCCCTCGAAGCGCAAAAGAGAATGACGATTGCTGACGCTAACACGGATTTCCCTGTGGTGAAATTGACGATGCCCGTACGGGGGATGTTCGGATTGGTCTTGCTTTTTGCAATTACAATTGGCCCGGTGAATCTTCTTATGCTCTCTCGAAAGAGAAAAATGATATGGATGCTGTGGATCGTTCCCGCGGTCTCTATCGCGGCTTCTGCCGGCGTGTTTTTGTACGCTTTCCTTGCGTATGGATGGAGGGAACAACTCAGGAGTCAAATGATAACCTGCCTCGACGAAAAGGCGGATTCGGCAACGACTAGCGGCATTTGCGCGTTTTATTGTCCCTTGACTCCACGAGGCGGCCTGCATTTCGACTACGAGACAGAGGTGACGCCAATGGGCCTCGAGGAGAGGCGAGGCGGAAGGGCGCGGACTGTAGACTGGACGAATGGCCAGCATCTAGGTGTCGGCTGGGTGACCGCTCGAGTGCCGGCGCATTTCCTGTTGCGCAAGAGTCAGGTGCGAAGGGAACGCATCGAGATTACCAAGACGCGAGATAATGGATTTTCCGCCCTCAACGGCCTTGGCGCTGACATTCAAGAGTTATGGTACGCCGATAGCGACGGAAGAATTTACAAAGCGGAGAAGATAGCCGCTGGCACCAAGGCGGTTCTGACTCCGTCCCCTGATTCGGTTCCTTCAGATGTCCGACCGGAGATATGGCGAGCGACATATGGCATGGATTGGGTAAGCGGTTCAAATACGATAATTCAGAATCCCGAAAAGCATTTGAGAGCCAATTCTTATATTGCGGTCCTTGATGACCTCGTGTTTGTTGAACAACCCTTGAGGAACGTGAAAACAGAGAATTCCAAATCAGTTGTCTTCGGGATACTGTGAGGGTTCGGCGGATGCAGGTCGAAGTTGTCAATCTTAAGAAACGTTTCGGGAAGACAAAGGCAGTGGATGATATTACTTTCGGCTTTTCCTCCGGCCAGATAGTTGGTTTTGTCGGGCCGAACGGCGCGGGCAAGACGACCACCATGCGAATAATGGCGACGCTTGACGATCCGACGGAAGGCGACGTCTTTCTCGACGGGATATCCGTCGTGCAAGACCCAGAAAAGGCGCGCAAGATGGTCGGTTTCATGCCGGATTTTCTGCCGACTCATCGCGACATGTCCGTTGATGATTACCTTGATTTCTTCGCCAGAGCATTCGGGATAAAGAATGACCGTCGCAGAGAGGTTGTGAAAGGCATCGAGGAATTCACAGGTCTGGTTGGAATTCGCGATAAATTCCTGGTGGCTCTCTCAAAGGGAATGAAACAGCGTGTAAGCTTAGCTAGGGCTCTCATTCATGATCCGCCGATTCTGATCATGGATGAGCCAGCCGCCGGCCTTGACCCGAGGGCGCGCATAGAGCTTCGGGAGCTATTGAAAGTCCTGGGAGAACAAGGGAAAGCTGTTCTTGTAAGCTCGCATATCTTGACGGAATTGGCTGAGATTTGCGATTCCACCGTAATAATCGAAAAGGGTCAACTCTTGAAGGCCGGCAGCATCAAGGAAATGACGGCGGAAAAACCGCGCTGTGCCGTAAAGATCCGAGCAATCTGCGAAAGCAGGGAACTTTGCAAACAGCTTCTTCAGACACCAAAAGTCGCAAAGGCTCAAATTGCAGGCGACGGCGTTGAGGTCGATGTCGACGGCACAGAAGAGGACTTGGGTGATATTGTTGCGGCATTGGTGAAGGCAGGGTACAGGATAGTCGAAATAAAGCATCTCGGGGGCCTCGAGGAAATCTTCATGAATATTACCAAGGGAGAACTTGCGTAATGGCCTTCACGGCGGGCATTGTCAGAAAACTCGATGATTGGGTAAACCCCATAGCCGTGAAAGAAATGCGCCAGGCGGTGAATGGGCGATTTATCGAGTGGACTTTAATAGGCTTCCTTGGGATTCAGGTAATAATTTCAGCGAGTATACTGCTATATGGTGAAACCTATGAACAAAACTTTAACACGGGGCGGAATGTATTCATCGGACAGTTGGGCGTCCTGTTGGCCGCATGTCTGTTCTACGTGCCCATTTCCACCGCCGTCCGCTTTTCTTCAGAGAGGTCTGAACATAACATTGACCTGGTATTTGTCACGACCCTTAAACCTATCCAAATCGTCTTTGGAAAAACGCTGGCGGCAATGCTCCTTATGTTCTTGTTCTTCAGCGCCTCGATGCCTTTCATGACTTTGACGTATTTACTGAGGGGAGTGGACATTCCGTCTATTTTCATTCTGCTGGCGATCGACTCATTGGTGGTTATCGTGTCGGTTCAGTTAGGAATACTTCTTGCATGTATCCCCTCGAGTACGATATCTCGCGGATTTTGCTTTCCGCTAGGATTGGCATTCCTTATCTTTATCTTCCTTGTTGCAATTCAAAGTTCTAATTCTTTCCTCTTGAGGGGCTTTGGCGTGGGCTTTGGCGCCGGCATGGGATCGTGGAGGTTCTGGGGCCCTGCTCTTAACCTCACTGCATTTGCCGCCATTGTAACAGGCCTGATGTTTATCCTTTCTGTGACGCTTGTAACACCCCGTTCGGCGAACAGAGCTTTAGGAATTCGCGTTTACCTCCTTATCGTTTGGTTCATATACGGAGCAATTGCGGGAGTCTGGTCCTTTGTAGTCGGCAACGACGGACTGGTTCGTGAATGGCTGATCGACATGGTTATCATGTTTAGCGTGGCCTTGTTTGTCTCTGTCGGCGAACGTCAAGAGTTGGGGCCGAGAGTGTTGCGGACGATACCGAAGAAGAAGATTCTGAGGTTACCCGCTTTCTTGCTATATAGTGGCGCTGCCAGCGGCGCTGCGTTCTCAACTTTGATGCTTACAGGGTCCATATTGTTGACTTATTCGTTTATAAAGATAGCTCCTTTGCTTGATGCTTCAATGAAGTCCGCCGACGATAAGCGGCTTATGACTGCCATTGTGTTTGCTTTCTATTCCATGGGTTATGCTCTGACCGCGATGACTATAAGAAGAACGGTTTTTGGCCGCAGTCAAAGGCCCAACATAGCTCTTGAGGTAGCGTTGGTTGTAGTGGCGGCCGGAAGCGCAATACCGACGGCAATCGGTTATCTCCTCAATTCGGGCCCCCGGGACATAATTGAGTCCCACTGGTATCTGGGCAATCCGATCGCAATTTTCTGGGAAAGGGACGCCTTGCTCAAATACTTGCCGTATACCGGCCTTTGGGCAATTGTTGCCGTCGCGGTTACAGTCCCTTGGCTTATAAGGCGGTTTCGCAGCTTTAAACCGCCGGAAGCTGAAACATAGGAGAAAAGGGGAAGAGGTTAAAAAGGGAAAACGGGAGAAGGGAAAAGACGAAACCATGTGAGGTACGGATGATGCTAATTCGGGGACACGATGCGGCATCGTGTCCCCGAATTAGTCACTGTGTCGCATGGCATCCCGTTTTGCCCGCTTGGAAAGCCAAAGAAGCGCGTAATGAATGAAACGTATCGGCAATATCTGATCGAAGGTGAGAATGCGGGTATACGCTACTGCATCGGCACGCCGCGTAACACCCAGAGGGGACTTGTCGGAAGCCG
>CAYVDS010000176.1:7791-9790 GCA_964450145.1 uncultured bacterium
AGTGTTAATGCTGGTCGGAAGCCGGCTCGGGAACCGTTCCGGCAGTTCGCTTGAGTTCATGGATCATCGCGAATACATGCCGGGCGACGACTTGCGCCGCATAGACTGGAATGCCTTTGCCCGAAGCGACAAACTCTCCATAAAACTGTATCGGGACGAGGTCAGCCCCCATGTTGACATTATTATAGACTGTTCCCGTTCAATGGCCCTTGCTGACAGTGAGAAAGCGCGTGCTACCCTTGGGCTAGCGGCGGTGTTTGCTCAGGCCGCCTGCAATTCCGATTACACCTTTGCCGCGTGGCAGGTTCGTCGCGCATGTGAAAAGGTTACGGGCGGAGCAGACCGTCCCATGCTTTGGGACGGGATAGACTTTGATTCCGAGGTGAGTTGCCCAGAATCTTTCAAGCTGCACATGCCGACATGGCGGCCCAAGGGTATTAGAATTCTGCTCAGTGACCTCTTCTGGTTAGGCGATCCCCACGAAACGCTTTCCATTCTTGCGGAGAGAGCCTCAGCGGTGTTCGTGGTTCAAGTGCTCGCCGAATCCGATATAAATCCGGGACAACGAGGAAACGTTCGTCTGCGCGACTGTGAGACTAATCGTCTGAAGGACATATTCGTTGATGCGGCCGCAGAGAAAAGGTATAAGGAGAATCTGGCTCGTCACCAATATAACTGGAACCGGGGCTCGAGGCAATTCGGGGCGGTAATGACGACCATCGTCGCAGAGAGAATAGTCGAGAAGTGGGAGCTTAGCGAATTAGTGCTTGCGGAAATCCTTAAAGTTCTATGAGAGACTATCCTGCAATTCAGAATTTGGGTCAGACCATTGTATGTGCGAATCCCCGATTTGAGCCGAGGACAGGTTTGCTTGCACAATATTTCCGGCCTATTTTCGCCGAACTTCTGCGAATAAATTCGCACCTACAATATTGTGGGTCGGTCTCATGAACGCTTTTTTCTCTTCGCCGTTTTCATTTATTGGAATCCTCGCAATTCCCGCCCTTGTGGCCATATACGTTTTGCGCAACCGCTTCCGCATTCGTCATGTCTCCAGCCTCATGCTGTGGGAAGACCAGCGGACGGCTCGCCAGGGCGGTTTGAATCTCAGCCGTATCCAAACGCCGCTGCTATTTCTTCTTGAGTTGTTGACAATCATCATGTTGATTTTGGCCTCTGCCGGCCTGATGATACGATCGAGCAAGGACACAAGAGTTTTCGTTGTCATACTCGACGATTCCTATTCGATGCTCGCGGGCGAGGGCGCCACGCCGCGCGAGAAAGCCATCGAAGAAATCAAGGGATTGCTGTCTGAATCCAGTAATTTTCAAGCCCACTTCATCTTAGCGGGCAAGACGCCCCAGCTTGTTGGTGAACCTGTCAAGTCAACTTCGCAAGCTATTAGCATCCTCGACGACTGGAAGTGTCTGGCGGCGACTGCGGATTTGGATAGGAGCATAGCCTTAGGAAGCGAGCTTGCGGGAAAGAATGCGCGCATACTCGTGATAACTGACCACAAACCAGAAGCCATTCCGGAAGAGGGACGAGTCGAGTGGTGGGCTTTTGGGAAACCGTTGCCGAATGTGGCCTTTGTGAATGCCACCAGGACGTCATATGAAGGCAGAGACCGTTGTTTCTTCGCGGTGGCCAATCTTTCCGACGAATCTGTCAGAACCGAACTCACTGTAGAACCGCTTGATAATTCGCAGGAGATCATGCGAAAACCAATAGAGCTTGGACCGCATCAAATCCACAGAACTTTCTTTCAACCGGAGACTGGTTCTGTCGGGCTGCGAGCTAGACTGGGAGACGATAGCCTCGATATTGACAATGAAATAGCGCTAGTCGCTGAAACGCCCAGGCCGCTGGCAGTTCAGATAAACATCGGAAATGAAGCCCTGCGTGCTGCCGTAAGGAAAGCTGTAGCGGCGGCAAGGCTCGTCAGTCTCGGCCCTGGACAGCCTCAATTGCTGTTTACGGACGATCTCAAAGAGACGGC
>CAYVDS010000177.1:0-9787 GCA_964450145.1 uncultured bacterium
CCTTGTCATTACCGCGAAGGCGGGAATCCAATTTTCCTATTATCCTATCCCGCGCGTCGTCCACCAGCTTCCTCGTTCCACAAAGCAGTATGTTCAGCGCGATAGGGGTGTAGAACTGAGCATTCGATATGATTCCCTGCCGCAGCCCAAGTTTTCTTACACCCTCAAGAGTCTGCACAGCGCCGGAGTATAGACGCTTGGTGTGGTAAACGTCATCAAAGAAGTAGGCGATCTTGAAAGCCAGGTCAAGGTCAACCTCTCGGCCTCCACCCTCCGGTCTATGGCCTGTTTTGCCGCTCGGCGGTCTGTAGCCTGCCGCTATAAGTTTTCTCAGTATTCGCGCCCATACATGCTCGATTCGCACTTCCGGCGAGGACACGCCATGGCTGCGCTTGCGGCGATGCGTCTTCTCGACCTCCTGCACATACATTTCCATGAGCCGTTCTTCCGACCGACTTCCAAGAAACTCCGCGAGTCCGAATTCATGGGCCGTGCGGCGGAAACCCTCGAGCATCATCGTCTTCTTCTCGAGTCCGCTCTTCAAATCCCCTACCGAAACCGCCATCAATGTGCCGTAAACGTCCCAAAGAACCGCGCCGACATTCTCGATCCTCTGAAGCTTCTCTTTAATTCTGGCGGGCACAATCGGGTACGTCCGGCGCCGGAAGCGCCGTTGGCTCTGCCATTCGGCATAGTCTTCGATTGATAAGTTCATCATGGCCGTGATACAGTTACCGACACTTGACTGCGTAAACGGATGTCGCAGGGCATCTTGCAAACTATACTTGAAACAGGGGAAAGAGGCAAGATAAAAGGGTGGCAGAAGGTATCAGGACATATGCTTTAAGGACCTGTCCAACGAACGGGGGAAGCTAAAGATCGGCGGCGAGCGAACAGTAGAAAACGAACTCTTGACTCGACAAGAGCGATATTTAAACGAGCGGATGGGCGAAAGGCGCACTTTCGGAGGGTCGGGATAATTTTGAACAAACTGTTCAATGTCCATATGCACTTCGTTGGAGCGGAGAAACGGATTGGTCCATGGATCGCTTCCCTTTCACTCTTCACCCCTCGCACTTCTCTTTTTCACCCTTCTTTTTTTTCTCTGTTTTTTCTTTGTTTTTTCTCTTGACAATACACCCAACATATGATATATAGCATATAGTAACGCAGTTACTGTAACATTGTTGGCATTAATTGTCAGCTAGATAACGTCTTGATAGGCTGTTACTTCCGCAATATAATGGCGCCATGAGGGATATATATCAAAGTGTCAGCAAGCTGGAATATGTGGTCAGACGGCAAAGAAGACCACCCCAAGAACGTGCAGGGCAGTTAGAGTAGCGGCAGGTCAGTCAATCAGCAGTATCTGGTATCTCACGAAACGATGAGCAAACGCAAGGGCAAATCTCTCATGATACATTGATAGTTGTCGTGTTCTACGTCCACCTAAACACTTGAACGGTTTGAGACAGATCGGGTGACCTTGACCGCACATAGGAAGGGGCGTTGCTTGCAATGTCAGTGCTGAAGGAACTGTCCGAAATCTCGGCCTCATACACAAACTCATACATTGAGAAGTGGCGCGCCGACGGCGGCAAAGTGATTGGCTATTTCTGCTCCTATGTTCCCGAAGAGATCATTCATGCGGCCGGTATCCTTCCTGTGTGGATTCGAGCAACCGGTGGCACCGAGACCGATGAAGGCGACGCATATCTCAGCAACTACAACTGCACTTTTGCGCGCCATGTCCTCGACCTGGTCCTGAAGGGCAAGTTCGATTTTCTCGACGGCATCGTGGCGATGAACAGCTGCGATCACCTCCGTCGTCTGTTTGACGTCATCGACCTCAAGGCGGCACGCCCGTTTATGCAGTTTCTGAACGTTCCCCACCTCTCGGACGAGGGTGCCCGCGCATGGTATCTGAGAGAAATTTCATCGTTTAGGCTAAACCTCGAAGAACACCTCGGGATAGAGATCAGCGATGAAAAGCTCATGGATTCCATTCGCCTGCATAATGAAACGCGCTCATTGCTTCGAAAGCTCCACGAGACCCGCAAGGGGCCCAGCCCTCTGCTTTCGGGAGCGGAGATGTTGGAGATAACAGTCTCCGCGACCGCGCTGCCGAAGGAAGAGTGCAAGAGGATGCTGCGCTCTGCGCTCGAGGAATTGGATTCCCGAGAAGGCATCACCGATTATCGCGCCCGGATAATGCTTGTGGCCGGGCTCCTGGACGATCCGAATCTCCTGAGAGTCATCGAGCAACAGGGCGGACTGATTGTGACGGAATCGCTCTGTCTTGGCTCGCGCAATTTCTGGAACCTGGCCGATGAATCACTCCCCCCCATGGAGGCGCTTGTGGAACGCTATATGAATCACCCCTCGTGCCCGCGCATGATAGGCGACCATGATAAGCGGTTCGAATTCATCATGAAGCTGGCAGAAGAGTACAATGCCGACGGCATTATCTGCGAGCGCCTCAAGTTCTGCGACCTGTGGGGAGGTGAGAGCACCCTTTTGAGGTGGGATGCCCGCGAGACGGGTCTGCCTCTGCTTCCGCTCGAAAGGGAATACATATTAAGCGGACTCGGCCAGTTGAAAACCCGGGTGCAGGCCTTCATAGAGAGCATGAGCAAGTAGAGAAGGCGACCGGACAATTCTTTGAATGACAATGGAGGAGAAAGCAAGATGTCTGAACAACTGTTTGGCGGCTGCGATGTCGGCTCGACCACCGGCAAGGCCGTTTTGGTCCGGGACGATTCCGTTATCGCTTCCGTCGTCGTTCCGTGTCTGCCGCGGCCGGAAAAAACGGCGGAACTGGTGATCAACGAAGCCATCAGCCGGGCCGGCCTTTCATCCGTCAAGGACGTGAACTACCTCGTGGGCACGGGTTACGGCCGGGTGCGCATTCCGTTTGCCAATGAGGACATTTCGGAAATAACGTGTCACGCGCGTGGCGCGAGCTGGCTGCGTTCGTCGGTGAGAACGGCGATCGACATAGGCGGACAGGACTGCAAGGTCATGGGCATCAGCGACACCGGCCGCGTGCGTGAGTTCGTGATGAACGACAAGTGCGCCGCCGGCACGGGGCGCTTCTTCGAGGCCATGTGTCGCGTGCTCCATGTGTCGCTCGAAGATATTTCCTCGCTTTCCCTCGAATCCAAGGCGCCGGCCGCCATAACGAGTCAGTGCAGCGTATTCGCCGAGTCAGAGGTTATCACACTCCTGAACGAGGGTATTGACGTCGCCGACATCGCCGCCGGCATCAACTCCGCCATAGCCGCACGGCTCGTCTCGCTTGCGCGGAAGGTCGGTCTCGTTGAAGACGTGACCGTCACCGGAGGATGCGCGAAGAATGCCGGCCTGATCAAGTGCCTTGAAAAAAAACTGAAGGCGGCCATCACGCTGGTACCCGGAGACCCGCAAATAGTGGGAGCCCTCGGGGCGGCTATTCTGGCGCGCGAAGCGTTCGCTCGCACGTGAAGCGAGCTGCACTCCCGAGGCGCGGCCGGTTTGTGTTTGAAGAGAAGCTCTGCTCGGATACATCGCTTCTGCAACCGTTAATGATACGTCGAAACGTTGTCGGCGTCCGTGCAGGTGGGAGAGAAAAGAATGGACAAGAAACCCTTTACGAAGCTGGAAGAGATTCTGACTGGTGTTCTTAAGCCTGCGGCGGCGACGCTGACCGAGAATCCGCCGTCTAACGGGGGGCCGTTGATGCTCGAGACGGTGGAGATAATGAGCCGCAATATCGAGGAGGCAGTCGACGTGGCGCGCAATCGGAAGAAAAAATTCGTGTGGCACGAATTCTGCTTCACGCCCGAACTTTTTCTCGCCTTCGATCTATATCCCTTTCTGGGAGAGATTCACACGAGCATATACGCGCGCTACCTGCAGGACGTGATTGGGGAATTCATCGATGCCGCCGAAAATGCCGGTGTTCCGCCGGAGGTCTGTTCCATGGACAAGGTGCTGATTGGCGCGATCTTGTCCGATGAGATACCGCAGCCTGATTTGATTGTTACGACCTCCGCTCCGTGCGACAGTTCACGGATCGGCTATCAGGTCATGGAAAAGCTTCTGGATGCTCCCATGTACAGGTTGGACGCTCCGTTCACGAACGACGCAGACGCCTTCAAGTACTACGCGGGACAGATGCGCGATTTCATCCCGGTTCTGGAGGAGCTTTCGGGTAAGAAATTCGATATCGACAGGCTGAGGGAGATAGTCGAGGAATCGAATCGCGCCCTGGAATATCTCCTCGAATGGGATTTGCTTCGGAGGCTCAGGCCGTCTCCCGCCCCGCCGAGTGTCCTGCTGAGCGTCTACGCCGCAGTGAACAACAGTTTCGGGAAGCCTCATTGCACCGAATACTGCAAGGCGGTCTATGAGTTCACGCGCGAGCGAGCTGCAAGCGGGGCGGCGACGGGCGAAAAGATCCGCGTCGTCTGGCAGCATGTGCCCCCTCAGTTCGGTGACAACATCTACGGATGGATGGCGGATGAATTCGGCGCCGTCGTTGTCGATGACACACGGTGCGGCTACCTGCGGCAATTACCGATCGACACATCGTCGCTTGACTCGATGCTCCAAGGGCTCGCGCGGCACGGACTGAATATGACGATGGGCAAGAATCGCCTGCCCGCTAGGTCGTATATGGCCGACTTCTCCAGAGCCCGACAGGACTATTCACTCGACTGCGTGATCGTCTCCGCCCATGCCGGTTGCAAGCATTGTTGGCCCCTGATAGGCATTTACCGTGACTTTGCACGCGTCGAAAACATCCCTTTCCTTGTTTTCGATGACGACTTCCTCGACTCGCGCGTTGTCTCTCTGGGAACCGTGAAGAATAAGATCGAGCAGTTCTTCAGGACCATGAAACTGTAGGAAAGTTTCTGGTCGCGGCGGGAATGTCGGTGCGGCTCGGAATTTCGAGCTTATTCTTTTGACAACAAGCTGCACCAACGTATGAAATCCGGGCGCTTTTCCTCGGCGCGGGCTTGTTTGAGCAGCTCCACAATCTCGGTGTGACGGCCACGGCCAAATGCTGCGCAACTCAAGGCTGTGTTCCCGGCTGAGCTTTTCAGGTCCGGATTAACGTCCTTTTTCAACAAAATCTGAACAATTTCTGGATAGTTTCTGAACGCGGCAAACATCAGCGCTGTCCGGCCTTCTTTGTCCCGTATATTCACTCCGGCGCCGTTATCAATCCTGGCTTGATCACGATAGGCTTAAGTCAGCGCAATTCTAAGCTGATCCCGGAATGCCGGAGACCCTGTGGCAATGTCGAGAAGATGCTTCGCAAAACTCGATCTAGGCGGTCGCCGTTGATGCGACCTCACGGTTTATGAGCCGCGGATAGTCCTGGGCAAACTGGACGCTCCTGCAGAAATAGCAGTACAATCCCAGCGTCGGCGGGTCCATCCCGAATTTTGAAAACCCCAGTTCCTGGTACAGACCGTGCTGAAGTATCGCTTGATGCAGACCTTCGCCGAGTTCGAGGTAATATTCCGTCTTCGGTGCGCTTGGTTTATCAAAAAGAGGGTACCAAACGGTGAACGAAGGGATAACCCCTCGCTCAGTCAGATACTCGAACCCGTCGAGATAGGACCGAAGCGATTCCTCTTGCGTGAGAAATCCTGAGATGGGAGCTGATTCGAAGCCCGCCACAAAATTGCAGGCCACGTGGCCCGGCCCAAAAACGCCTACAGCTTTCTCAAGCCGCCGCAACCATTCCGCGCGTCCGACGGTCTTGGCCTTGCCGGGCACAATCTGATCCCACAGCCGTTCGTTCCATGCTTCCATGTCGAAGAAAACATTGGTGGCGCCGGCATCCTTCAAGCGCTTCTGTTGGTCTTCTTCAAGCGCTTGACAGAACACCGTGGCTTCTTCGATGGGACCCGCAGTGGAAAGAATATGCGTGAGACATTGTTCGATGCACTGTGCTTCCTTCTTCAGGTTGTACAGGGAACCGCCATTCAACTTGATCTCTTTGAGGTCCATGTATTCTCGCGCAATAGCAACCGCTTCGCCAAGGACCGCATAATCGGGAACCATCGGAAGTTCCTTATTCTCCCGCTCATGGTCCATACGCACCGAAAGGAAGCAGAAGCGACACGCGTCACCGCCCCGGAAGTACGCACAGATATTGACCGGTGTCACCAACAGGCAGTATGGCCCGCGTTGAACCACGTAGTCCTGCACTGGACGACCTTCGCTGGTGGTCCGGTCGTAGTAGCCCGGGCGCGAGGTAAAATAGATTTTTCCGAAATCAATGCTGCCGATCTGCAGCCGGTAGTCCTCGGGCCCTTTCTCGACAATCCGATACGGGCTGTCCTCATCTATGACAATGTCGACCGTGGTATTGTCGGAGCAAAAATGGAACTGACTCGGCGCACTCACCTCCTGGCGCCCGTCTCGTGTTGCCAGGCCTGTCGTGCATGACCTCATCGCCAGGTCTTCTAGCTGAAGATCGAATGCAATCCCCCTTCGCAATGCATCCGCCTTGATGATGATGCGCTCAGGGGTTTCGGGAAATCGAGTGCGCAGATAATCGAGATACTTCATTGAAGGGGCCCTCCTAACATGATGCGTGCAGATCAATAGAGACTGCAACCCTCTCTCCGCCATAATATCAACGATGTTACTGTAACATCGTTGCTATTAATTGTCAAATCAATCTTTCCTCTCCAAAGGCTAATTGCTATCCCAAATAAATTGGAGGTTCGCTCCTCAACATTGGGGATTATTGTTGGAGACAGGTTAGTGCGACTATGCGTGGAGGTCGGATGCTTTCTACTCTCTCGATTCCCGGCCTATTCGTTTGTTCCTGCGGATCACGGCGAAAGAATCGACAGTAGCACTTCGGACATCTCTTCGAGAATTTCCCCGGGACGCTCGTGCAAATAGCTCAGAAGAGTATTGTTGTGCAACGCCACAATGCCATGCAAGCCGGCCCATAGTTGAAGAAGATAGATTCTCGCTTTATCCTCCGGTATCCTGCCGTAGGTTTCGGAAATTTCCTCAATCACTGTTGCAAAAATGTGGGCTGACCTAAGACCGGTCCTTAACCCTTTGACCGCGAGCGATTCCAGAGGAGATCCGGTGTAGTCATCAACTCTCGGCACGTTCCAGGTAAACATGATGTCGTAGTAGTTGGCGCGCCGTAAGCCGAAATTGATATAAGCGGCGCTCATTGCTCTGAGTTTCTCAAAAGGGTCGTTCTTTGAGTTATAAGCGTCGAACAGCTCGGAATAGAGCAATTCAAAGCCTCTGGTCCGCACATGCAAAAAGATTTCGTCTTTGCTGGCAAAATAGTTATATATTGTTTTTGCCGCAATTCCCTGCCTGTCGGCCAGTTTTCTCATAGTGAGGCCGTCGTACCCATAATCGGTGATAATATCCAGGGCCTCGTCCAGAATTTTCTGCCTTACGGTAGCAACCTCTTTCGACGGACGTGGCGACTTTGGCATCGTGTTGCCTCTCTATTCTAATCAACTTCGCCTGTTCTATGGAAAAGAGTATACCAGAAAGCAGCAATTCAGGCATCCAGCCGGCTGAAAACGGGGAAGTGAACGCTTGCACGGGCAACAACAGTATCATCGAGTCTCACATACTGCAACTTTCGCCCATGATATTCTTCGCTGGTGAGACGGCAGGAAAGTGAACGATTGCATCATGAGCTTCGCCAGTCCAAAGGCCAAGCCCAGTAGGCTTTCCGGCTGGCGACGATAGGTGAAGGTTTCGTCTGGAAACCGTGATTTTCTTCACCCGGGCATACTGTAACTTCCGCTCGAATTCGCGAGGTGGAGCAAAAGAGCGAAAGTCAAGAGTTTGTCATAGAATCTGCACTTCAGACGTGCGCGGCAAGAGTGCACATTCTCAAGGATCGGCACTTCATCCTGAAGACGTAAGGCAAGCCGGTTACGAGCGGTGGCCGGAGAGGAACTGGCGGTCATAGGCCGCAACGAGGTCTGTGCGGCTGAGGATGCCGATGACTTTTTCCCGGTTTTCTTCGTCAATGACTACCAACTGGTCGTATTTGGATGCGACCATCTTGTGAACGGCGGAAAGCAGGTCTTCGTGCAGCGCCAAGGTGGGTGGATTTGCAGCGAGGTCCCGCGCTATTACCAGGGTGCCGACAACGCCGGATTCTCTCACGATTTCGTCGGGGATTGACAAATGCGTGGCCATGTGATAACATTAATATGTAGCATAACAGCGTTATTAACAAGACTCTTGGCTTCGGGGACAGTCCCTGTTCTACGGCCTAAAAGACGCGGCCCATAAACAGGGACAGTCCCCTTCGCAGCGCGAATGCCAACATGGAAATCACGACATGATTTCAAGAAGTTGACAGTAGGCAATACAAATGAAATCACAAGAACCTGCATTCTCGATTGATAAGTTGCTTGCTGAGCCCGGGGCCGACCCGAAGGCGCTTCACGAGCAGGCGACAAGCCTAACCAGACGAAAAATACTCCTTGCAGCCATGGAGTGTTTCGCCTCGAAAGGCTATCAGAAGACGACCATCCGTGAAATCGCCGCAAAAGCGGGGATGACCCTGGGCGCCGTGTATCATCATTTCGAGGGTAAGAAAGAGCTGCTCATAGCCGTGACCCGTTCGCGTCAGGTCAATTCGCTCGAGATGCTTCGCCATGCGATCGCTGACAGGGAAGATTTTTTCGATGCGCTTCGGCAAACACTGAAGAGCCAGTTCAAGCTCTTGGCCGAAGACCCGATCCTCCGCGGAGTAACCCGCGAATATTTCAGTATGGCAATGGTTGATCCGGACGCGAACCGGATACACAGCCAGACCGACATCGAGTACCGCGATTTTGCAGAGGCGGAACTCGAGCGACGACTTCCGAATCTGCCGCCGGAAAGAAGAAACTTGTTGATAAGGATGTTCTTCGTCGCAATCGAAGGGCTTATGACGGGACTGGTTGTTGATTCTCCGCTCGCAATCAGGCCGGAAGAGACGCTTGACGCGGTTATAGACACTTTTCAGAATACAGTAGAAGGATGGGAAGCGAAGCGGTAGTCGCGATTTTGGATTAACGAAAAGAGGGAGCCGTGATAAACGCGGATAGGAAAACCGGGGACACGATGCCGCATCGTGTCCCCGGTTTTCCGGCTCAGCTTGATATGACGCCAGGAGATTGAATGTGAACAGCAACTCTGAATCAACTGGATGTGAGATTGACTCATCGCGGGAGCGAATTCGGATAGACGACGTGCGGGAAATGTTGTCCGAGTCATATTGGACTCCTGGAATCACGAAGAATGAGATCAAGAAGGGACTTGACAATTCCGCGCTTGTGGTCGGCGCATATCTTGCCGACGGCAGACAGATCGGTTTTCTGCGCGTGATATCCGACAAGGTGCGCTTTGCGTATCTGCTTGATGTGATAGTCCATGATGAATATCGTGGCAGGGGCATGGGGCGAGGAATGGTTCGATTCGCTCTAGCGCATCCGGACCTTAAGGACGTGTATCAGTGGATTCTTATCACCAAGGACGCGCACGGCGTCTACGAAAAACTCGGCTTTCAGGCGCTTCAGGACGCATGGAAATGGATGACGATATGGAAACCGCGGCCGGAAAGGAAGGAATACGGCGGCTGAAAGAGAATGATGAGGGATGAATGATGAATGCGGAATCATTTGGGCGGTGGCGGGGACAGGAACGGGGAGCCGAATGAATTCGGCCCCACAGGGCGGTCGACTCACCCACGGCGGGGCGTGGTTAATTGTGAAAGAAACAGCCCTTAATTCGGGGACACCTT
>CAYVDS010000178.1:0-1445 GCA_964450145.1 uncultured bacterium
GAGTGGCGATGCGGTCGCTGTAGTCGGTGTCACCAGAATAGACAAGGCTTGCGCCGTCGGCCTCGAACCGGTAGGCATACGCGGGCTGGCTGTGCTCGGCCGGAACGGTTTCCACTCGCCATGCCGTTTCGCCATTTGTCAAAATACGGGGACACGATGCCGCATCGTGTCCCCGAATTTTGGAGTTTGAGCCGCTAGTGAACGGAACATCCGACAGTTCTTCAATAGATAATTCATATCTCTTCGGGACAAGCCAGTCGCCGTATGCGGCCACAAGGTTCTTAAACAGCTTCTTCATGCCGGGCGGGCCGAAGAGTGTGAGAGGAGCGGTGCGATTCGTATCCGGAATGTTGTATGCAAACAGGAGCGCCGGAATATCGCCGATGTGGTCGGTATGAAAATGCGTGATAAAAAGCGCGTCCAGCGCCGCCCAGTGTAACCCCGCCGAGGCCATCGCTCTCACCGCGCCCGGCCCGCAGTCGAACGCGAACAGTTGTTTTCCGGTGTCTGCGACGATGCATGGCGAGCCGCGCCGGGGATTTGGTATTCCGCAGCCCGAGCCGACGATGGTGATGTTCACGCGAGCCTCCTTGGAGAGTTGGAACACGAATATAATGAATCGCGCAAGGCGCGGACCGAATTACACGAATACAAAAGAAGATTTGGAACACGGATGCCACGAATTATGCGAATTAGACGAATAGACATTTCTTTGCTTGTTATTCCCGCGAAGGCGGGAATCCATTTAATCGCAACGAGTTATACAGACATGTCCTTGAAAATCAGCAAGATCGAGAAATTGACAGTGAGCAGCACGGAGAACACTGAGCGGTGTTCGGACTCCATCTCGTGCTCTTGTATATTAGTGTGCGAATTGACTTGCTGTTTTGCTACCATTATAATCAATTTGCTCGAAGGCGGCATAATCACCCTTTTCCATGAAAGTCAGTCCCCGCCTTCTCAAGAACATTTCTCCCGAAAAGTCATCGAACAGATGAGAGAATTCTCGTTTCGCTCACCGGGTAACCACGCCGTGGCGTGGTCGGGCGCTTTCAAGAAGTTGGCGATTGTTTCCCATAATTCGGGGACACGATGCGGCATCGTGTCCCCGAATTATGGGCGGTTTTCTCCCGTCTCAGGTTTTTTCTTTAACCGATAGTCATATAGGCTATGGATCCTATTTACAAATTTATCGCGCGATTTCCCAAGCTGACAATCCTTGCGGTTGTGGTGGCGACCGCCGCTATTGCCGTTCCCATCCGATCCCTCCGTTTCGAGACCGACGTCGAGACAATGATGCCCGAACATCACCCCGTGTTCATTTATAACAAGAAGATCGAGAAGATATTCAACACGAAGAAGATGATCGTGCTCGGCATCGTCAATGAGGGGCCGCACGGCGTATTCAACCCGAAAACCCTCAAACTGGTCGAGCAACTGAGCGC
>CAYVDS010000178.1:1455-2149 GCA_964450145.1 uncultured bacterium
ATAGGCAGCGCGAAGTGTTCGTCCGCGGCATTTCCGAAAACCAGCAAACGGGTCAAGCAACTGAGCACAAAGAGTGACGAGCTTCATGGCATCAATGGTGAGGACGTCGTGAGCCTGCGAACACTCGACAATATTGTCGGCGTGGAGGAAGGTCGCGATGTTGTCCGCCTCATGGAAACCGCTCCAGAGACTGAAGAGGCAGCCGATGAATTGCGGAAGGCTGTCCTTGACAACGACATGTTCATCAATAATGTGGTCTCTCCCGATGGCACCGCCACCTCAATATTTGCGAAGCTCGAAGATGGCTACAATAAGGTTGCGATGTACGACCGCATCAAGAAGATCGTGACAGAGGATTTCGACCTTGGCGATGACCAGGTCTTTATTGCGGGCAGGCCGGTGATCGAGGGAACCATTGGCCGATATGCCGCAGAGGATATGCGCAGGACGTTTCCGCTGGTGATGCTTGTCTCGCTCATTGTGTTGTATCTGACTTTGCGTTCGGCGCGCGGTGCGTTCCTGCCTCTGGCCGTCGTGGTTTCGAGCACAATCTGGACGCTGGGAATCATGTCGCTGGTGAAAATCCCGATGTATGCGGTGACAACCGTAGTCCCCGTGTTCTTGATAGCGGTCGGGCTTGCATATGGCATCCACATAATAAACCGGTATCATGAGGAAGCCGCCTCGACGCCAG
>CAYVDS010000178.1:2184-9776 GCA_964450145.1 uncultured bacterium
TGACAATGGCTGCGCTGACGACTGCCGCTGGCTTCCTTTCATTGGCCACGTCTGACATGATGCCAATCAGATACTTCGGAATCTTCACGGGCATCGGCGTTTTTAGCGCGCTCGTGTTCTCGCTCACCTTTATTCCCGCGTGGCTGATGATTCTGCCCGTTAAATACCCGAGGGCGCACCTCGCTGACGAGAATGATTTGGATGAAACATCCTTTGTAGGGGCACGGCGTGCCGTGCCCCTACAGAATAATCTCCAGGCGCCAGATGTGGGCATCAATTCATCCGGCCTCCTCACCCGCCTCCTGCAAAGGGCTGGTAACATGGTCGGCAGCTACGCTGTGCCGGTGCTCGCGATTACGGCAATCGTCATCCTTGTCGGCATTACAGGACTCCTCCAGGTATACGTTGACGGGAGCCTGCTATCGAATTTCCGGCCCGGTTGCGAAGTGCTCGCCGCCGACACGATGCTCAACCAAAAATTCGGCGGAACCAACACGCTCAACATCATCGTGGACGGCAAGAACCAGGACGATATGAAGTCGCCCGAAATCCTTTGCGCGATCGAGCGCCTGCAGCACGAGCTTGAAGGCATGGACGAAGTCGGCGCTACTCTTTCCATCGCGGATTACCTCAAACGGATGAATCGAGTGATGAATGAAAACCGCCGGGAGTATTCGAGGATTCCAGATTCCGAGGAACTGGTCGCGCAATATCTCTTGCTCTATTCGCTTTCGGGGGATCCGGACGACTTCGACGACGTCATTGATTATGATTACAGACTGGCGAACGTGCGCGTACGCGTCAATTCAGACAGCTCGCCGGTCTTAAAGCGGGTTTTGGACAACGTCCGCTCGCTCGGAGCGAGTATCTTTCGGGGATTGCCTGTAAGTATCCATCCGGCAGGCGGCGTGATGACGTCCTATACGTTCATGGACCTCATCATCAAGGGGCAGTTGCTTAGCATTTTGACTTCGATTGTCGCGGTCTTCCTCATAACGGCTCTCATGTTCCGTTCCCTCATGGCGGGGCTTTTTTGCATCATACCCGTGGCCATCGCCACGCTCCTGAATTTCAGCCTGATGGGCGCGACGGGCATCCCGCTCGGCGTGACCACGGCAATCCTCTCGGGAATGGGCATCGGCATAGGAGTCGATTACTCAATACACTTCGTCGCAAAGTATCGTTGGCTGGCGGATGCGCTTCCAGATCGCCATGACCGTTTGCGCGCGACAATGCAGTCGTCAGGCCGCGCCATTTTCTTCAATGCTATAGTAGTAACCGCTGGATTCCTAGTCCTCATGATCTCGAATTTCCCCCCCAGCCGTTGGTTGAGCGCGCTTGTTTCCGCAAACATGGTATCGGCTCTTCTGGGCGCGCTCACCGTACTGCCCGCTTGCCTTGCCGTCATTAGGCCAAAGTTCGCGGATAAAACTGCCAACCGCAAAGGGCCGCAGGCCCGAGGCGCAAAGGACGCGAAGTGAATTAGGAGCGCCTGACCCCTATGCGCGGGGTTAATACAGAAGGAAGCGCATGGTCATTGCGAGCGAAGCGAAGCAATCTCGTCTTTGTACTACTAACATTTGAAATCACGAACTCCTGTCGCGATTCTCTCTTCTTTTTTTTCTTAACATCTGCGTCTATTAGTGTTTATCTGTGGCTAAGAATGTCTTCTTTTTCTTCTTTTTCCCTGATTCGCGTTCATCGGCGTTCATCTGCCTTTTCTTTCATGTTCCGTATCCGGCGCCGGCTGGGACATTCTCGAATACTCTCTGCGCATCCTTTCGGGTGATTACCGTATCGTACAGGCCGATATCCTCGCCTTCGTGCTTGTTGATCCCAGTGTAACTCAGGCTGGCATCCTCGTAGCGTTTGAACTTGTACACGGCATCGTTCATCAAGGCGCTGTTGAAGATTCCCAGACTGACCAACAACTCGAAGTCCTTAACAGTCAGGCCCGTAACCTTCTTGAACAGGCCCGGCTCCAGTTGGGTAATTACGTCCTTCAGCGTTCGCTCGCGGTAGTCGGTCAGGTACATGAAGATGGGAACTCGAGTGGCAAACTTGATGAGCTTCTCCTGAATCTGCTTCCGCAGGCTCTTGTATTCCTTCTCCTCCTCGGAAAGCTCCTTCTTCTCCTTTGTGGACAGTTCCTCGTCGTTGGCCTCCTTGCGGGCCTTCTTAACAGCTTCCGACTTGTTGATAATCGTCTCGATGTCCTGATTCAGATTGCGGAAACCTTCAATGCTCATGAGGGCTTCCATCGCTTTCTTGTTGTTCATCAGGCGGTACAAGGTGTCGTTGTCCACATTCACCAGCAAGGCGCTTTCCCATCGCCGCGCCAGCAGGGTTGATGTCGTGCCGCTCATCGCCATGTCGAGAATGCCGACGGCGTCAATCTGCTTCATGGAACTGCCGTCGTAAGCCAGAACTGGTAGGAAGCTGATGAACTCCTCTACTTTCTTTTCCGGGCTCTGCTCGTCGAGGTTCAAGCGGCAACTGTAGTCGGCAATCTGCCGCAACGCCCGGTCAGGAGCGAAATCGAAGACGTAGCACTCTTCCTTGATGATCTGCTCGGAGTTTGGAGACTTGCCGTCCGGGTTGCGCACTGTCCAGGGCGATTGCACCCGGAAAGCCGCCTGAAAGTACGTTTCCGGGCTTGAGGAGTTGCGAAGCATCAAAATGCCCGTCCACGGTTTCACAGTCACGCCGGTGGTCAGCTTGCCACAAGAGAGGGTGATGGTCTTGGTCGTAAGGGGATCGTCCATCGCCTCCTGCACCGGCGGCAACGCTTCCACGCCGATTCCGGCGGCGCTCCCCGCCGCCACGATGACCTTATAGTCGTGGTAGAACCGGTTCTGTCTCTTCGCCAGTAGGTTGCGCATGGCATGACAGGCCGCCACGCTCGGCAGGAACCAGAACGAATGCGAAAGCACGCCCAGGAGTCGCGCGTCCGAGAACGGCATAGGCGGCTTCTGCGCGCCCAGTTTCAGGTTGTCAACGCTGGTCGGCATGAACGCGCCGCGAATCAGGTCCAGCCATTTCTGGACCTCATCCTCGTACTTGAACTTCGCCTTGTCGCCGATTCCCTCGGCGGAGAAAAAGACATTTAAGTCAAACTCGTTGAACTCGCCCTGCATGGCGATTTCCCGGATCGCGTCTGGTAGTTGGTAGGTCAACAGCACCATGCGGGGCAGTGCGGCGTAAGGGTTGTCGGCGCCCTTCCAGTCTCGTTTCGAGCGCTGTTCGTCGGAATATGTCCAGTTGAAGATTTGCTCCTCGATGAACTCACCGGAGGCGATGGCGCGGAAGGGCGTGCCGGACAGGTAAAGGTAATGATCCGTCGTGATGGGCAGAATGTCTTCGTCGAAATCCTCAATGCCTTCGCCCTCAGCGAACCTGCGCTCCTTCTCGTCTTCCGACTCAAAAAGTTCCTTCGCGTTATCCCGCCATGCGCCGTAGTGGTACTCGTCCAGAATCACACAGTCCCAGTGCATCGTGTGGACCCATTCGTTTTTCGTCTTGATGCCGCCCGTGCCGGGGTTCCGGCCCAGGTAGTCTTGAAACGACCCGAAACAGACGAACGGCCGCTTTTTGTTCGCCTCCTCGTAAGTCAGGCCGCCGGGTTTGATGAACTGCCAGCCCTTGAAGTCCACATGACACTTCAAGTCCTCCTCCCACGCGCTTTGCACCGCCGGTTTGAAGGTCAGGACCAGCACTTTCCGCCAGCCCATCTTCTTCGCCAACTGATAGGCGGCAAACGTCTTCCCGAAACGCATCTTAGCGTTCCAAAGGAAATGCGGTGGCTTGTTCCGGTTGCCCCGCTCCTTGCGCCAGCTGGCGAAGTAGGCCGCCGTCTTCTCGACCGCCGCCATCTGTTCGGGGCGCATCTTGAAATCCAGCGACCGGTCTTCCTCGTTCAGTTGGCCGGTCCGCACGGCAATTATGGCCGCCTTGACCTGGTCCACCGTGCAGCGGAACCATTCGCCTTCCGGGTTCTTTATGCCGTTGAGCCGCAGCATCCGGTGTATGTCATGGTCGGCAAAAACCGTCCCGTCACAGCGCATGGCGGATTCTTCCAGGACGATCCGGTACGGCGGATTGCCGGGTCGTAATGTCGGGTACTGCTTGGCGACGCGGCTCTGCGCGTCCACGGTCGTGTAGCCGACTTTGAGCAGGCCCGCATACTGAGGGTTTGTATCCTCGTAGGCGTATATAGTTGGCCGCGATGCCGGGCGCGGCGGAAAGAAATTGTCACTCATCGTCGCCTTCCTCTTCTTCCATAGCGGCCTCGATCAACCTGCGTTCCTTCTCAATCTCCAGCCGCAATTCCTCTTCGCTGGGAAGGAATTGCAGGTATTTCGAGGCGAATATCTGCCGCGCCTCGTTCAGGACCGAATATTTCGCCACGGCTTCTCCTTTGTCAGAACAGAGAATCAGGCCTATCGTGGGATTGTCGCCCGGAACTTTGAAGCGATCCTCGAACAGCCGCACATAGCCGTCCATCTGGCCTACATCGCGATGGGTCAGCTTGCCGATCTTCAGGTCGATCAGCAGAAAGCACTTTAGAATGAAGTTGTAGAACACCAGGTCCACGTAGAAGTCCTCGTCGTCAAAACGGATGTGTCTCTGCCGCGCGACAAACGAGAAGCCCTTGCCCAGCTCCAGCAGGAAGGATTGCAGATTGTCAATGATTGACTGCTCGAAGGCGCTCTCGTGCAGTTCCGGCGCGTCCGGCAATCCGAGGAACTCGATCACACAAGGCGATTTCAAGACGTCACCGGCGCTGATTGGTTTGCCCGGCAGGCGCTCGCGCTCCGGCGCGGCCAGTCCCGCCTCTCCCCGGTTCGCCAGGATGCGCCGGTAATACGACGACTGGATTTGCCGCTAGAGCTGCGCTTTGCTCCAGCCGCACTCGGCCGCCTCGCGCTCATAGAAATCCCGCGCCGCCACATCCTCCACCCGCATCAGCGCACGGTAATGCGACCAGGAGAGCAGCGGCGAAAAGTCGGACCCCGATTCGTCCCCCACCGGGTGGCGAATTCCGGCCGTAACCAATTCCCTCCCCGATGGGGAGGGAATTCCCTCTTCCACGCCGGACTCCGCGCCCTCCGGGCGCTGTTTTTCCCCGGATTCTCCATCCGGCGGGTGGGGAATTGGCGCATCCTGAGATTTAGTACCCACCGGGTACTGAATTTGCCCTGTCCCGGATTTGGTACCCGCTGGGTACTGAATGTTGTGATCGGATACGACGCGCTCAGTGTAGGCAAGATAAAACTTCCTGAAGTTCTGAAGGTTCGGAACGGAAAAGCCGCTTCCATATCGCTGTGTCAGTCGCCTGGACAAATCTGACAGCAACTGCTTGCCGTATTCCGCCCGCTCAACGCCGCCCTGTATCTCCTGAACAATCTCCCGACCGATCAGCCAATAGGCGGTCACCATGTTCGTGTTGACGGCGCGAACCACATTCCCCCGCGCCTGTTCGAGAATCGAGACAATGCGGTCGAACAGCACATCCGGTTTCTTCGCAGGGATTTTGCCCTTCGGCTTACTCATCGCTCGCCTCCATCGGGCGGATTTTCGACTCGATGAAGGCGATTTCATCCTTCGTCAGGCCATAGCGCTTGAAGAGCCTTTCGTCCGTCCAACACTTGGTCATGTCGAGAATAGGGATGAATGCGTAGGTGTCCTTCGTGATGCCGTGTGAATACATGAATAGAGACATGAGGAAGCGGAAGAAGCGGGTCTTCATATAGGCCAAGAGATTCTTGGCTTCTTCCTCTGTCGAGTAACTGCCAATAACCAGATAGGTTTCGGTGCATATCGTGCCCGGCGGCAGCACTACGGTCTTCGCAAGAACACGTCTCGCGCCGTCAACTCCGGGATTGCCTGCATGTTCATGACCAGAACGAGAAGAGATGACCTTCCACTTGTCTATCATCTCGACCCCTACGGTGATTTCCTTTCGCTTGTACGGCCCCTCTCCCTTCTGCCAGTGGAGGATGATGTCACCTGTCCGCTGAGGCTTGACGTATGTCCGCAAACCGAATGGTTTGTAGGCCGAGACTTGTTCGTTCATCCGCTTGTCATTAAGTGAGAGGACCTTTCTGATGATGGGTACCGCTTGGCCGTGTCTGATGAATGTATTGAACTCGTTCAGGCGTCTTTCGGAAACAGCTTCGATGCCACCATGCATGTTCACGATTTCGCATGGTCCCTTGTAATCTCGGTCCCACAGGAAGTAGCAGATTCCTCCAGCTACGCTGACGCCGGGAAAGACTTCTGATGAATCCTCAAAGTCCACGATCTTGCGGATGCGGTCATCGTTCAGCATTTCGCCTCGGAACTCGTCCAAGCCCTTGCCACCCCCAAACCATCGCGAAGGAATAATCATGGTCAAGAATCGCGGGTTCAGCTTCTTGGCCTGTTGGACGAAGTTCTGGTAGATGGGGGATGCGCTTCTACCGAATCCGCCGTCGCTCAACTGGTAAGGGGGATTGCCTATGATTACGTCGAATTTCATATTAAGAATTTCCTCCGGCTTTTCTGTGTGAATAAAGGCGTAGGCGTGGCTTTCTAGTTCACCGCCCCGTTCGTAGTTCTCCTTGTTGGCTCCGCAGTACACACAACGGCCATTTTCCCAGGCATGTTCCACGCGCCCGAAGCGGATGTTGCCTTCCGGGCTATCAAAGGCCTCGCATACGGAATACTTGCCGTCGGCCGTCTTGGAGCAGTACACGGACCGGCGCGACAGCAGGGCGGTCAACTCCGTGATGGCGAGTCCGTAGAGTTGGTTCTTGAAGATGTGGTCTATCCGCTTCTGGCGGTCGGGGATTTGTTTCTCCAATCCCTTGTCGAGACGCTTGGCGATCTCGCGCAGAAACACGCCGGACTTACAGCCGGGGTCGAGGAAGGTGGCGTTCTTGTCACTCCAAAGTTCTTCCGGCAGCAGGTCAAGAATTTGATTCACCAGTTGAGGCGGGGTGAAGACTTCGTCGCTGCTTAGGTTGGCGATGCACGAGAGTACGTCGGGATTGTAGCCGCTACCGTTGAACATGGGCGATCTCCATGAAGTGGACCGGGGGGAATTCCTTTTCTGGTTTGGGAATGAATACGTCTTGACCAAGATCGGAGAAGAGCGGCAGTTGTTCAGGGCCTTCTTCTTCTAAGTCAGGAAAGAGCAACGCTTGTCTTGTTTCCTCATGCCGGATCAGACCGTGAAAGGTGAAGTCCCGGCGTTTGAGCATGCTCCCGTTGACCGGCGACCATTCGGAGAAGACAATGTAGCCTGGTTTCTCGCCCACGGTCTTGAGTGTCAGGGCGTCGCCCCAGACGATATTGTGGTCAAGGATGAACCGCACCGCCTCTCGGCACTTGTCCTGCGCATCGTTCTTGAACAAACGGGAATAAACAGCGTCAAAGACCCCGAACAACCGGTCGCGACAGGCTTTGACGTTGTCCTCCAGGATGTCAATGCCGTAGATCGAGGTGACGGCAAGGACGGCGTAGCGCTCAAAGTCCAGTTGCGACTTGCGGTAGCGTTTCTCCACGACGGCGAGCTTCCTTTCCAGAATCGCGGTCAGGAAGTTCCCGGT
>CAYVDS010000179.1:0-7609 GCA_964450145.1 uncultured bacterium
ACCCTGTCTCCGCGTCTCTTTACCCACTTCCCAAGGTCAGGTTGCGGAATCGCTGAATCTGGAATGCCCTGATTTACTTTTTCTTTTCCTTCGTGATAAAATAACGCGGCATTGTCGAAACACTAATTTCATGGCCGCAAACAGGAGAAACGATCATGGGAACACAGAGTGGCAAACTCTTAGACGTTGACCTGTCATCCGGAAAGATTTCCACCCGCACGCTCGACGAGAAAATTCTGCGCGATTACATCGGCGGGAGCGGACTGGCCGCAAAGTTGTTCGTCGATGACAAAGTGCCGGTGGATTGTGACCCCCTCGGTCCACAGAACAATCTTTACATCCTCACCGGTCCGCTTTGCGGCAGCGGACTGCCTGCGACTCCGCGATTCAGCGTCGCCGCCAAGTCGCCGCTCACGGGCATTTGGGGCGAGGCCAACTCGGGCGGCTATTTCGGCCCCGCGCTGAAATTCGCCGGCTGGGACGGCATCGTCGTTCGCGGCAAATCAAGCAAGCCGATGATGCTCGTTATAGAGGATCAGAAGGTTGAGCTCAAAGACGCCTCAGACCTCTGGGGCAAGGACACGTATGAGACCGCCGACATTCTCGCGAAGAAATTCGAGGGAAAACCGGCCGTCAGGAATATCTCGATTGGGCCCGCTGGCGAAAATCTTGTGAAATACGCCGCGGTCTGCGACGGCAAGCACGACTATGCCGGCCGAACGGGCCTCGGCGCTGTCATGGGCTCGAAGAAGCTCAAGGCCATTGCTGTTAGAGGCACGGGCAAGCTTACCGCCGCCAATCCGGAAGCATATGCCGAAGTCCGCAAGGCCGTCACGGACAAGGTGAACGAGGGGATGTTTACGATGGCGCTCAAGGCGATGGGCACAAACGCCGGCATGGTCATGGGAATGAGCATGGGTGACGTGCCGACCCAAAACTGGTCGGTGGGCGAAGACCAAGCCTGCGCGGCCGAGTTGAGCTCCGACGTGATGAACGAAAAGTACCTGACCAAGGCTTCCGCATGTTACGGCTGCATCATCGGCTGTAAGCGAAACGTGAAAGTCGACGAAGGCCCTTACAAGATGGAACCAGGCGCAGGCCCGGAATATGAGACCATGGCCTCGTTCGGCACGATGTGCAAGATTTGCAATCAGGCTGCGGTCAATAAGATCAATGAGCTGTGTAACCGGTTCGGGGTCGACACGATCTCATGCGGCACAACAATCGCGTTTGCGATTGACTGTTACGAGGCCGGTCTGCTCACCGATGCCGATACCGGCGGTCTGAAACTCACGTGGGGCAATGCCGATGCCGTCATCGAGCTAATCAAGAAGATTGCGAAACGCGAAGGCTTGGGGAACGTGCTTGCTGAAGGCAGCCGCGCAGCCGCGAAGAAAATCGGGAAAGGCGCGTCCGACCTCGCAGTCGAAGTGAAAGGACTTGAGGCTCCGATGCATGACCCGCGCGCGTTCCATGGTCTTGGGCTTGCATATGCGATGTCCGTCCGCGGCGCGTGCCATCTCTCCCACCTTGACCTCTTTGTGGAACAAGGGGGCGTGTCGCTCCCTGAGGCGGGTCTCGAAGGCGGCTACATGGGTCAGACAAGCGAGGGCAAGGCAAAGCTAGTATGGATAACCGAGAACCTTGCATCGCTTCTGCAAACGACCGGCCAGTGTTATTTCGGAGCGGCCTCACTCGATTTCAACGATATGGCTAATATGCTCAACGCAACCACGGGCCGAAACTACACCGTGAAAGACCTGCTGCAAATCGGCGAGCGCATCTGGCTTTTGAAGCGAGCGCTCAACAATATGATGGGAGTCACGGTCGATGACGATCGTCTGCCGAAAAAGATACTCACCGCCACCAAAGAAGGCGGCGCCGCGGGATCGGTTCCCGACATCGAAATGATGATGAAGGAATACTACGAAATGCGCGGCCTCGACATGAAGGGGATTGCGAAGAAAGACAAGCTTGCAGCAGTCGGGCTCGCCGACATCGCCGCAAAACTGTAGATAATATTAACCACAGATGTGCGCAGGTAGACACGGATGATTTCGTAGGGGCGGTTCGCGAACCGCCCCTACATTTTTCTCGAGGAATGGCGTTTTTCATTGACGGATATGATTGTAAAGATCAAGGAAGTCCCGGAGAACCAGAAGCCCGTTCTTGAGCGGATTATACAACTTTACCTCTACGATTTCAGCGCGTTGCAAGACGCCAATGTAAACCGAGACGGTTTCTTTGAGCATGACATGCGCCTCGATTCGTACTGGAGCGAACCCGACAGATTTCCGTTTTTGATATTCGTCAACTCGGAAATCGTGGGATTTGTTCTTATAAACTCATATGTATGTCTCGTAGAAAATAACGGCGCGAGATCGATTGCAGAATTCTTTGTCATGCGCAATTACCGAAGGCGCGGTGTCGGCAAGAGCGCTGCGTTTCAAATATTCGACAGATTCCCGGGCAAGTGGGAAGTACGTGAAATTGAGGCGAATGCCGGCGGTCAGAAATTCTGGAGAAAGGTCATCAAGGAATACACTCGGGGAACTTACACGGAGACATCGCTGAAGAATGACTTGTGGCATGGCCCAGTACAATGTTTTGAAAGCGGCCGATGAAACATCCTGGTAAAAATATGTCTCATGAATCCGTTAACTACGACAGAGCGGCAAGTGTCTATGACAAACGTTATAGAGACGCATATAAACCAGAAGGCCTTGCCGCCGGTTTTGCTCAAATTGGCTGGCGTATCGGCGAACGAATCCTGATACGAATGACGCTTTCGTATTCGGATCCCGAAAGGTAGCGATATACCATGAGCATATCGTCCGAGTTGATCACGCTTCTCACCTTGAACGGCGCATCCGTCGTCGGTTTCGCCGATCTTCACGAGGTTCCCGAAGATAAACGAGACGGCTTCCCGCGCGGCATTTCAATCGGCGTAGGTCTCAACCGTGAGATCATCCCGGAAATTCAGGAGGGACCGACACGCAGATACTACGCGGAATACCAGCGGATTAATGTCTTGCTTGGTTTGCTGGCCGACCATGCCTCCCGGTTTCTCGAGGAGCATGGTTACCAAGCGAGAGCTTATGCGGCGACAAATGCCGGCATCGACCTCGAAAACTATTCCACTCGTCTTCCCCATAAAACCATTGCTACCCGCGCTGGCCTCGGCTGGATAGGGAAATGCGCCCTACTGGTGACCGAGCGGTTCGGTTCCGCCGTTCGACTCACGACCGTGTTGACGGATGCGGAATTGTCCGTTGGCAAACCCGTGAATGAATCCCGATGCGGAGATTGCACCGCCTGTGTTGACGCGTGCCCCGGTCATGCTCCCTCCGGTCGCAGCTGGGAATTTGGCCTCTATCGCGACTCCTTTTTCAATCCGTGGGATTGTAGCAAGGCCGCAGGAAAACTTGCCCAAGAGAGGGCTGGCATTCAGGAGATCATCTGCGGCATCTGCATTGCCGCCTGTCCGTGGACACAGAAGTATGTCAAGAAGAGATCGGAACGCGAATAGAAGGAGGTCACGACATGCCGTCTCATTATGAAAGCTTCTGGAACAGCACGAGCTATGCATTGGTAGGGAACTCCGCGAAGGAGAGCTTTCCCAAGATCACGTACGCGGAGCTCAAGAAGTCGGGGAAGAAAGTGTTCGCGGTCGATCCCAGCGCTAAAGTCATCGAAGGCGATAAGGCATATCCCGATCTCGTCTTCCTGCCCGAGAAGATTGACGCGGTAGTCATAGAGACGCCGAAGGAAGAGACCAAGGACTGGGTTGCCAAGGCGGCGGATGCGGGCGTCAATAAAGTGTGGATTCACATGGGCTGTGAAACTCCAGAGGCCATTGAATTAGCGCAGAACAAGGGGCTAAATGTCTGCTACGGGACCTGCGCGGTCATGTACGTGATCCCCGGATTCTCTTTTCACTCCATTCACAAATGGATCAATAAACTGTTCGGGAAGTACTGATCCGACAGCTCGTCTACATTCTGACTCTGAAAAACAGGAAGCAATCGTGTTCCCTCCGTCTGGATACTGACTTCCTTCGTCTTCTTCTTGCTCATCGCTTTCCCGGCCCCGAATGCATCCTTGTTCAGATACTGTTCTATGCGTTCAATATCGCACAGAAAGGGTATGAAGCTAAAAGCAATACCATCGTTGGAGCAAACATAAGATGTGATTTTGCAGATACTTATGCTTGGCAATCATCCACTAATAGGCTGGGATTTCAATCTGGTATGAAAAATGCTCATTCCATTGCGAAAAAGCCTGTCAATTCTCAAAGGCTTGACCCGATGCAACAGAGCCCGGAGCCCTGTCGGTCTTTTGGGCTCGGATGTTGCCTATGCGATTTCAGACGAAGCGCATGAAACTTTTCGCGCAAGGCAGACGGACGTGAAATCAGGGCGACTCCGTCAGAAAAGCGAGCAAAACTCTGCCGACCTAAGGCCGGTGAAGGTTCGCTTTGCGATCATTGCCTTTCTGCTGCTGATGGCGTTTATCATCCTCCCCCTTACAGGATTCCAATCTGTCCTCCCCATTGCGCTGGTTCTGCTTTTGTTAGGAGTGGTGAGCAACCTCATTTCTTTTATCTGGATACTCTCGGGCAAGGGAATTCAGAACAGGGTCTATTTTGCGACTTCTATCGACTTCCTTCTTATCACCATAGTCCTTCATTACATGGGCGGGATTGAAACTCCTCTTACATGGGTGTTCACGGTCGCCCTGATTACCATCGCAATACTGCACGGCGTCAAATTAGCTATATTTACCGCGGCGGTCAGTTCCCTAATGTTCTCCTCCCTTTTGGTGGGCGAGTTCATGGGGATAATCCCACACGTCGGCTATAACATCCTAAATATTCGGTACCTTCACCACGACACCTTCTACCTCTATATCAAACTGGTCAGCGATAATATCCTTTTTTTCATTACCGCGGCTGTTTCCGGACTCCTGTCAGAAAGACTTATCCGCAACAAGAATGAGCTCGAAAAAAGAAACCGAGAAATAATGAAAATGCAGGCGGCGCTTCAGGAACATATGAGCGATCTCGAAGACACCGTGGCAAAGCGCACAGTGGAACTGACAGCCGCCAACGCGCAACTGAGGATGGAAATCACTGAGCGAAATCAAGCGGAAGAGGCCCTCCGAAAGAGCGAGGAGAGATATCGCGATCTGGTCGAAAATATGAGCGATGTCGTATGTGCCGTTGATGCAAGCGGTTTGTTCGTTTACGCCAGTCCTTCTGTAGAACTACTGGCGGGGTATAAACCGTCCGAGGTCATAGGCAGGCCCTTTCTCAATTTTGTATATAGTGAAGATGTGCCTCGCATTATGAGCAATTTTGCAAAACTTCAGTCCGGCTCAAACCAATCAAATGAATATCGCTTCTTGACGAAAGGCGGGAAAATCCTCTGGATGCGCACTTCGACTCGCCCGACCTTTAAGGGAAATGATGTCGTCGGGATGCAGGCGGTTCTGTCCGATATTACCGAGCAAAAACGAGCGCGTGAGGCGCTCGAGGAGTCGGAGCGGCAATACAGAACGACGCTTGATTCCATGGGAGATGCTATACATGTTGTTGACAAGGACCTGAGAATCCTTCTCATAAACAAAGCTCTCAGAGAGTGGAACAAGGAATTGGGATTTGAGACCGAGGTAATCGGCAAGACGGTATTTGAGGTTTTCCCCTTTTTGCCGGCAAAGATTCGAGATGAGTATGAGTCGGTGTTGAAGAACGGGACGATCCTCATCACCGAGGAGTCGAATACAATCGACGGCAGAGAGGTCCTTAGTGAAACACGGAAAATTCCAATACTTGAGGGAGATAGAGTTACCCGGATTGTGACAGTTATCCGCGACGTGACGAAAGAAAGACAACTTGAGCATCAACTTCTCCAGGCCCAGAAGATGGAGAGTGTCGGAACACTGGCCGGCGGCATCGCCCACGATTTCAACAATCTGCTCGCGGGGGTATTGGGGTATGCTTCCCTCATAAAGACCAAAATCCCGAAAGAACTTCAAATCTATAATTACGCCGACACAATAGAACGAAGCGCCACGCGCGCCGCCGAACTCACTTCGCAATTGCTTGCTTTCGCCCGAGGCGGAAAGTACGAGGCAAAAGTTATTAACCTCAACAACATCATTAGTGAAACTCTGAAAATCATCGGGCGAACCTTTGAGAAATCCATCGAGATCGAAACTGTTCTTTTCGAGACCCTTCCGACGATCGAGGCGGACGCAGGACAAATCCAGCAAGTACTAATGAATCTTTGCGTCAATGCCCGCGACGCGATGCCGGATGGGGGAAAGCTGATAATAGAAAGCGGCGTTGTGGTCCTCACCGATGACTACGTCAAAATGCACTTGGGCGCGCATGCCGGGCCGCACGTGGTATTGTCAGTCACGGACACTGGTATCGGCATGGACAGAAACACGCTGAAAAGGATATTCGAGCCTTTCTTTACCACTAAGCCGGAAGGGAAAGGGACCGGTCTCGGCCTGGCAATGGTGTATGGTGTCGTGAAGAACCACGGGGGTTACGTGTGCGCCTATAGTGAGCCGGGCGAGGGCTCAACGTTCAAAGTCTATTTGCCGGTTAATGGGAAACAAGAGGTCAACGAATTGACAAGATACGAAATACCCGAGCGCGGCAGCGAATTGATCCTGGTTGTTGACGATGAGGAATCGGTCAGAGCTCTCGCCAGGGATATGCTCGAAAGCTATGGCTATAGAGTGCTGCTGGCTGAAAATGGGGCAAAGGCAATCGAAATTGTGAAGGGAAAAAACGGCTCTATTGATTTGGTGATCCTCGATATGATCATGCCGAAGATGGCGGGCCGCGAGACCTTCTTGAAATTGAAGGAGCTTAATCCGAGAATCAGAGTGCTGCTTTCTACCGGTTACAGCCAAAACGGCAAAGCAAAAGAAATCATGGACTGCGGCGTAATGGGGTTCCTTCAAAAACCCTATCAAGTGAGCGCATTGCTTTCAAAAGTGAGAAGTGTGTTGGACGCCCGATTGTAGCCAAGTCCTTTCAGGAAAAATAGGGACAGACCCGCAACGAAGGGCCTGTCCCTATTTTTCAATGGCGCATCTTCCTTCGTTTGCTTGTCCTCTCCATTCATGGTAGAATGCTTCCGTTCAACTATCAGTGTTCATCGGTATACATCTGTGGCTTCTGGTGTTTCTTGCGAGGTATTGAATGGCGAAACTTGATGATTTCAAAGGATCTGATAAGTACATAGTGGATGATGATCTCGCGAAGGCATTTCTCATCGCGAGAATACTTGGAAAACCCCTTTTACTGGAGGGCGAACCCGGCACGGGCAAAACGAAGCTCGCGCAGGAATACGCGCGACATACCACACTGCAGATATTCGAGTTTCCGGTCACATCCGAGAGCAAAGTATCGCATCTCGTATCGAGCTTCGACGACGTGCTGAGGCTCATGGATTCACAAGCGGTAATTGCGAATGCCCAAATGGAGCGCGCAGGCCTAAAAACGCGGCTCGACCTCAAAGGTCGCCAAATAGACAACCTCCACAACTATGTGAGACTCGGGCCATTGACTCAAGCCTACAAGAGTCCCGAC
>CAYVDS010000179.1:7619-9764 GCA_964450145.1 uncultured bacterium
CGACTCGGTCCTGCTCATCGATGAAATCGACAAAGCGCCGAGAGAATTTCCGAATAACCTGCTCTACGTCATCAACGACCGCAAGGTTGTCGTCCCGGAAACGGGCGAAGTCATCGAGACGACGCTGGCGACCATGCCCACAATCGTGATAACCAGCAACCACGAGCAAGACCTCCCCGCGCCTTTTATTAGAAGATGCGTCTACCACTTCATCGAGTTTCCGAACCAGAAAAGGATGCGGGAGATCGTTCGGCTGCATCATCCCGACGCGAACGAAACCCTTGTCGAGTCGGCGATCACAATTTTCTATCAACTGAGAGAACTCGGTCTGCAAAGAAAGCCTTCGACGAGCGAGATTATCGACTGGCTGACCTATCTGAAAAGGGATGGCGATATATCCGCAGATAAATTGAACCATTTGGAAGGTTATCAGGCGCTGGTCAAGCATAAAGACGATTTGCCCGTACTCGATGCTATCAAACAACACGGTATTGACTACGTGCGAACGCCACGGGGAGTGAAGTCGCCGTATTTGAACAAATAATTCTTTCCTATCATTCCCGCTTTTCTTTATCATTCCCGCGAAGGCGGGAATCCATGATACATGGAGACTTACACGAATGAACAGCATTTCTTTATCATTCCCGCGAAGCCTGTCCTCGACTCCGATCGGGGAGCGGGAATCCATGTTGCGTAACGCCTTGCGCGAATGAACGATTTCCTTTTTATCATTCCCGCGAAGGCGGGAATCCATGATTGACTTACTTTCTTCATCTGATGGACACTTATTACATTTACATTATGGCCAACAAGGAGAACGGCACCCTATACATAGGCAGCACAACCAATCTGTTGAAAAGAGTGTACGAGCACAAGAACAAGCTTGTCGAAGGATTCACGCAGAAATATGAAGTTCACAACTTGGTCTACTACGAACAAGTCGATGACTTCAAAAGCGCGACAGAGAGAGAACGAGGCATGAAGAAGTGGAATCGACATTGGAAAACACGGTTGATTGAGACTATGAATCCCGAATGGAAAGACTTGTATGAGGAGTTGGTTAAATAAATGGATTCCCGCCTTCGCGGGAATGATAAGAAAGAAGAAACGACGACTGCTGTGTGAGTAACAAGGAATCACTAGTCAAATGTTCACGAGTTTTCCCGAAACACTTCGAACTTACGGCCTTCAGGCCGATGTGCGCACGCTCGGCGAGTTGTACCACTGCATGGGGCAAGGACTCGTCGCAAGCCTCGGCGATCTCTTCGACATCGGCAAAATCCTGATTGTGAAACGTAAGCGCGATGTCGCGCCCTACACGCTCGCTTTCTTCAACTACTTCCTCGGCATCGAAACCAAGAACTCAAAAACACTCGACGAAGCTGTTCTGGCTTCGGCTTCGTTCAACACGTGGTTGAACACTTTCCTCGAACAGACCGGAAAATCGAAATGGGATTTCGATGAGTCGCAACTCGTTGACAAATTTTTCGACGACGTGCTGAGGAGCAGTTCCGCCGAAGAAATCGCGCGACGCTTCTCCGGACAAGACATATTCGCGGACGATGACCCGAACCAGCCGGACACAGGCGGCGGAGTCGGCGGCGGAAGGTCTCCCTTCGCTGATGCGTTTGCCGATTACAGAGACATTAATATCGAGGAGATACTGCGGAGAATGGAGCAGGTCGCCCGCCAGCAGAAGGGCCCGCACAGCGGCGGCAGACACTGGATCGGGACAGATGGCATTTCGCCTTACGGCCACGGAGGCAGGGGAGTCGGCGGAGTCAGAATCGGTGGACAGGGGAGAGGCAAGGGCGCAAGAAAGGTTCTGGGCGACCCGGAATACTATCCCGTCATGATCGACAAAGTCCTCACCGACGACCTGATAGACGTCACTTTGGCGTCGCTCAAGAATATCGCCGACTCGACGATAGATTTCAAATTGGATATCGAGAAGACAATCGAGGAGGGCGTCAAGAAAGCCGGAATATTCATCCCGTACTTGCGCCCGATAACGGATGACCGAATACAAGTTATCCTGCTCATCGATAACGGCGGGTTCTCGATGCGACCTCATTCAAAGACCGTATCTGCTCTCTTCCTGAAAATGAAGAGAAGATTCACTCACGACTTGAAAATGTATTTTTT
>CAYVDS010000180.1:0-7463 GCA_964450145.1 uncultured bacterium
GGCCTTTGATTACGCTCGCAGACGCGCAAAGCAAATGGCCCCGTGGGAAAGCGAATCTGGCAAATACGGGTCGTCCCTTGAGAAGAAGAAATCAAAGCGCCGGCTTTTGAGCCGCGGTTCCGCTCTCAAACGAAAACCTTGACCCATAGTTTTCTCATTTCCCTCCGACCCGCCCATTTTCCCATCAGTACGCTCAGACCGAAGGCTTGTGGGCAATGAGAGCCACCGGTAATGGTGTATAATAAAAAGTCGTTGGAGCCGGCGTTGTCAAGCAGCAAAACTTCGTGGGGATCAGCATGGCCTATGCATTTGCAGAACCACGCGGTCGGGGTGGGGCCAAACGGTAGGAAGGAAACGTCTTGCGGTCTGCGGCGTTTCTTCCTTATCTTTGGAGTCGGGCTTGTGCTTCGGCTCTATATGCTCGATGCCAATCAACTGTGGCTGGACGAAACCCACTCGATCTTCATTGCCGGGAATTCCCTGCATGAAGTTGTGGCACACCTGAGCAAAGACGGCCATCCTCCGCTTTACTTTTCGCTTTTGCTCGCATGGAAAACCATCTTCGGAGAATCAGAGTTCAGTGTGCGGTTGCTTTCGGTCTTATTTGGTGCGGCATCTATGGTCGCAATATTCTTTCTTGGCTCGATACTCTTTTCGCGTCATGTTGGCCTCGTCGCCATGTTTACTGCCGCAATTGCCCCTCTGCAGGTATACTACTCGCAAGAAGCCAAAATGTACATACTTTTGGCTTTTTTCTCGGCGACCACGGCAAGCTTTTTGTGCCTGGCGTTGACACGCGACAGGAAACTCTATTGGTGGCGCTATGTTCTGGGCGCCGGGTGTTTGGTCTACACGCACATTCTCGGATGGTTCTCATTGTCGGCCGGAAATCTCTTCGTGCTGCTTGACAGAAAGCGGCAGAACGTGTTTACCAAACTTCTGTGCTACCAGGCCGTCGTTGTGCTGCTCTTTACCCCATGGATACCTATTTTGCCAAAGCAGATCAATCAAGCCGGTCAGTGGATGCAATCTTGGTGGAAGGCGACCCCGCCCTCACTGGCGATCTTGAAAACGCTTGAGTGCTTCGGAGCAGGCGGCAACTATCCGGCCTACCTCAGATTCTTTCACGTGTCGCCATTGAGATTCGTTTCATGCGCCGTTTTTGGCTTTTTCATAGTTGTAGCTCTCTATAGAAAATGGCCGTTTCAGTTTTCCGGGGAGAGGATGGCGGACGGCACGGCCGGGAAGGATTCTGACGAATCGTCCCGGTCAAATGACGAAGCCCTCTCTTCCAAGGGCTTTGTTTTGCTGAGCCTTTTTGTTCCGCTCGCGATTCCTTACGCCCTTTCTTTTTTCAGGCCCCTGTACCTGGTCGGTCGAAACGACGTTGCGGCGTATCCCTTCTATGCGGTCCTAGTGGCGGTCGGAATCACCAAACTTCGTCGATTCGCGTGGGCCGGCCTCGCGGCAGTCTGCGTCCTCAGTTCATATTCACTTTATAAATACTATTCTATTCCAACCCCCTCATTCGAAAAAGAAACAGTTCAATACCTCTCCCAGAACTGCCAAGAAGGTGACATTGTGGTCGTGATGGGGCTGCGGCTTTGTCCGGTCGAATATTATATGAGACGCGGCAATGTCAAGCTCCAGGTAATCCCGTATCCTTCCTCGGTCAGGGAACACCCCGGATGGCTCGATTATCGTCCGACTCCGGCCGAGTGGGCGCAAGATGCACAAAAAGTGACTGCGTTAGCCCTCGAGAAAACAAGGCAGGTAAGGTTAGTCTGGCTCCTGACGTATCCAATGGAGCCGATAGATCAGCCTCTGTTCGACCGGTTCGACCATGACTTGCGGTTTGTCGGTATGAATCCGAATCTTCGCGTGGTGTGCTTCGCGAGGCGATAGACCCTCCTGGCGAGACTGTCCCATAATTGGCGGATGGGGGACGAAGTTCTGTGGGTGCGAATTCATTCGCACAGTATTTTCAGGCTGCCGTGCAACCACACAGTCACTAGACACTCTCTGGCGCCCCATCGACGACTTAGGGCGTGCAGTGATGGTGTCTTCACGAAATCGATTCTGGGTTAACCGGCCTTTGTGCGTCGTCGGAAGCATAGGTTGAGAGCGCGAACTGCATCACCTTGACGGCCTCGTCTCCGGACAAATGCGGCGCCGCTTCCTCGAGCAAGCAGTCAATGAAATGGCGATTCGAGCCTTTGAAACCCTCTTCCCATTCGGCCGGGATATCGTTGTACCCTCGAGTTTCGCCGTCACGGCACATTATCAGCGGCGGGATGTCCATCAGTTGGCCGGTGCAGCGCGTAACCCACAGAATTCCCTTCGAGCCCGTGATCTCAAACCGCTCCTCGCAGTTGTAGTATTTCGTCTTTATATGGAGTTCCAATGCGTGCACGCACTCCATAACTCCATAGCGCTGGTCGGCCTTGTATTTCCACATCACGGTAGCGGGAGCGTCAACGAAGAAATCGCGGTTCTCGATAAACGCTGACACTTTCTCGACGTCGCCGCCGAGGAACAGCGCGACCGCGAATTTGTGATGCATATCGTCGAGCATGTTGCCGCCGCCGCTCGCAGCCTTGTCGAACCGCCACGCCCACGCACTAGGGTCCACCCTCCACCCGCATTCCATGCTCCCGACGGTCGTCCGCACGCGGATCATGCTTACCGCGCCGATCTCGCCGGCGTCAATCATTTCCTTAGCTTTCACGATTGGAGGATAGAAGACGTAAGGGTCGTTCACCCGAAAGATGACTTTCGCTACCTTTGCGGCGTCAATCATCTCTTTTGCTTCGGACACGTTGCGGGCAACGGGCTTCTGGACCGATATATGCTTGCCCGCCTTCGCGGCTTCGACCGCCATCGGGCAATGGAGATGGTGCGGCGTAATTATCTCGACCGCGTCGACATCTTTATCTGCGAGCAGTTGACGGTAGTCGCCATAAACCTTTTTTGCGCCCCACTCGCGAGCCTTTGCCTCGGCCTTGTTCCTGTCGGAGTCGCAAACCGCATGGATTGCGGTGCGCGCGTCCTCCCGATAACCGCACACGGTCAGGTCAGAAATCACACCGCACCCGATTACGCCGATTCGAACTCTTGACATTGTGGTCGTCCCCTGTTTCGCTTAATTCGGGGACACCATGCCGTATGGTGTCCCCGAATTAAGCGCTCTTTCCCCGATTCCTTTATCCTGTTTTCAGCATTCTGAAGAAATGCGATACGGATTCGCGCCAGCGCTCAATCTTCAGTTTCCGGAATGCGATCACGGTCATCTTCAACAATAGCCAGCCGTGTTTGAAACGTTCTATCTTGATGTCGCCGTAAGTGCGTGCGCGATACCTGACCGGTATCTCGACCATCTTCAACCCGAGACGCGACGCGCCGAACAGTAAATCGAAATCGCCAAACGGATCGAAATCGCCAAAGAATCTGCGCTCCGCCTCTATGCGATGATAATCCTTTTTGAAAAGCACCTTTGTGCCGCACAGCGTGTCGGTTATCCTCTGCTCGAACAACCATGTAAACGCATAACTGAACAACTTATTTGCGACCACGTTCAGCAGTCGCATTGCTTCTTTTTCCATCGGATACACCAACCTCGAGCCGTTCACGAATTCAGCCGTCCCCTCCGCCAGCGGCGCATAGAACTTAGGCAAGTCTTCTGGCGGGACGGTGAGGTCGGAATCGAGAATCATCAAAATGTCGCCGGTTGCCGCCGCAAAGCCCTTACGGACCGCGTCGCCCTTGCCGATGGCCGGCGATTGACGGATAAACTTCATCCGGCGCTTGCCTCCATAACGGCGCATCATTTCCTCTATTCTCTCAACGGTGCCGTCCGTCGAATCCCCGTCGACGAAGACGAGTTCGGTCCAAAGACCGAGCTCTGGCGTGCGCTCGACGCATCCCTCGATATTGCCCGCTTCATTTCTCGTCGGGATGATTATTGATAAGGAGTAATCTTTTCTCGGGCGCGGCCTGGGCAGCGGGCGCACTTCAAGAACTTCGAGCAGACACAAATGATGGAGGCCCGGCAGATGGACGAGGTATTCATTTGCGAGCGTCGATATAATGGGCGCCTTCTTGGGAAGAAGCAGATGAAACTCTTCCCGCTGGACTTCGAAGCCGGTGAGCGACAGAAGGTTCTTCAAATCGGGAAACGCCAGCCAGTTCTGATGCTGTTGGGGCATCTTGAAGCCCAGCTTCTCGCCGAATTTGAGGATCGGTTCCCAGAGGTAGTTATATTGTGTAATTATTATGCCGGTGTCGGGTCGGCAGACTTTCTGAAGCTCGAGGAATGCCTGCCAAATGTCGGTCAGAAAACCCATCAGGTCCGACATGATGACGTAATCGAACTTCTCGTCGATATCGAGCGATTCGGCGTCGCCCTGCCGGAACTCGAGATGCGGATATTTCTTGCGGGCAGTCTCGACCATGCCATGGCTGAGGTCGACCCCGAGTCCACGCTCCGGCCTCACGCTGTTGAGCAGATCGCCTGTGCCGCAGCCTAACTCGAGCACCGACTTACACGGCGGAATTAAAGAGGCGCATAGCTTTTCGAGTTCGGCGTAGTAATACCTGTTCTTTCGCTTCCACTCGTCACGAATGGGCGCCATCGCGTCGAATTGCGCGGCAAGCTGCTGCTTGTCCATCAGTCAAGTCTCCGGTATCTTCATAATTGCGTCAAATCCGGGTCATTATACGCGTCGAGCGCTCTCTTTTGCGCATAGGATGAATGCATGGATGTTATATGGGTAACTGTATTCCACATGTCGACTGTCGGTAATATCGAAATATGCCCGCAGCACATTCTCGAATTCCTCTCGCCGTTTGAAATGTTTTCCCCTGTCGAGCGCGCATATTATCCGGCCGGGAAGGTCGAGGTTACTTTCCGGAAGCAGGCCGTCTACGATCACAACTGGAGCGCCGCTCTTGCATACACGAACGATTTCCTTAAGAGCGCTCCTCGTATTTTCAATGCTAATGTGGTGGAAACTGACCACGCTGTAGACAAAGTCGAATGCAGCGTCTTTAAAGGGCAATAGCGTGGCGTCACCGCAGACAAATCGGGCTCCCGGCTGAGATTTGCCGGCAAAATATCTATGATTCACATCGATGCCGACGTAACGGCTCTTGAATAAGAAAGCATACCTCGCTGTGCCGCATCCCACGTCGAGGACTCTTCCACGAGAGTTTTCGGAGAGGATTTTTTCAATGCACCGGGCTGCCCGTATCCGGCCGATTGAGAAAAGTTGCTGGATAAGATTGTATATTTGCGGAGTATCGAGTATCTTACTCACGTTCTAAAACCTTTGTGTCATACCCAACTACAGATGCTCTTGTCAACACATATTCTTCTGAGAAGCTGAGCGTTCGACACCCATTTGCTGTAACGCGTCATTCCCGCGCAGGCGGCCCGGCCGTTGATGGTCTGACGGCCCTCAATGCGAAAACCTGATAATCGCCGGCGGCTAGTACGGGAACATATCGCGCCCGGATGTAACTGAGGAGGTCTGGATACGACAGTGAAAGATCCATCTCCGCATACAATGATGTCACGGCAAAGGCGGGTTCCAGCATATCAAGTCTTCGCCTGATTTCTCCAACGTCCTCCAAGAAAAGCACGCCGCCATACAATGATTCCCATCCGGTCGGATTACGCCGATCGGTCAGAAAATAAAAAAATGAGCCTGTCATATCGAATATGTAATCGCCCGGCCGAGTATGTGAACCGATGAAGTCTATGACCGCGCTCAGGTCCGAAGCGCGCGATTTCGCCATGAATATTCCTCCACGCCGTCCGCTAATATCGGAGAACTGCGAAATCCGAATCCGGAACGGGGAAGCGCTGATATCGATGAAGTAGTCCACGATGGGGAGCGCCAGGAACAGCGTGAAATATACGGGAAAGGCAAGGAATGAAAACGTGCGGAGCGGTTTTTGCCAGGGTGCGGGGACCGCATTCCGATCGCTTTCCCAAAACTTCAGGGAGCGAAAAATGAAGTATCCACCCAGCATTATGGCGGGTGTCAAGCCCCACATGAAGTGATAGATATGAGAGACAGGATACATGATGTGAATTGTCGCTATCGAGTATATCCACAACGACGCGGACAAATGAAGGCGGTTCTTGTCCACGGTCTTCAGATTGCGAAAATCCTTCGCAATAAGGAATGCCATGCCGAGATGCACTGCCAAAGGGCCATAGCAGATAATTTCAAAACCGCGGTCGCTGTATGGCGCATATCTGCCCGCAGTAGTTCCCAGCAATCCTTTCCCGACAAGCACAAACATCTCATAGGTCAAGTATGCGCCGAATGCCCACAGAATCCCGAGAAACGCCCACTTGTGGAAAAACGATGTCCTCTCTCTAAGAAGCATTATGCCTTGCACAAGAGCGAGAACAATAAGAATCACACCCTCGATGCTTGGCGTAGGGATCGGATAATACCACTGAGCCACCAGAATTATGAGCGGTCGTATCAAGGCATCATAGAAACCCTGAGGTCCCAAGCGGGCCATGAAATAGACAACCCACGGAATCACCACACATACAAATCCCCAAAACAGGCAAATCATAGGAAGAAAAATGTCCAGAACCCTGCGCGATTCCCGGAATCGCGCTACGACAAGTCGCCCTCCCAATCCCGCTATTATAAGCGAGGGCAAAACGAAGTACACGACGTTTACGAACGAGTAGCGCCCCCTCAATATGAGAAGTGATAGGACAAAAACCGGCAATAAGGCGGCAATCAATAACGCGGTTTTTCCCATGTGTCTCGCGGGCGCGGAAGGCCGCTGCTCCGATATCAGCAACTCCTCAAGGACGCGTGTGCATACAAGCGCCGCAAGCGCAAGCGCGCCCCAATTCTCTTTAAACGAAAACAGCAAGCCGGCTATGGCTCCGGCAATGAGATAATGCGAAACGGATTGTTTCCTCCATCCGATGTGCTCAACTGCGATCATACAGAGACCAAGCGCAACACAAAACCAGTTTGGATACGGATAATTCATGGTGACGGGCCCCAGGAAAAACGCCAGGCCAGCAACTGCAGCAGCGTAACCAGTCGAAGTTAGCGCGCGGCTGAGGGAAAACACGAGACAGGCGGTCGCTGCGCCCACAATGGCCAATGCTATTCGCAAAGTCCTGAGATTGTCTCCGAAGAAGCAGTAAAGCGACGAAATGAGATAGCTTGCCGCGGGAGGATATGCCACGTATATGTCTTTGTAAAGCATATCCCCTTCCAACATGCGCGCATGTGTATGGGTGAGCACGCCGTAGTCGGCGTCCAATAGTGACGAGCCGCCGATGTCACGAATACTGAACGGGCTCACGGCCAGATACAAGGCAGTGAGAGCCGCAACGACCCATATCGGAGGCAATACAGAGTTGGGCGTATTTGCCGGTTTATATTCTACACGGGACATTCGGTGATGGCTTTCACGAT
>CAYVDS010000180.1:7481-9733 GCA_964450145.1 uncultured bacterium
GCCGCCTGATCCGCATCGGTGAGGTAATTATAGAACGGCAACCTCAGCAAGCGCTCGCTCACATCCTCAGTCACCGGGCAATCGCCTACTTTTCCTCCAAAACATCGCCCCATTTCTGAAAGATGCAAGGGCAGATAGTGGAAAACGCCATGGATTCCGTTGGCCCTAAGGTGTGCGATCATAGCCTCCCGCCGCTCGAACGTGGGGAAAATCATGTAGAACATATGGAACGGGTGTTCACAATGGCTCGGAACAAAGGGGAGGTTCACCTTATGTTCCTGTGACCAACCTTGGAGGTGTGTGTAATAATATTCCCATACTCGGCGCCTGATGGCCTGGATTTGCTCGCGGGCTTCGAGTTGAGCATAGAGAAAAGCCGCGAGAATATCAGTCGGTAGATAACTGGAGCCGATGTCAACCCATGTATATTTGTCGATTTCTCCACGGAAAAACCGGCTTCGATTGGTGCCCTTCTCGCGTATAATTTCCGATCGCTCGATGCATCGGGGATCATTGATCAGGAGCGCGCCACCCTCGCCGCAGGTGAAGTTCTTCGTCTCATGAAAGCTCTGCGCGGCGACGCATCCGAATGTGCCCAGATATCTCCCCTTATATTTGCCCAGCAATCCGTGCGCGTTGTCTTCAACCACAGGAACGCCCAAGCACTCCGCAATTCTGAGGATCACATCCATCTCGCAGCCCACTCCCGCGTAGTGGACCGGCACAATCGCTTTCGTGCGAACAGTGATGAGCCCCTCCAATTGTGTTTCGTCCAGATTGAGCGTGTCCCTGCGAACATCAATGAAGACCGGCCGCGCGCCCCGCAATACGAAAGCGTTAACAGTTGAAACAAACGTAAACGAGGGAACTATTACTTCGTCCCTAGGACCGACATCAAGCAATAGAGCCGCCATCTCAAGAGCGTGCGTACACGAAGTCGTGAGCAGCGCTTTCTTTACCCCGAGTATACGTTCCAGGAGAGAATGGCATTTCTTCGTAAACGGCCCGTCCCCCGAGATATGTCCGTTGGCCAGGGCTTGCTTGATATAATCGAACTCTGTCCCAACAAAAAAAGGACGATTAAAAGGGATGTAGGGTCGCATTGTCAGCTTCAAGGTTTTCTGGCGGCAACAAGTAATGAACCGCCCAAGGGGAGCGAGAACCCCCACTCGATCAGCAATCTCTCGAGACTCATCGCGTAGTTAAGCGAGTCGTTTATGAAGCCGCCGATTTTGAATTCCGCAATGGGTCCGCCTTTACATGCGGTCCGCATCGTCCGACGCGCACAAGCGCCATAAATGGCAGCAGAAGCGATACAAAACTTGTCACGCGAAGAATCTGAAAACCGGCTCTGGTCACTTTCTTTGTCATGTCTCTTCTTGTATATCTCCGCTTATGGCGGCCGTGGTCATCAGCGCTGCTCCAAAGAAAAGGATGCTGCGGAACGGTCAGCAAAATTCCTCCTCCCCGATTTGCTGCGCGAAACATTTCTCTGAGGACAATCGTGTCTTCCTCCACGTGTTCGAGCATGTCAAACGCGCCGACCACGTCAAACTCATTTTCAAAGGGTATATGCCGCGCATCCATCTGGAAGAAACGGACATCCGGCGCTCGAGCCTTCGCGTACGCGAGCCCTTCAACAAAAATTTCACTTCCCGCAAACGCCATGCGCGGGAATTCTTGCCGCAACGCGGAAAGCGCAAAACCAGTTCCACATCCAATCTCCAGGAAATTCGCCGCCGTATTGAAATAACGGCGCAACGCCCAAATTAACAGTCGATTGCGCGATTCGAACCAAAAGTTCCCTTTTTCGATTTTGCTTAGTTGAGCAAAGAAATGTGGATCAAAACCGTCGGGAGCGCTTGCCAGATGGTGGGCGAAGACAAGATGCCCGCTCTTTAAATCGGGCGACCACTCGCAGCGCGGACACACCCAGCCATCCGAAGCAAAGGGATGTTCGCATGCGAGGCAGACTTTCATCCGGATATTCTCGTGCTCCTTCAAGGAATGTTAAACCACTTATGGAATGTGTAGTATGAATGGGTGGGCTCGAATCCCAATCGTGACCAGACTTTTTGCACTGCGACGTTGGTTATCTGCGTTGAGACAACCATACGCTGAACCCCTTTCGACAGACACCACTCCATCCCGCGGACCATGAAAGACCGGTAGATGCCTTGTCCCTGCGCATTAGGCGCAACTCCCAAAAGCACTCCTTCGCCTTCCTGCGGGCTGCTCAGGAGCACCGTGGC
>CAYVDS010000181.1:0-1197 GCA_964450145.1 uncultured bacterium
TCTGGGACCTTGCCTTCGAGCTCTTTATACAGTTTGACGTTGGCCTTGCGCCAGTAAGAAAGCACGAGGGTATCTGCGTCGAGTTCCTGGGGTTGCTCGGTAAAGGCGTCTCGGAGTATGACCTTGCCGGGTTTGGCCTTCTTGACTTCACAGTCTTGGATGCGCTTGACACCCTTTGTCTTGATGTTCAGCGTTTGCACCGCAAGCGTCGGAATGTCGATGTCGTATGAGTTGGCCGAGGTGAGCCGTATCGAGAGAGGCATGACGAGGGAGACGTCCTTGCCCTGGTCTGCAAGGAACTCCGCCGTGATGAGCCCCTTCATAAAGTTTTGCTGGTCTGCGATCACGACCCGCTGGCCTGTGCCGACCTTACCTTCCAGGACATCCTCGGCAGTTACCACATGCGTTCCGGGCTCAATCTCGATGGCCGCACAAGGCCCGACCACATCCGGCCTTGGGTCGGAGATGACAGAGCCGCCCGTAGCGATGATTACCACGTCGGGTTTCTCCTTGGCCACCATATCTGCCGTGACCTCCGTATTCAGATAGACCGTGATGCCTAGCCGCTCCACCTCGCGCTTGAGATTACGGACCGCCTGGCCGAGTTCCTGCCGGCTCGGGACCTTTGCCGGAATAAGAATCGCGCCTCCCAATTCTGCAGTCTTTTCGTAGAGGCGCACATCATGCCCTCGCTGTTTGGCCACGACTGCGGCCTTCATTCCCGCGCATCCGCCGCCTACGACCATGACTTTCTTCGCTTTTTTGGCAGGGGTGATTCGGAATGTGGCTTCGCGGCCTGCTTCCGGGTTTTGCATGCAGGTAATCGCTTCACGCCGTTCCCATTGCGCCCAACATCCTTCGTTACAGGCGATGCAGAGTCGAATGTCCTCCGTGCGACCCTCCCTCGCCTTGTTGGCAAACTCGGGGTCGGAGAGAAGACCCCGCACCATAGCCACCATGTCTGCCTCGTTATTCTTAATGATATCGTTGGCAATAACGGGGTCATTGATCCGAATCCCTGTAAAAACCGGGAGGTCCACGACTTGTTTGATTTCAGCGGCGCAATAGACGAAGGGTCGCGGGGGCACCATCATGGGCGCGATAGCATAGGCGCCCGTCTTGCCGGTAGCCACTGTGATATTCAAGTAGTCCAGGAGGCCCGAGCGAGCCCAGATAGACATAACCTCTTTCATGTCC
>CAYVDS010000181.1:1207-9712 GCA_964450145.1 uncultured bacterium
GAGGGCTTTGCGCACGGCAGCGATGACCATCATGCCGAAGCGCATCCGGTTCTCCAGGCTCCCGCCATATGCGTCCTTCCGTATGTTTGTCGCAGGCGAAAGGAACTGTTGCTGCAGGTAGCCATGACCAAAGTTGAGTTCGATGCCGTCGTAGCCGGCCTCTTTTGCCTTCAAAGCCAGGTTGACGTGCGCCTGAACTTCCTCCTGTATCGCCGCCTCATCGAGCGGCAGCGGAACCTCACCCACCAGGGCCGAGGGTATCTCGGAGCTGGACACACCGGGAGTGTTGGTATAGAGGGAACAACTGAAATGGCCTCCGTGCCAGAGCTGAAGGAAGAGTTTTGCTCCGTGCGGATGGACGGCTTCGGAAATCTTCCTGAGCCAAGGCGTTATTTCCTCTTTCCATCCTTGCACAAAGGCCTTATGGTGAAACTGGCAGCGCTGAGAGACAACAGTTCCCTCCTGAATGATGAGGCCGACGCCTCCCTTGGCTCTGGCCTCGTAATAACGAACATGACGGTCGCTCGGAAGGCCATTTTCGCCAAAGCCGGTCACGTGGGGGCCCTGAAAAATGCGATTGCGGATGGTCAGATTCCGGATAGTTATCGGTGAGAAAAGGTGAGCAAGTTCAGTCATAGCCGTCTCCTTACCAATTGCAAACGGTTCCTAATGATTCAAAACACTGCTGTTGCGGCAGCGGGCAGAGCGAGGGACCGCATGGCGTCTCGTATTTCCGGCGCCACGGATTTGTAAATGCCCCGCATGGCCTTTCCGAGTCCTATTGAACGCTTGAGGTCGACAAGCGTCTCGGCCATTTTCACTGCCGCGTGAGTGACATCCAGAATGGGCACGCCTGTACCGGGCACCTCGTGGTAGCCCAGCATCGTTACGGCCGGGCTGAGCGCACAGCACTCGGGCAATATAACCTCAGCGCCGTCTGCCACGCAGGCGCGGCACAACTCATCAAACTGAGGCTGGATGATTTGCGGATTGACCATCATCTCGAACAAGAAGCTCACCCAGTTCTGTCCCATCTGGAAAACCCGGATCGGTCGCGCCAGACGGGCTTCCAAACCGTAGTTGCGAATATTTCGATCACAGAACGCAATGAGCTCATCCATCACGGTGATCATGCCGAACCGGCTGCCAAGCATGCATGCGAGCAGCGTCGCCGCCTCTGTCGGCGCCACCACCGGGATATTAACCGCCTGCCGGGCCTGCTGAAGGGCCGGGTCATTCGCGCATCCGATTATTGCGGCATCGTATCCCTGTTTTTCGGCCTCGATAACCCCTTCGATCAACCACACGTTATTGAGCATCTCCAGATATGGAGTCTCTATCATGTACGCGGAATGCTTTAGATCATAGACGTCCACCTGCGTGTCCGGCCTGCTAACCCTCTTCAAGTTTTCGAGAAGCTTTTGTTTGGCATGCTCCACGCTGACCGGGGTTTTCAGGTTTATTTCCTTTTCCATCTGTTCCTGCGGCGGGAAGATGTTTTGCCACCAAATTTTCATTGCCATAAAACCCTCCTTTCGTCTGGCCTAAACGTTCATTGCGATCTTGTAGCTTTCGTGGATTGCCTCGATGAGACGGCGCGGGGACAGGGCGTCGCCGGTCAGATAGAGTTCCTTGACTTTGCCTCGGAGCTCTTCGTGGAGTCTGATCTCGGACTTGCGCCAGTACGAGAGCACGAGCGTGTCCGCATCGAGTTCTTGCCGCGTTTGGGTGAATACGTCCTCGATAACCACCTTGCCGGGACTGACTTTCTTCACCTTGCAATCGCTGATTCGCTTCACGTTCTTCGTCTTGAGATTCAGTATCTGAATCGCATGGGTGGAGGCATCCATATCATATGGATTGGCGGACAGGTACCGGAGCGGCAGCGGCATGATGAGCGTAACGTCTTTGCCTTTATCGGCAAGGAACTCCGCCGTGACGAGCCCTTTCATGTAGTTCTGCTGGTCTGCAATAGCCACACGCTGCCCTGTCTGCGCCTTTCCCTCGAGCACGTCTTCCGCTGTGACCACGTGTGCTCCCGGCTGGATATCAATGGCGGAACCGGGGCCGACGACGTCCGGTTTCGGGTCCGTGATCGTTGTGGCGCCGGTTGCAACGATCACCGCGTCCGGCTTTTCCTTAAGCACTACGGCGGAAGTCGCCTCTTGGCTCAGGCGCACCTCGACACCGAGCCTCTCCACCTCATGCTTCAAGAACCGGACAGCCTGGCCGAGTTCCTGCCGGCTTGGAGCTTTTGCGGCGATCAGAATCGCGCCTCCGAGTTCTCCGGATTTCTCGTAGAGGACCACATCATGACCTCTTTGTTTGGCAACGATGGCAGCCTCCATTCCGGCACACCCGCCGCCGATGACCATAACCTTCTTTTTCTTCGGGGCAGGCACAATCTTGAGCACTCCTTCGTTGCCCGTTTCGGGATTCTGCATGCACGTGATCGGCGCGTTGCGCGCCCACCGTTCCCAGCAACCCTCATTGCAAGCTATACAAAGCCGTATATCGTCGAGGCGTCCTTCCTTCGCCTTGTTGGGCAACTCCGGATCGCAGACGGTAGCCCTTGTCATTGCGACCATATCTGCTTCGTTGTTCTTAATGATGTCGTTGCCAATGACGGGGTCATTGATACGTATTGCCGTAAAGACCGGGATGTCGACAATCTGTTTGATCTCGGCGGCGCAGAAGACAAAAGGCCTCTGAGGGATCATCATCGGAGGTATCGCAAAAGCCATCGTCGTCGAATTCGCGACTGAAACATTGAGGAAGTCTATCTTTCCGGTCTTGACCCAGAGGGGGATAAACTGCTTTGCGAAATCCATGGTATATCCCTCAGGGATGAGTTCCTCGGCCGATGTGCGCACGCCGACGATGAAACCATCGCCCACTGCCTTTCTGACCGCATCAATGACGCGCATTCCGAAGCGCATCCGGTTTTCGAGGCTGCCGCCGAAGGCATCTTTGCGAATATTGTAGTAAGGGGAAAGGAACTGCTGCTGCAGATAGCCATGCCCGAAATGGAGTTCGACGCCGTCGTAGCCTGCCTCCTTTGCCCTCAGAGCGGTATCAACATGATCTTGCACCGACTTATTGATGGCCTCGTCGTCCATGACACGCGGTAATTCACCAACGGCTGGGGTCGGCACGGGCGAGCATCCCTCCATGTGTCCCCCGACGAAATATGAGGATGCTACTACGCCGCCGTGGGCCAACTGCAGGAGAAGCTTTGCGCCATGCGAATGAACGGCTTCACTGATTCTCTTGAGGGCGGGTATGATTTCATCCTTGAAACCATGCGAAAGCACCGCATGAAATTCGGAGTGAGGCGAGACGACCGTGCCCTCTTGTATGATGAGGCCGATTCCTCCCTTCGCGCGGGCCTCGTAATACCGGGCGTGCCGCTCAGACGGAAGCCCGTTTTCCGCATAATTCAGGATATGAGCGGACGCGAAGATGCGGTTGCGGATCGTTACCTTGCCGATGGTAATCGGTGAGAAAAGATGTGCGAGTTCTGGCATAATTCCCCCTATCAAGCTGTTTTGTGAATAATTTATGTGCAGTTATACCTCACTGAATTTCTATGCTCTTTACCGTGAACTCTTTCCCCCGAACGAGAGTCGTCCTTTTATCTCTGCAATCGGGACACGCAAAGTCAAGATCCTTCTTGTCTGCCATAAACTGTTTGTCGCATTTGTCGCAGAGAAGAGTAATCGGCGCCCGCTCGATGAGCAACTGCGCGTTCCGGGCTATGGTTTCTCTGGCAAGGAACTCGAAATAGCGCTGGACCCACTCGTCGACCAGGTCGGTGAGATCACCGATAATCAGATGGACCGCCACGATTCTTTTCGCCTGATGCTTCTCGGCATGCTTTAGAGCAATCTTCAGGAGCTCTCCGACAACCGGTAGCTCGTGCATATCACATTGCCTCAGCATCAAGGCCAGGCGTCATGGCTGCCCTGCGCGCCCGACTGCTTGTTAAGCCCCGTATTTCTGTTTGAGAACCTTCAAATCCACCGGTTCGAGCGCCTGTGGATTCCTCACCAACGTGATGGCTTTCTCGGGGCATTTGGAAACGCACATACCGCACCCCATACACTTCCGGGGGTCAACGACGGCTCTTTCCGTCGCCTCATCCAATGAAACCCCGAAGAAATGACAACCATCCACGCAGACCGAGCACCCGCTGCAGGCATCGGTGTTGACGCTCGCCAGATATCCCGAACTCTGGACGCAGGGGATAGCGCCCTGTGACAAGTTGTGCGCTAAAACCCCTATGCAGCAACATGAGCAGCAATTACAGATCGAATAGAAATTCCTGTTCAGATCCTTTCTCCAGAAGGCCAATTGAACAATTCCTGCTTCATGGCATTTCTTCATAATCTCGACTGCTTCTTCTTGCGAACACTTCCTGAACCGAGGATTCTCCTGCGCGATGACGGACGCATATGGGTCACCGATAAAGAAACAACATTCGATGCCCTTTTCATCGGCAAGGCCTTTTCCCATCGGCTCACAATGGTTGTCTCTTGCCAGCCTGCATGCGCATTTGCCTACTGCGATGGAATCGGGATTCTTGAGAACGATATCATTCGCCTGCTTGAAAGGCACAACCGTGGTCAGGTTCCTCAAGTTGACGCTTTCCTGAACGGTCACTAATTGAATTGCATCCTCAAGCTTTACCACTTTGCTCGCGTACGGAATTGTTTCTACGCTTTTGAGGTTTGGCACCGTCGCTTCCAAATAGCTCTGCATAAACAATTCGAGAGTCGGATCAAGCTCCTTCGGCGGATTCTTGGTAGTCGCAAATCCCATACTGCTTGCCAGGCGATGAACAAGAGTGTTTGTGTATTTGAAATAAATATAAGCGATGAAGAAATTCATCTTTTCATCGTCGGGAAAGAGATCAAGGAGTTCCTTGAGAGAGCCAGTCAGTTTGCTAGTAGACAATAAGTCACCCATTTGACGCTTTGGTTGTTCTTGCATCTTGTACACCTCTTTCTTGTTTTCCCCATGCGAAGCGAGAGTTTTGTGCCGTCTCATAGCGCTGTGATGTTTTATCGTTGCTTTTGGTGCGCTATTTCGCTATGTGTTTCTGTCGCAGCAATTTCTTGTCGAATTTCCCCACGCTTGTTTTTGGAATCTCGTCAAGGAATACCACGGCATCCGGTATCCACCATTTGGCGACTTTGGCTTTGAGAAAATCGAGGATATCCTTCTGGGTCAGTTTGCCGGCGGCCTCTTTTTTCAGAACGACAAAAGCCATGGGCCGCTCCTGCCATTTTTCGTGAGGCACGCCGATGACGGCCGCCTCCCGAACGTCCGGGTGCGCCATGATCGAGTTTTCGAGGTTGACTGATGAAATCCATTCGCCGCCGCTCTTGATGAGGTCCTTCTTGCGGTCAACGATTTGGATGTAGCCTTCGGGATCAACAGTCGCGATGTCGCCTGTATGAAGCCATCCATCACCCATAGTCTGGGCGGTTTTCTCCGGTTCATTGTAATATTCGCCGGCGATCCATGGGCCGCGCAGGAGGATTTCGCCGGGGGTTTTGCCGTCGTGAGCGACTTTCGCGCCGTCATCGTTCACAAGCTTCATTTCCAGGCCCGGCGCAAGGGTGCCCTGTTTTGCGAGAACGTCCACAATCTTTTCTTCCGGCCAATTCTCCATATGACTCTTGAGATTGCACAGCGTAACGAGTGGAGAAGTTTCCGTCATCCCGTAGCCGTGCGTGAGCGTGATTCCGTATTTCTTCCGGAAGCCCTCGATGAGGGAGCGGGGCAAGGCGGAACCGCCGCAGATCACTTTGCGCAAGGAGCTGAGGTCGTGTTTGGCGCCGGATTCCAGATAGTGATAGATGCTGGCAAGAATGGTCGGAACTCCGCCCGTAATCGTCACGCGCTCAGATTCTATTAGTTGGCAGAGTGAGCGTCCGTCGAGTCTTTCACGGGGGAAAACCTGTTTGGCGCCGAGCCATGTCGCGGCAAAGGGGAGACTCCATGCATTCACGTGGAACATCGGCACTATGGGCATCATGACGTCTTTTTCGCTGAGCGCCATCGTGTCGGCGAGGCCCAGCAAAAGGCTATGTAGATAGATAGAGCGATGCGTATAGGCGACACCCTTGGGGTCACCGGTGGTCGCGGTCGTGTAACACATGGCGGCCGGCGACCACTCATCTGTTTCCGGAAATTCGAACGCGGCAGCAGCCTCACTCAGAAGCTGTTCGTAAGAAACTGCGGGCGAGAGCGTTGTCGGCGGCAGTGAGTTCGCATCGGACATGATTATGAACTGCTTCACTTTCCCAAGCCGATCCTTGATCCGTTCGAGTAGAGGGATCAGGTCATCATCAAGAAAGATCACCTTGTCATCCGCGTGATTGATTGCGTAGGCGAGTTGGTCCTGGAAAAGCCGAAGGTTCAGAGTGTGTAACACGGCTCCGCAACAGGGAACCGCGAGGTAGAGTTCCATGTGGCGATGATGATTCCACGCAAGAGTCCCGACCCGGTCGCCTGCGTTGACCCCGAGTCTCTTCAATGCGTTGGCAAGTCGGCACACACGCATGTAATAATCGGCGTATGTGTAGCGAACGTCATTCGCGCGCCCTTTTGAAAAAATTTCTTTGCTCGGAAAGAGGTCCTTGGACCTCTGGAGAATATTTCGAAGCGACAGCGAATATTTCATCATGAGATATTGCCCCTCCCGTGAGTTTAGCTACGGAGTTCCACCCATAAGCTTTTGCATCATACTGACAACTTGATCCTGGTCGAACCCGCGCATGCCTTGTCCTCCATCGACAAAAAGTACCTCTCCCGTCACCCAATCGGATCGATTGCTCGCGAGAAAAAGCGCTGCTTCAGCCATATCTCGCGTCTCGCCAAAGCGCCTAAGGGGAGTCTCGTGGACAACGAGCTCTTTCCAGCCCGGCATATCATAGTAAGGATAGGCTTGAAGCATCGGCGTCATTGTCTCGCCGGGAGCAATCGCATTGACGCGAATCTTGTGTTGTCCCAGCTCCACAGCGGCGACTTTTGTAATCATGTTCACGCCTGCCTTTGCCGTGCAGTAGGCGACTGACTTGGCGATGGGCACCGTGGACGCGGCTGACGAAATACTGATGATCTTGCCTCCCGTGCCCTGTTTGAGCATTTGACGCGCTGCCGCTCTGATCCCGTAAAATACTCCATCTAGCATGACACTGAGGACTTTGCGCCATGCATCATCATTAGTTTCCACGATTTCCTTTATGTATGCCAACCCTGCGCCATTCACCAGAATATCGAGTTTACCGAATTTGCGGACCGCTTCCCCGACAGCCGCGTCAACCATATCGCTGCACGATACGTCAGCCGCGAAAAAAGACGCTCGCTGGGGACTGAACTCGGCTTGCGCCTTTCGCAGAGCATCCTCGTTCCGGTCAACCAGAAGGACACTCGCGCCCTCGCGATAGAACACGCGCGCTATCTCTAGATCAATCCCCGACGCGGCGCCGGTGATAAGTGCGACTTGATTCTCCAGTTCCGCCATCATTTACCCTCCTTCTGAGTATCCTACCTAATCTCGGGCCGCGTTGATCGCGCAAGAAATGCACTCCAATTCGGGGACACCTTGCGACCCCAAATCCGGGGACACCTTGCGGCAAGGTGTCCCCGGATTTGGGCACATGCGTTGCCCAAATATCACAGACCCATATTTCCTAGTATGTTCCGAACCGCCATCACGCTGGGAGAAGAGTCCGGAAGTTTGAAAATCGGATAGCCGTTCGAGTCGTATTCCGTGATATTCTTGTCCTCCGGAATGCAACCCAGAATCTCTGTGCACATTTGCTGAGCGGCCGGCATTATTGCCTTGGTCTCACTTCGCATCCTGTTGATGACTAAACCTATCCGGGATGGTTTCTGTTCGCGTGCCTCCGCGATATGTTTGATAGAGTCGGCGGTGTGAAGGCTTCTGGTTGAGGAGTCAGCAACAATTATCAGAGTGTCTGCGCTCTCGGTCACCCGTCTATTGATTTGTTCAGGACCTGCTTCGCCATCAACAATGGTAACTTCAAATTCCCTGGAAAGCGCCTCGATCCCATATCTGAGAAGGTCATTGACAGCGCAGAAGCAGCCGGGACCTTCGGGTCGTCCCATCACCAACAAGTGGATGCCCGCTTCTTGTTTGACAATACTTCCTATCGTCGCGCTGACGTGGGTATCCAATAGTCTCTTCCTTGCATCGGGGGCGGCTATAATCTCCTCCCGGATATCGCTTACAGTCTTATCCACCTTCGCTCCGAGCATATGGGGCAAGCTTATTGCCGAATCGGCGTCTATGGCCAGAACCTTGAGCCCCTTGTCTCGCGCCAGAATCCGGGCCATTATTGTCGCAAGCACCGTCTTGCCGGTTCCACCCTTGCCCGTAATCGCGATGACTCTTCTGTCAGTCATGATGTTCCCCTAAGGGGTCATCTCTAAAAAGAAAAGTCAAGAAAAATCTCTCCTCTTCCCTCTCGA
>CAYVDS010000182.1:0-2888 GCA_964450145.1 uncultured bacterium
CGTAACCAGGAAACGGACGATAATCCGGTGCCCCGTGCGGTGGTTGAGGTCCTGCGTGATTTTGACGCCACGAAGATTTACGAGGCATTGCAGGAGATTCCGCAACGTCAGTCGCCGAGCTACGACGAGCGAGTCAAAGAGGCGCGCGGAGTGCTGACCGACCTGTGGAAGGAAGTCTGGCGGCAATGCTTGACGCACCTTGATTTCACACTTCCGCTCCTCGTGATGGACGAGGCGCATCATCTGAAGAACCCCGAGACGCGATTGTCGGGCCTGTTTCAGAATCCCGACGCGAAAAACGACGCGGAAGAAATAGCGCGAGGTGCACTGGGCAATGTTTTTGAGCGTATGCTGTTCCTTACCGCCACGCCGTTTCAACTCGGCCATCACGAGTTGTGTTCAGTGCTGGAACGATTCGACGGCATCGCTTGGAAAGCGCCCGGTGCTCCATCTGTCGGACGGGATGCGTTTCGTCAGCAAATCCGCGAGCTGCGAGGGCGGCTGGACGCTGCGCAGACGTCGGCACTGAATCTGGATGCTGCATGGGGTTTGTTACGTGCGGATGACCTAACTGCAAACGGACAACAGTTTGCCGTCAACGAGATTGAGGCATGGTGGGCTGCAATTCAATCCGTGGAAGGCCGCACGTCCACGGCTGAACGCGTGCTTTCCGGCTATTTGCGAACGTTCGAGAGAATGCGCGCTGCTGAGTCAGCCTTGCAACCGTGGGTTATCCGGCACTTGAAGGATCGTGTCTTCAACGGACAGCCGCGCCGTGAACAGTTGCCAGGCCAGGCGATTCAAAGTGACGCAGCCAATGACGAAGATACCGGAATCGAAGTCTCGGGTGAGGCACTGTTGCCGTTCCTGCTTGCCGCACGAGCGACAGCCTGCGCGCCGGACTCGCGTCCGGTTTTTGCAGAAGGGCTGGCGTCCAGCTACGAAGCGTTCCTCCACACACGCAAGACGAGAGAGAGCGGCACTGACGTTGATGATGATGAAACAGCGACCGGCGACGCGGGGGACACAGTTGGCAAGTGGTATCTCGACAGATTACAGAAAGTGCTGCCGTTAAAAGATCATCGTGACTCCGCGGCACATCCGAAAATCGAGGCTACGGCGAAGCGTGCGTTGGCCGCTTGGCAGGATGGTGAGAAGGTTGTGGTATTCTGCCACTACGTCGCCTCCGGTCGCGTGCTTCGCCAAGTCATCTCCGGTTTCATGAGAGACGAAATTGCCCGTCGCGGAGCGAAGAAGCTCGGTTGTCCGCCGAAGCAGGCGGCGGCGGAATTGGAACGGATTGGTAAACGATTCTTTGACAGCGACTCCCCGATCCGACGCGCGTGTGACGACGGAGTGACCGCACTCCTGAGCCGCTACGCGAAGCTCACGTCACACGCGGCTTTGCTTTTGGAAATGACACGGCGCTATCTGCGCACGCCATCGTTCTTGGCGCGCTTCTTCCCGCTCGCCGCCGACCGGCTTAATCGGGCAGCGGTCAAGAAAGCGTTAGCATCCGGCGACGGGTCAGGGTTGAAACTCAGCGACTTGCTGCACCGCTTCTTTGACTTCCTCGAAAATCATTGTGTGGAGACTGAGCGGCTGCGTTACCTCGAAGCCATTCGCAACGTACAGACCGGAACGATCACCGGGCTTGAGGTGCAGAGCACGATCAGCGAAGACGAACAGCAGGGTGCCGCACGGGAGCAACTGTTGCCAAATGTGCGACTGGTTAACGGCGCAGTAAAGTCGGAGACGCGCCAGCGCCTGATGCTGACTTTCAATAGTCCGTTCTTTCCGGAAGTGCTCATTGCGAGCAGCGTGATGGCTGAGGGCGTGGATTTGCATCGGTTTTGTCGCTATGTCATCCATCATGACCTGTGCTGGAATCCGAGCACGCTGGAACAACGAACGGGCCGCGTGGATCGCATCGGCTCGAAGGCGGAACGCTGTGGTCAGCCCATCCGAGTGTATCTGCCGTACCTCGCCGAAACGCAGGACGAGAAGCAGTACCGCGTTGTGATGGACCGTGAACGGTGGTTCAGCGTGGTCATGGGCGAGAAATTCAAGGTGGACGCGTGCAGCACCGAGAAGCTGGCTCGCCGGATTCCTTTGCCGGAGTCGGTTGCAGAGAAACTGGCATTTCGATTGGCAGTGCGTTGACATCGATTCTCTCGAGCTTGAGGCTGGTTGGCTGCAGGAAATACCCAGTTCGGTCTACACGGAATCTTGCGAGGAATGGATTCCTGGCAGAGTTTGTGTATCCGATTGCTGCTCTGGCAGCAAACTCCATTCCGTATAGAGAGGATCGCGAAAGAGAAGAAGCGACGTTGATAAATTACGTAGAGATGAATTGGCTTGGACGGGGATGGGTTCACGTCAGCGTGCTGTTACGAGATGCGATTGTCGGTGTGGCATGGGAGACGGAAGCGCCTTTGTTCTGAGAGAGGCTATTATGAAGCTGAATATGCGAGAGTTGCTTGGTGAGAACTGCATTACGCTCGGTGACGGCCAGAAGGTCTATGAGCAGATTCATCCGAAATTGAAAGCTGGTCAACCGGTTGAGTTAGACTTTAGCGGGGTGAGCGTGTTTGCTTCTCCATTCTTCAATGCTGCCATCGGCCAGCTTCTGAAAGACATCAAGCCGGAAGAGCTAAATCGGCTTCTTAAGGTATCAAACGCTACCTCTGTCGGCATAAACGTGCTCAAACGTGTAATCGAGAACTCGAAGGCATATTATTCCGATGAGGACCTTCGGAAAGCGCTTGATGATATATTGGCCGAGCAAGCAGGGAACAAGTGATGGCGGTCAATTACGTCGTTCAGGCGGATGTTGTTGCCCTCGCGCGTGTAGAGGTCTGCCAGCTTGCTGCGCACCTTGAGGTCGC
>CAYVDS010000182.1:2898-9691 GCA_964450145.1 uncultured bacterium
CGATGCATTCCTCGTCGATACAAACGTCTGGTACTGGATGACCTACACGCGCGCAAGTCAGGGTGGCCGTCCTCCGAAAGCGTATCAAACCACTGACTATCCCGCATATATAGGCAAGATCCTGTCGGCGAAGGCACGCTTGCGAAGCTGTTTACTGTCACTGCCGGAATTGGCAAATCTTATCGAGCGGACAGAGTTGGACATCCGAGCCGGAACTGCTCAATTCAATAAGAACGAGCCAAAAGAATTCCGGCACAACTTCCCCGCAGAACGCAAGCAGGTTGTAATGGAGATTCGGACTGCATGGGAGCAGGTTAAGAGTCTAGCGAACCCGGTTGAGACCATGCTTCACGAGTCATTTGCGGATGCGGCTCTCGCTATGTGTGGCGCATTTCCAATAAATGGATATGATTTGTTTATTCTTGAAACGCTCAAGAGGTCCGGCTCTTTGCAGATCATAACGGACGACGGTGATTTTGCAGTCGTTCCGGGAATCACTGTCTTCACATCCAACCACAATGTGATCAAATCTGCCCAAGCCCAAGGGAAGCTGATAACGCGATAACGGTTATCTCCCAAAGCTTAGTGTCCACTATCCATTCCTTGTCTCCGGAACTCTCATACCCTTTTCAATCCTCTTGGCGAGGGAATGCATGTCGGTAGTCAGGTATGGCTTCACACCGGCATGCTTCAATGCCTTGAGCGCTTTTTCATCCGGAGGGCGAGCGTTTCGGGTGGATGCATGGGCTTTATCTGACGGTCCAGGAGAGACACCGCCACGGCAATCAGGGCCAATGCCCCGTTCTCTGCGATTTCGGGAAGGGTGGACTTCATGGACGGCATGGACTCCTAAGAAACCGGTTCATGGTTCATGGTTAAACCGCAAAGGACCTTGCCATTGTTTCCCTTAATTCGGGGACACGATGAGGCATCATGTCCCCGAATTAAGGGGCGTTTCTGTCATAATTAACCACGCCAAAGACGCGGTCACACACTCCTAAGAAAATGGTTTCAAGTTTCAGGTTTCAAGTTTCAAACAAAACTCACGTTTCTCACACAATCAACCCCATGCAGGGGGTAGGGCGCTCCTAAGAAAGAGGCGAAAGGGAGTGCGGGCGGGTTCGAGAATGCAGGCTGAGATTAAGGCAGCTTGCAGGAATATTGCTATAGCAGGAATATTGCGGATTTGTGGGAGGGCATTTGAAGGAAGAAGAGGTTGAAGAGCCTCGAACAGCCAGTTCCTGTTTGATCGATTCGCGGGCGGTCCAAGGGACGGGCCGGGTGTGGCATCGTAGTTGCGGAGGGCCTGGGGTCTAGCATGTCTGAGCGCGCCCAAATCGGCACGGAGGCCACGGAGATAATACAACTCATAAGGACAAGAAGAAGAATCTTCTGGATGTACGACCCCGCGACGGGAGCGCTCTTTGCGTTGCAGGCCGGATGGCCAGTGAATTCGACAAAATAAGCGCGCCTATGCTTTATTTGAGGAATGAAGCTATCCCGCAGTCCCGCAGGCGTTGAATGGTTCGTAAGCGCGACGTGAGAAGGGCCGGAAAGAAATTGTGCGGATGAATTGGCGCCTACGAAGCTTATGCCGGATCGCTGATTGCGGGACAATTTATAGATAGTTTTTTGCCCGCCATTGCCAGAGAGGTGAAACGTCTTGCCAGCCAAGGACTACTATAAAACATTGGGTGTGTCTAAAACCGCCTCTGCGGCTGAGATAAGGAACGCCTATCGCAAACTGGCGAAGCAATATCATCCAGACAGGAATCCGGGGAACAAGTCTGCCGAAGAGAAATTCAAGCAAGTTCAGGAAGCCTACGACGTACTGAACGACGAGAACAAGAGAAAACAGTACGATATGATGCGCGATGGCGGCTTCTTCGGCGCGGGCGGCGCTGAGGGTTTCGGCGGCTTCAGGCCGCGACCCGGCGGCGGGCCTGGTGGAGGCCAATTCAGATACGAGGACCTTTCGGGATTCGGGGATCTGGGGGACTTGTTCAGCTCGATCTTCGGGTTCGGGGGCGCGGGCCAGCGCATGGGACGCGGTTTCCATTTCGGCGCAATGAAAGGCGAAGACACGCGCGCAGAAATAGGGGTCTCGTTCGAGCAGGCCATTTCCGGCGGCAAAACCACAGTTCAGGTTACCCATGAGGAAGACTGTTCTCACTGCGGAGGCGCGGGGACCGATCCGGCTTCGGGCATGAAAACGTGTCCCACATGCAATGGACGCGGTTCCGTCGCTACGAGCCAGGGAGCATTCTCGATCAGCCGTCCGTGTCCCGGCTGCCTCGGTCGCGGGACGGTCGGCGGCAGGCCCTGCGCGCAATGCGGCGGAAACGGCACAGTGACGCGGACGCGGTCGATTTCGGTGAAAATACCTGCCGGCGTGCGCGGCGGCTCGAAAATACGGATAGCCGGACAAGGCCAAAAAGGGGCTGATGGCGGGCCGCCGGGCGACATCATCCTCACCGTCCGGGTTCAGGAGCATCCGCGCTTCAGACGCGAGGGGAGTGACATCCACAGCGAAGTCACGCTGAACCTCGCTCAGGCGGTGCTCGGCGCCACAGTACAGGTTGATACGATCGACGGCCCCGTTAAGCTGCGTATTCCTGCCGGGATTCAGCCCGGGAAGAAGCTCAGGCTCAAGGGCAGGGGCGTCAAGAAGGTGACCGGAAACGGCAGGGGAGACCACATCGTGCAGGTGAGCGTCCAAATCCCCGACTCATTGAGTGACTCCGAGAAGGAAGCTTTCGAAGAGTTTGTCAAAGCGGCCAATTTGAGGCGGTAATGATTGAGAGATGATTGTTGGTGCGCGCCTTCGTGGGAATGATTAGATCAACGGAGGCGAGATTCGCCTGCTTCTAACCTGAAACCTGAAACCTGAAACCCTCTTCTAGAACCAGGAACCATTTAATGTATGCCAATTGATATTGAAGATACTGTTATCTACTTTGTTCTGTTGATTTTCTCACTGTGCGTGCATGAGATGGCGCATGCGTGGACGGCCTATATGTGCGGCGACGACACGGCGAAACTCATGGGCAGGATAACCCTCAATCCTATCGCGCACGTCGACCCCATAGGCACATTGGTGTTGCCGCTGTTGGCAATGATGACGGGCGCCCCCTTAGTCGGCTGGGCGAAGCCGGTTCCTGTGAACCCGAACCGCTACCACAATTACCGGCGCGACGACATGATCGTCTCTCTTGCCGGCATCACCAGCAATTTACTGATCGCATTGTTCGCCGCGAGCGCTCTCCGTTCTGTGCAGTTGCTTGTGTGGCTTCAGCTTGCGACCCCTATTTTGGGGATAATCTACCATCTCATGGCTCGTTTGATGTTTCTGAACGTCGCCCTGGCGGTTTTTAACCTTATTCCTATCCCGCCGCTCGACGGCTCCCATTTGCTCTACCACTTCCTTCCGATGCAAATCCGGCGGCAATATCACCGGGTGCAGGTTTTCGGATACATTATGCTCATGCTCTTTCTTTCCAGTGGAATATTCGGTTCTATCGTTGATGTTCCTATGCAAATCTTCAGGTGGATCGCCGGACTATGAAGATTTTTTTTGTGCTGGAACTGAATACTGCTTTACAAATTGTAGTGCGGCTGACATAATTTATTGTTGAAGCGAGCGGAGAGGTCCGTCCATAGGGTTTTTGTCTCTGGTTTCAAAGGGGAGTTACAGGGGAAGGAAAGATGCAGATAACGCGAGCTTCTGAATACGCGATACGGGGAGTGCTCGACCTGTGCATGCAGCCGAAAGGCGCCGTGTGCCTGCTGAACGAAATCTCTCAGCGCCAGAATGTTCCCCCCAGTTTTCTGTCCAAAATATTCCAGAGCCTCGCGAGAGCCGGCATCGTGAGTTCATCCCGCGGAACGGGCGGTGGGTTCTCACTGATGAAGGCGCCGGAAGATATCACCTTGCTCGACGTGCTTGAAGCGATCGAGGGACGGATTGCCTTGAACGTCTGCTTGAGCAATGGGGAAGTCTGTGAAAACCGGCCCGTCTGCCCGGTCCACGACGTATGGCGTGAAGCGCAGGTGCAAATGTTTGCTCTGCTCAGGAAGCATAGTTTCGGCGAACTCGCTCAGAGCAGCCGCATGAGGCGAGATGAAGCTGCTCGGGAACCCCAGCCAAGCGACTGAGCATTTGAAACGGTTTCAGGTTTCCGGTTAAGTACCGTTTCATTCGCACGAATTGCTTTTCTAATCTTTATTTTCTTAGATAGATCATCAGAATGGAGATGTCGGAAGGTCTCACGCCCGTTATTCGGGCAGCCTGCCCCAGCGTTGATGGCCGAAAACGAGTCAGTTTTTCGCGGCCCTCATTCGACAGGCTGTGTATGCGCGCGTAGTCGATGTCCCCGGGAATCGCCGCCTCTTCGATCCTCTCAACTTTCTCTATCTGCGCGAGTTGACGTTTGATGTAACCTTCGTATTTGACCTCGATCTGCACCTGCTCGGAGACCGCCGCCTCCGGCGCGACGAGTCCGGCCAGCGAGTATACCTCGGCGATGCTGAGCTCCGGGCGTCGCAATAACTGCTCGAGCGTCGTACCGTCTTTCATCATGCCTGTCCCGCGCTCGAGCAAGAGCCGGTCAACCGTCTCCGACGGCGGAAGTCGGTGGCTGCGGAGCCGGGCGAGTTCCTCCTCGATTCGTTCACGTTTTCTTTCCAGATGCCGGTAAGCGCGATCGTCCACGAGGCCGAGACTGTGGCCGATGGGCATTAACCGCAGGTCGGCGTTGTCTTGCCTGAGCAGCAACCGATATTCGGCCCTCGCTGTGAACATGCGATAAGGCTCGCGTATTTCCTTGGTGACCAGATCGTCAATGAGAACACCAATGTAGGCCTGCGAGCGCGAAAGAACGAGCGGGGGTTCGGCTTTGAGCTTGAGCGCCGCGTTTATTCCGGCCATCAAACCCTGCGCCGCCGCTTCTTCGTATCCCGATGTGCCGTTTATCTGGCCGGCGAAATACAAGTTCTCGACCCTTTTCGTCTCCATGGTCGACTTTATCTGCGAAGGCGGCGCGAAATCGTATTCGATTGCGTAGCCATAGCGCATGATCTCGGCGTTTTCGAGGCCCTTTATGGTCCGGAGGAATTCCAGTTGAACGTCCTCGGGCAAACTGCTCGAAATCCCGTTGCAGTACATTTCGTCGGTGTCCAAGCCCTCGGGTTCGAGAAAAATCTGGTGCTCCGTCTTCTCCGCGAACTTGACCACCTTATCCTCGATGGATGGACAGTACCGCGGCCCTATTCCGCTGATTCTGCCTGAGTAGAGCGGCGACCGGTCGAGATTGTTGCGGATGATCTCGTGCGTTTTTTCGTTCGTGTGCCCGAGATAACAGGGAACCTGCTCGCGATCGATCTTCTCGGTCGAGAACGAAAAAGGAGGGGCAGGCGTATCTCCCGGCTGCTCGATAAACGCAGAAAGGTCGGCCGTATTCCTGTTTATCCTTGGCGGCGTTCCCGTCTTGAGACGCCCAAGCTCGAAACCGGCCCGTCTCAACGCATCGGATAGCAGCCTCGCAGCCCACTCTCCGGCTCTTCCCGCTTCGTGCTGTGACAAACCTATGTGTATCAATCCGCGCAGAAACGTTCCCGTCGTGATGATGACGGCGCGTCCCTCGAACTTCGTTTGCGTCTGTGTGAGAACTCCGGTGGCGCGCCCGCTCTCGATGCAGATATCCTCGACAAGCGCCTGCTTGAGATCGAGACCCACGGCCTCTTCAAGCAGATGTTTTAGTCTGAGCTGATACGCCTTCTTGTCCGCCTGTGCGCGGGGCGCCCACACAGCCGGCCCCTTGCCCCGGTTCAGCATGCGGAACTGGATTCCGGTCGCGTCGGTCACCTTCCCCATTACGCCGCCGAGGGCGTCGATCTCGCGCACGAGATGTCCCTTCGCCAGACCGCCGATCGCGGGGTTGCACGACATCTGCCCAATGGTGTCGAGCGAGATGGTCAACAGCAGCGTCTCGCAGCCCATTTTGGCCGCCGCAAGGGCCGCCTCGCAGCCGGCATGCCCCGCGCCGACAACGATCACATCATATTTTTTCGGGTAAAGGTACATCATTCGATTTCGGATTTTGGATTTTAGATTTTGGATTGAAAAGAAACGGCATAGGGTTCATGGTCTATGGTTCATGGCCGCAGTTTATGGTTCACGGTTCACAGTTTAGGGCTCGTCGTTCATGGTTGTAACCGAAAACCGTGAACTGTAAACCGTAAACCGTCTTATTTCCCAATACAGAACTCGCTGAATATACGGTCGAGTATGTCGTCGGTTATGACGGCGCCGACAATCTCGCCGAGCGCGTCAAGCGCTTCCCTTAAATCGACCGCAACGAATTCGACTGACAGATTCTTCTCAATCGCCTGTGTAGCTGAGCGCAGCGCTGCGCGCGCTCTTTCGAGCGCCTGCTGATGCCTGAGCCTGCTCACCAGAATCTCCTCCGGCGCGATAACCGCGCCTTCGGTGACCTCGCTGAATATCGCGTCTTCGAGCTCTTTGATGCCGGTTCCCTGCGTGGCTGACGTGCGCACGATTTTTCTGCCGGACAGCAGCGTCTCGAAGGCGGACATATCCGCGTTTAGATTAAGATCGCTCTTGTTGGCAACCACGATGACGTGGGGTTTCCCGGAAAGTCTTTCAATAATACGCCGATCTTCCGAGGTGAGCGTTTCCGCGCTGTCGACTACGAAGAGAACAAGGTCGGCCTCGTCGATGGCGCGCTCGCTGCGCTCGACACCGAGGCGCTCGACCTCGCAGCCCGCCCCGCTG
>CAYVDS010000183.1:0-9663 GCA_964450145.1 uncultured bacterium
AGGGAAGATAGAATATGTCTCATTAAGAACGGGGAAACTCTTATCCGCTGGAGGGATTCATGCGATGATACGTCTGTCATATTGCACGACCTGACCTGAGCGGTGCTTGTTTGACAACGCGCATTTTGATCCTGAGCCTGGGGGGGGATATTTAATTATCAACACGCAATATTATTACCATATTCAAGAATAAAGAGTTGGACCCGAGCCGTTCCATGCATGTTCGTACAGCGCGGAAGTTGCCGTTAGCGCATCAGTTCAGGCGGCAAAAGACGCGGCACATAGTAGCGTATGATCAACTTGATCTCGGGGGAGAGATCAGCGAACTCCTGTGCAGATAAGCGTTGCCCTCCGCGTTTTTGTAGTTCAAGCGTCAAGGCTGCCGCTTTGGCCTGCGTTTCCCTATCTGCGTACAAATAATTCTGCATTGCCTGTTCGTCTAGCTGCCTCGCCAGGTTCTCAGTTCGTTCTTCTTCGTAATTTCGATTATGTTGCTCTTGCGCTCTGGCTCGGACCCTGGCGGCCTCAGCTTCTTTCTGCATCCTATCCTTTCTTCCCTCGTCCTCAGCGTTCTTTCTGTCCATCTCTATTCGTCGTGCTCTTTCGGCAGGAGTAATCCATGCGTCTCCATATTGGACTAGTCCTTCATCAACGATCTTCGTGGCTTGAGCCAATGCGAGTCGCTGCAATTCTGTTTCCACAGACTCAGGCGTTCGGCTTTCAATTCTATCTACTTTCGACTTCTCGATCTTTGTCGTTACGCCGCGAAAACGGACCGTGAGAGAAGTATCAGATTCATTCACTACAGTGCATTGCACATCTTTGCCGGATTTCAGACGGAGAGTATGAGTCGTCAATACCTCTTTCTTCCTTAAGTCCTTCAACACAACATCAACGAAATTCTGAATTTTCTTCTCCCGATTAGCGTCCTGTAGGAAATTTCTTTCAGACGCGGACGGACTAGATTGGGTGCTTCTGCTGTATTGCGCCGTGGCAGCAGATTGTAGTTTCACAGTGGAAAGAACTTCTGAACGTAGTGGAACTGTGCTTGACGGCATTGTCACGGTAGTCTTGGCGAGCGGATTTGAAACCGCAGACGAGAACTTCACGTTCTGACTTTTGTCTTTACGGGAGAACGACCGGTAGGAGTGAGCAACAACGAAAACAAGGAGACCGATTGCTAGAAGTGACAGTGCAATGGCGGACAGCTTTCGCCCATTTATGGGCAATTCTTGTGGTAGGAGGGCTTCCCCCTTCCCATTCTGGACGGCAGTCGAAGTCTTTTCCCATTCCTGCTGGTCAGTCTTGGCAAGGGAGCGGTGACAAGCGGAGCATCGGTAACCAGTCTTTTTCACATCAGTCCCGCAGTAAGGGCACTTCTTTAACTGCTGGTTGGAATCTTCCTGTCGGTCTTGCATAGCACTCTCCGAGCCTTGCCAAGAGGCTCGACATGAAAATCCTAACGGGCCGGTCAATCCTTATTCCATATTTCCCGCGCATTTGAATTGTCGAGATTGATAGAAATTAGCTTCCTGCTTTCCACTTTGACAGGAATCAACCAATAAGCCTTAGAAAATTCGGTTTCGTAACCCGCATAGAGATAGTAGGAGCCGAAAGGAACAGCGGGAATAGTGTACTTCCCTTCTACATCTGTCCTTACGGTGGTCAGGGCATGTTTCAAGGATGCATCCCTCCTCAAAACAAGGTTCAAGCAGCCATACTTGCTGAGATGTTTTAGACACTCCCTCATTGAAGTCGTGTCCCCGGTTTCCTTCGCCTGCTCGAAGCGAGCTAGCCAGAAAGCAAATAAAGCTATTTCTGTCTCCTGAAGCTTATTTATATCTTGGATAACACTTACCTTGCAAAGAGTTATCTCAAAACCTCTCAGAATGTCGGATTGCCCTGCTTTTTTCGTGATCCACGCAGCACCCGATATTGTTCCTTTCTTTGTTCCGAATTCGACAATCAAGACAGCAATCACAATAACTGAAACAAGACCTATTGCAACGGTCCCAAACTTGGGCTTATTCCCCGTGGCCTTGTCGCTCTTTACCGGTCTTACCTCTGAATCTTGAAGCTCTTCATTTATTTTCTCAGGTTCATCTTCTTCCTTTTCATTCTCGTGACTTTTCTTTGCTGGTTCTTCCGCAAACTGTCTATCCCCTGAAGGCGTCACCTTATTCAGTTGCATCTTTGCGCATTGGCCTTCACTGCCAGTTCCCGCAACACGAATCTGGAGTGATGCTCCACAATTCTTGCATCGCCCCTTTTTGCCTGCGTATTCATCTTTGACCTTTTGTTTCTGTCCGCATGCGCAAGTGAATTCAATCATGGTTCTTCTCCGTCGACTGCGCGATAGCTAAAGCGTCCTTGGCAACGGTTGCAGCAGCAAAGATGTTTGCTTACGGGCGAATGCGACGATTGATCCTTTCTGTACCAACAGTGATCTTATGCAAATCTATTCACAAAAGTCAACTCTATTCCACAAACCACAAATCCACAAATCAGAATCCTCGACAACGCGAGAATTGCCCGAATAATATCCCTCCGCATGAAAACCTTAATTGTCAAACATCGACTTATTTGCTTACGCCCATACCAAAATGCTCATGTAGACGCTTTTTTTGGAAACGCTTGCCATAATTTGCAGGTGAGGGGACAGCCGACTGACGGGGCCATGATATATGACTCCCTTTGAGATTGATTTCTGTGATGTACTTTGATAAAATCAATTAACCATTATGTGGGTGGCTAGGGCAAGCTACCCGAAAGAGTGACCTACCCACTTCCGTCGCCCATAGTCCTATCATGGTAGAAGCATTGTGAGGTAGAACGATGCCGAAGAAACCAGACACGCCCAATAAAGAAGAACCCTCGCGGATTTGCCTCGATTGTGGTTTCCTTTGTTTTGGAGAGAATACCGAGGTCACCCGGCCTATGCGTATAATGCTGGCTGCGCACGGAAGGGGCGTGATGTTCGATCATTATGAGAAGACAGAATGCCACAAGAACCTTTGGGATTGGTCCCTCCATTACTCCGCACTCGATTTTGACGTTTTGATTGATGAAATAGAGCGTAATAGAAATAAGTGCGACGGCTTTTTCAAACATATAGCGGGACTCACGCCCGAGCAGCATATGCAGGAATTCTTACTCAAGCAGCGGGGACTAGCTTATAAGGACGAAAAAGGTCAGCGCCAAGAGTCACTCCCGGAAGGGGCGGTCATGTTCAAAGATAACTTTCATCCGGTTATAATCAATAAAGACGGAGGGCGTGTTGCCACACCGCAAGCGGCAAAATGCTTGGAAGCGTTGTACAAAGCGGATAAAGAGGGGAAGCCGCTAAGAAACCAACAACTCAAAACCAGGACCCAGAGCAAGGCAAAGAAGTTCAATCTCAAACAGGTCTTCAAGCGCGGGAATGATCCGGAGATATACCAAGAATTGATTAGCGAGTCAACGGATGTTTCCAGCGGCCAGAAAAAATCATTCTCATTGAATGAGAAATACATCTACCAATCTTCGGACTCGCAAGAATAGAATCCCCTCAACCTGCCAAAATTTCAACCCCTAGCCGTTAGCCGTTTAATCCGTCCTACCTCTCTCTCATTGTATTATGCGAAGTTATGACTTTGTATATTTATAAATCGCTTGCCACACGGTTTGGAACAACGTCACACGCTTTGCCACACGCTTTGCCACAGCGTAACTATTTGATGCCACTTTACTTATAACACTCATGATGCTAATATTAGGCTGAGCTAGAACAGAAAAGCGTTGAAAACAGAAAGAAGATACTTGTGAACACTTCGACAACGAAATGTGACTTTAGCATCAAGGAACTCTTCGACTTGACCGGAATAACCATCCCAACCTTGAGAGCGATCAGCGCGAGAAGTGATGGGCGCGTACTTCTGAAATGCTTCGGCGAGTGCGACACGGAAAATGTTCCTAGAGCGATGCACCTGACACGCACAGACCTCATGCCGGAAGCAGAAAGGGAGTCGTCAGTGGCAGAGAGGCGAATTCGTTCGCCACCAGCGCATAAAAAGGGCGAAAGGTCGGACGCTAAAGCCAGCGTTGACCATGCTTAACGTGTTTGCTACAATACGTCAATCTTGGCAGGGGAGGCTTGCTCATGTGGTGGCTTTATCTGGATGAAAGCAGACGGGATTTGCCCGCTTTCGGTTGAGATAGGAACCTAAGTAAACGAGGTGGCTGATAGATGCTGGCATTATTTCTGGATGAATCGGGGGATCACAGTCTGTCGAGGATTGATCCGCAATACCCTGTTTTTGTCCTGGCAGGAGTCATAGTTGAGTTATCATATCACGATGGCTGTATGACCCAGGCATTGAAGGACTTTAAGAATCGGTTCTGTGGCCGAGACGATGTTATCCTTCACACATCAGATATTGTAAGATGCCGAGCCGCCTTTCAGACCCTCACAGACGAGTCTGTCAGGACAAGGTTCTTTTGCGAACTAAATGAGTTGATCGCACAATTGGATTTTTCTGTTGTGGCATGCGTTATCCGCAAAGACCGGCACTTCAGTAAATACGGATTGGCAGCAGCAGACCCGTATATGCTCTCCTTGCACGTTCTCGTCGAACGGTTTGTGTATGAGATAAGCAGACGATCGAAGGAGCCGGGAATCATTGTTGCGGAATCACGGGACGAGACTCTGAACAATCAATTGAGGTTGGCGTGGATTGACTTGAGGACAAGCGGCACTCAGTTCGTGTCAGCATCGCTACTCAGACAGCATATCGGCGAGTTGCATATCCGGGACAAGCGAGAAAATATTGCAGGCCTTCAGGTAGCGGACTTGGTGGTTTCGCCGATAGGGAGACATATTATCGGGAAACGGCCTCGCCACGATTGGGACATTGTAAGATCGAAATTTCGCAGAAATAGAGAAGGGAAGTACGCGGGATTCGGCCTTGTCGTTCTCCCTAAATAAAAGCGGGCGGCGCCCGAATTGCTCAGTCACCGCCCATCAAGCAAAATGCTTAGGTCTTCGACTGTCGAAGTCACTATTATGATACCACAAACGGCCGACTCCGTCAAGAGCTTGGGCAGCGAATTCTTGAGAATTGCGGCGCAAGTCGAACAGCTTATGGTTAGGTCTTTTCCCGGCAGACGGAATCCTTCCCGATTCCACATCTCACATAAAAAAAGAGCACGCCACCTGGGGCCGTTCTTTCCAAGGCTTTGGCCCACCTATGGAGGGGAACACCTTGGCCACCCAGGAAGGGCTTACCGCTCCAGTGTTATTTATATCACACCCGTAACGAGTTGACCATTCGGCAAAATCTAACCGAGATACCGAGAATGATCCGCTGATTACGCAAACTCTCGCTGATGGGAACAGTAAGAATCACCCCTGCCTAGGCCTTCGTTTTTTCGTGATCTTGATTGTAAGAATTCCCCTTTCGCCTTTCGCCTTGCTCCTTTCGCCTTCTTTGGTTGCGGCTACGCTGCACCATGTGCATCCGTGATTGGTTAATAATGTCTCTTTTCTTGCTCTTCTTTTCCCCTTTCGCCTTCCTCCTTTCGCCTTTCGCCTCTATTGGTTGGTTGGTTCGGTTGCTGCGCCTTGCCGTGTCGCTCTGCGGTTAATGCTCCCTAGCGCCTTGACGTCTTTGCGGTTATGAGTGTGGCGCCAATCATTAAAAATAACTTCGTTGACAACCTCTCCATCCATCCTTCACTATAAGCAGCATGTGGAAGCTGACGCGGCTAAAAGGTCAAAAGGGAAACCAAGGGAAAAGATAGGAACGACTCGCCATGAAAATCACGTATGAGCGCGACTCAAGAGTCCTTTCGTTGCGCCTTTCGCGGTCGGTTTGGTCCCTGTTCAGCGCTTCTCCTTTTCCCAGTTTCTCCCGCGAAGCCCCGCCCCTTTCGCCTCGACCATTCCCAGTCGTCAATTGGACGATTCGAGTCCAAAATTTGTGAGCGAACTGCGAAATCTTGCGTCATTGCGTCATATGTGTCATATTTTCCCGCCAAAGTGCGCCAAGGCGTTTACGCGCCGACTCCGGAAACCATTGTTATCGGCTCGCTTACATATTCCCTTTCGCCCCGGGCCTGCGGCCCCTTTCGCCTTTTTGTCTCTTATCGGAGATGCGTCACCATTGCGTCATTTGTGTCATACCAAATCGGAGCAAAGGGTTACAACGGAAAGCGGGAAAACAGGGGCTCCTGTAGGCGCCAACGCCGATTCTCAAATAACGGGATGGCTTCACCATAGTGATTTTGTGGGGACTTGACAAATGAAGTTTGGTGTGGTAGCATATCTCTGATATGTAACATATCACTGTTATCTAACGCCTAATTATTGTGGATTCCTTTATGAATACGGACGATTCAAATCTCACCATTGAGCAGTTGTTGGCTGAGCCCGAAGCAGACCCGAAAGCGCTTCACGAGCAGGCCACGGAACTCACAAGGCGAAAAATACTTCTTGCCGCCACGGAATGCTTCGCCACTAAGGGCTATCAAAAAACGACAATCCGAGAGATCGCTGCGGAAGCGGGTATGACACTCGGCGCAGTTTACCACCATTTTGAAAGCAAGAAGGAATTGCTGATGATTTTGAATCGCTCTCGCCAGATAAGGTCATTGGAAATATTTCGTACTTCGATGGCCGAGAAGGAGGACTTTTTTGAGGGACTGCGAGCGGGACTGCGGGGACAGTTCAGATTTTTGGCTGAGAACAAGATCCTTCGGGGTGTGACCCGCGAATACTTAGGCATGGCTATGGTTGACCCGGACATCAATCGAATGCATGGCAAGAACGACATCGAATTCATGGAGATCGCGGAAAAGGAATTGTTGCGCCGTTATCCCGCTCTCTCCGCTGAAAAGCGGTCTTCATTGATCCGGATGCTCTTCGTTACATTTGAAGGACTGATGACCGCTTTAGCAGTTGATTCACCAATGGCGGTCAAACCCGAAGAGATTGTTGACGGCCTGCTTGATACCTTCAGGTATGCAATGGAAAGATGGAAGTGAAGAGGGAGGACTATGGCCTCAGCAGATGACGTGAAACGAGTCGCGGTTGTCGGCGCCGGCCTTATGGGGCACTCGATCGCTCAGGTGTTTGCACAGGCGGGCATAGAGGTGGACCTCATAGCGACACGCGAGCAATCACTCGCTCGCGCCCTTAACCTCATACGGCGCAACCTGGACACGCTGGCCGAGTTTGGCAAAGTGGAACGGGGCGCCATCCCGTCAATTCTCGATCGCATTCACCCGACCACCGATCTGGCATCCGCGGCTAAACAGGCCGATTTTGTTTTGGAAACCGTGACTGAAGACCCCGACGTTAAGAAGCGAGTCTTTTCGCAGTTGAATGAAACCTGTTCCGCCGACACGATTTTGTCCAGCAACACTTCCTCTCTCAATATCTTCGAGATTGCGGAGGTGAGAAATCCCGAGCGTCTCGTGATTTGCCATTGGATAATGCCCGCTCATATCTTCCGCCTGGTGGACGTTATTCCGGGTCCTGTTACTTCTCCTGATGTTGTCGCATTTACGGCGAAACTCGTTGAGCGGACCGGCAAGCAGCCTCTCGTCATGAAGAAGTACGTGCCCGCTGCGATCATAAATCAAATTCAGAGCGGCATCGGCATGGCGGTATCGAATATGCTCGAAAACGAGTGGGCGGCGCCGGAGGATATAGATTTGGCTGTCAAGCTGAGCCTGGGGATACGCCTTCCGATCCTCGGCGTAGTTCAGACATTGGACTTCACCGGACTCGACACGGTATACCATGTGATGCAGAGTTTTGGGATAACCAATCGGCTCATAGAAGAGAAAGTCAATCAGGGCCATCTGGGCGTAAAGACATCGAAGGGCATATACGACTACGCTGGCAGGAGCGAAGCGGAAGTCCTCAAGAAGAGAGACGAACTTCTTATAAAGTTGTCGGATTTTCTGGAAGCGCTCACCGGTTTCAAGCCGGTGTAGCACAGCGCGGCATAGCCGCAAGCAAACAGCATACATTGGGCGCGATGAATCGCGCCCCTACAGGGTTTATTGGTTCACGGATGAATCGCGGCCGTACAGGGTTTCTTGATTCATGTTTGTATGCGATGGATCGGGTCCCCCTACAGGGTTTCTTGATTCATGTTTGTAGGGGCGCAATTCATTGCGCCCACGTGAGTTCCATACAAGATTTTGCAAGAAATCACGATGGAAATTCAAGAAAATAACAGTGAGTAGTACAGAATCAAATCCTTGACAGCCCGATTGTTTTGACGCTGCAAGGGAAAGTATGGTTTGTTTTCAACAATAATGGAGGCGCGACTATGGCTACGAGCATAGAATCAATCCAGCAGGAGTACAAAGACTGGAGCAAGAAGTCGGGAGAGCTGATAGAGATCGCAAAGAAATACCTGCCGGGCGGCGATACGCGCAGCGCGGCGCATTACAAACCCTATCCGGTTTTCGTGAACCGGGCGAAGGGATGCCGTATCTACGATGTTGACGGGCACGAGTATATTGACTTCCTCAATAATTACACGTCGCTGATTCATGGTCATGCGCATCCGAAGATCGTTGCGGCCGTTCAGGAGCAGTTGCAGCTTGGAACCGCATACGCCGCGCCCACGGAGAGCCAGGCCATCCTTGCCAGGATGATATGCGAGCGAGTCCCCTCCGTCGAGCAAGTGCGGTTTTGCAGCGGTGGCAGCGAGGCGACGATGATGTGCGTTCGCGCGGCCCGCGGTTTCACCGGCAAGCAGAAACTCATGAAGATAGAAGGCGGCTATCACGGCAATCATGATATGGGCGAGATCAGTCTGATACCTATACCGACCGACGCCGGTCCGTTTGAGGAGCCCATCACGCTTCAACACGAAAAGGGCATAGCGCTGAGCGCTGTGGGTGAAACCGTCGTCACGCCATTCAACGAACCGGAAATCACGGAAAGGCTCATTAAGAAACACAAAGGCGAATTGGCCGCGTTGATTCTGGAACCGGTAATGGGCTCGCTCGGAATGATCAGACCGAAGCCGGGCTACCTGAAAGAGCTTCGGCGTATTACGAAAGAGAATGACATTCTCCTGATCTTCGATGAAGTCATTACGCTCAGACTTGCGCCGGGCGGGGCTCAGGAAATGTTCGGCGTCACGCCCGACCTGACGGCAATGGGGAAAATCATCGGCGGCGGATTGCCGGTCGGCGCGTTAGGCGGCAGGAAAGATATCATGGACCTTTTCAATCCGGACACGCCGGGCTACATGATGCATTCGGCCACCTTTAATGGAAACCCGCTGACGATGGCAGCCGGCATCGCCGCCATGAAAGAGTTGATGCCTGATGTCTATACCCGAATCAACAAATTGGGCGATAAATTGAGGGCTGGGTTCGACACGGCGCTCGAGGAAGTAGGCATTCGAGGCCAGTGCATCGGCATCGGGTCGCTCGCGGCCGTTCATTTCACCGACAAGCCGATTACAAACGCTCGCGACACCGTGATGGGAATGTTCGAAGAAGGTCCCATCCGCATGCTGCTGCATCTGTGTATGCTGCGCCGAGGCATCTACCCGGCGGGCCGCCAGATGTACGTCATCTCGACCCCAATGACCGGGGCAAATTTGGGGTCACCCATTAATTATACTAAGTTAAGTATTCTTGACATTTTCTTGAGTT
>CAYVDS010000184.1:0-8250 GCA_964450145.1 uncultured bacterium
GATTTAAGAAAGGGAACACGAATGGCACAAATGAAAAGCGAATGACACGAATCAAAAATATGTATGCGGATTTCACGGATTGCACGGATTTGCAGGGGCGGTTCGCGAACCGAGTCTATGGAAAAACCAAGACAGGAATTTGCCGTTTCGACCGTTGGAAACTAGACAGTACACCTATAAATGGAACGCATGAAACAAAACAAAGGCAAATCAGCGAAAGGAGAGAATACCAAGGGGCCCCGGAGTCTGCAAAGTCTGGCTGGATGCTTAGTTGTTCCGAGAAAAGCATGCACTACGAGGCGTAGTCAATAGAATGGAGAGGATGAAATGAAGAAGGCACAGTTCTTAACAGCAGTTCTTACGGCCGGGGCACTCGTACTTTTGTTGTGTGTTGATATGGCGGTCGCAACGCCCTCAACAACCTACTGGACTCCGGCGACGACCGACATTCAGCCCTTTGGCGTCCTGCACATCGGTGTCGACAACTATTTCACTGTCTTCCAAAACGATGGAGACTCCCTGCCAACGGACTCCGGTTTGACTATAGGGATATTACCCTTTGATAAATTCCGGATGGAAATAGGAGTAGACGTCATTGAACCCACTGATGACCCCGTTTCTTTCAATGCCAAAGTGGGAACGCCCGAGGGCTCGCTGTTCAATGGGTCGCCAGCGCTTAACCTCGGAATTTTCAATGTAGGAACCGAAAAAGATGTCACAGACCAGAATATTGTCTACGGATTAGTCGGAAAAACAATCCCATATTTGGGACGAGTGCACATCGGACCCTATATAGGTAATGAAGACTCTCTGGTCGACGGCGACGGAAACGAGGAAAACGAGGGCTTCATGGTCGGGTTCGACAGAGCGTTTATGCCCACCACGGATATGCAGGGCAACGAGTACAGCAAGCTCATCTTTGCCGCTGATTATGCGAGCGGGGAAAACTCTATCGGTGGTGGAGGCGTCGGCCTCTACTAATTCTTTACAAAAGACATAAGCCTTTTGACTGGTCCCGTGTGGTTTAATGAGTCGAAGATCAACGGAGACTGGAAATGGACGATACAGCTCGATATCAATGTGGACATAGGAGACGTCCTCAAGAAACTATTCTGAGAAGGCGCTCCCCTTTTTGCAAAAGGGGGGGCAGGGGAGATTTTTCCGCTGCGGTGCTTGGACGTGTTTCTCGTAGTTAACCCCGCCGCAGGCGGGGTCGAAAGGCTCAGAATAGCAAGGAAAGGAAAGAGACATGAGTAGGAAGATAACTTTAGTTGCAGTTACGCTTGTATGTGTTCTGTGCGCATTCGCGCCGGCGTTCGCCGACGAGACTGCGACCCATCCTGTGACGCGCCAACCCGACCCCGCTGGCGCGACCACCGGCAGCGTTTCGGATGTTCCCGCCGCGACCGCCGGCTCGCCCACGTCCGACGAATTAATGAATGCCGTCGGCCATAACAAGGTCGCGATTAATATGATGTGGACACTCATCACGGGGTTTCTCGTCATGTTCATGCAGGCGGGATTTGCAATGGTCGAGACCGGCTTTACTCGCGCCAAGAATGCGGCGCATACGATGGCCATGAACATGATGATTTATCCGCTTGGTATGCTTGGATTTTACATCTGCGGGTTCGCGTTCATGTTCGGCGGTGTCGGCGCCCTCGCCACTCTGGGAGGCTATGCCGGATTGGACCATGAGTTCACGATAAGCCTTTTCGGAAAGGACTTTGGCCTGGTCGGATTGAAGGGTTTCTTCCTGGCAGGCTCTTCATACGATGTGGCGATTTTCACGATGTTCCTCTTCCAGATGGTGTTCATGGACACGACCGCGACGATTCCAACGGGCGCAATGGCGGAGCGGTGGAAATATCTTTCGTTTTTCATATACGGTTGGCTTGTGGGAACGATTATCTATCCGATCTACGGCAACTGGGTATGGGGCGGAGGCTGGCTGTCGGCGCTGGGTCGGAATTTCGGGCTCGGCCACGGCCATGTAGACTTTGCCGGCTCGTCGGTGGTCCACATGACAGGTGGAGTTATCGCTTTGGTGGGCGCATGGCTCATCGGCCCGCGTGACGGGAAATACAACAAAGACGGCACTCCCAATCCCATTCTCGGGCATAACATCCCAATGGCCGTCATCGGTACGTTCATCCTCGCGTTCGGATGGTTCGGCTTCAACCCGGGCTCGACCCTGGCAGGAACCGATCTTCGAATCGCAGTCGTCGCCACAAACACCATGCTGGCATCGGCCGCCGGAGCAATGGCTGCAACTTTGTGGGTATGGATCGCGCGCTTCAAGAAACCTGACCCGAGCATGATGTGCAACGGAATGCTCGCCGGCCTCGTGGCGATCACAGCTCCCTGCGCGTTTGTCAACTCGATCAGCGCTTGCGGCATTGGCCTTGTCGCCGGCGTGCTCGTCGTAGAGGGATTCCTCCTCATCGAGAGAAGACTGAAGATCGACGATCCGGTCGGCGCCATTGCCGTCCATGGACTGAATGGCGCATGGGGTTGCCTCGCGCTCGGGCTTTTTGCCGACGGCACATATGGCGACGGATGGAACGGTGTCCCCGGGGCAGTAACAGGCCTCTTCTATGGCGATGTCTCTCAGTTCGTCGCCCAGTGCATCGGAGTACTATCGAACATCGCTTACGTGGGATTAATGTCCTTGATCATCTTCAAGCTGATTGACCTGGTCGTTGGCAACCGGGTTGATCGCGAGACGGAAATGGGAGTGCCCGGTTACAGCGGAGCCTTGCTCGACAAGGCTTCGGAGACCCCAGTTTCAAGGTGAGCCGTTTCCGAAGGTCACTTTCGCGCTGCTCGCAACGATAGAGAGAGGTTGGCTTTCTCAAGTTTCCCGGAAGAAAGGGTGGAATCGATGAAAACAGTGGAGGCAATCATAAAGCCGTTTAAACTCGAAGACGTGAAAGACGCGCTCTCGAAGGTCGGCATCAAAGGAATGACCGTTGAGGAGGTCAAAGGCTTTGGCCGGCAAAAAGGTCACAAGGAATTGTATCGTGGCGCGGAGTATGAAATAGAGTTTGTCCCCAAAGTGAAAATCGAGGTCGTAGTCTCCGACAGCGAGGTCGAGAAGGTTGTTGAGGCAATTGTCTCATCGGCCCGCACGGGACGTATCGGTGACGGCAAGGTCTTTGTCAGGCCTGTCGAAGAAGTGATAAGAATCCGCACTAATGAGCACGGAGAGGAAGCAATCTAAAGAACCTCGATTCGGAATCATACGACACGCAAACGGAAACGCGAAAATGAGGGACACGATGCCGCATCGTGTCCCCTATTTTCTGTGTCAGACCCTCAGGTCAACAATCATCGCAAAATAGAATTTGGCCTCGTTTCTTTGACGTCCTATACCCTGCCCTTTTCACAATCCCGCGCCAAATCGCCTATACTTCGGCCTATGGCGAGCGAATGGACACGCAAACGCAAGACCGGTGTCGCAACACTGGTTGTGGGTCTCATTCTGATGCTTATGTGCCACGTTGCCGGCAGTTGGGAACTTTTCCGCTTCGGTGGACACCGGGGCTCGCTTCGCTCGGAGTCACTCGGTTACGACCTCGCGTTCTACGATGCCCGGCCTTGCAAGCCCGAAATCGGACGCGCGGTCATTTACGAAGGGTTCTCTTCCAGTACACAGGTATATTTCCCGCTTGCACTTACCTTATTGCGATCGGGCTACACCGTGCGGCTTGTCTCGCATTCCGGCTCACCCAACTCTCCGGTCGAAATGTCCTACAAGTCTCACCCTGTCGAATCGACCGAGGTCACACAAGACTTCATTTCCGACAACCCTTCTCTTCCGCTATTTCTGATTGGCCACAGCGAGGGCACACGCTACGCGCTCCAGACCGGCAACGAAATTTCAGCGGTTGACGGCGTGATTGTCATGTCGCCGGTTTCCGCGGCGCTTGACTCCCAGCGCCCAGCCAATGTGCTGATTCTGGTCGCCGAGAATGACTTCGACTCAATCAAACGACAAGCCTACGTTCTATTGATGAGCGGCGCGGGTATGCTGAACCCCGAAGTTGGTGAGCTATATGGCGACTTGAGCGCAGGGACGGCGCGAATGGCCGAGATTTTGCCGGAGAGCAACCATTTCAACATCTTCCTGAAAGCCGGTTCACAACGCAAGATTCTGAATTGGATAAACCAGATTAGCGGCAATCCGGAAACTCAGGTCCGTGTCAGTAGCGCCATGAAATTCCCAATACTTGCTCTATGCGCATTGCTCGGAGCAGCGGTGGCAGTTACCGGCATCGGATTGGTTTTCCCGAGAATCCCGGCAAGCGCGTCGGAAATCCCCCCTAACCCCCCTTTGCAAAGGGTGGAAAATAAAAAGCCTTTGCAAAAGGAGGAAAATGAAGAGCCTTCCCAAAAGAAGGAAAACGAAAAACCTTTGCAAAAGGGGGGGAACAACAAGACAATCCCGGCGTGGGCTCTGCTTATGCTGACAGCAATCGGCTGGGTGCTCGCCGCCCTGCTCGCAAACTACATCACATTCGCCGAGAAAATTCCGCTGCTTGTATATGCAAGGGTGCTCGTCTTCTTCGCAATTGCCGCCGTTCCTCTTCTGATTACCGCCGTCGTGAGGCCGAGTCTCGGAGCGGGTATCCCGCGAGGCTCATGGAAGGCCAGAGCAACTTTGATGGGATTGACAGCAACCCTTCTGCTCTTCGATCATTGGCTGGTGGGAGTCACACCGGCGGGACAGCGACTTCTGTGGTTTCTGTTTGCAGGCCTTATCACCGGCGAGTACTTCGCTCTTGATGAATTCCTGCGCAGAAGCGCACAACGCGCGACGGACTGGCAGACCGGCTTCGCGCTGGGGTTGGCGACCAGCTTCATCGCGGCGCTGTCTGTGGCAGGAGCGGCTTTTTTTATGAGTCCGCCGATTGGCGAGTTTCTCACAGCCGGCGCGGTCACTCTATTCGTTCTGATGGCCGCATGCGAGATTCCGGCGACCTACCTCTTTGCCACCACTGGCGACTGGTTTCTGTCGTGGTGGGTACGAGTGACCATTTTCAACGGATTCCTCGCCGGGCTGGTTCCACTCGTAACCGAAGCCGGCTTCAGGGAAATGCTCCATTGAGAAGGGTTTTCGACCAGAAACCCGAAACTTGTCACCCGAAACCGTTTCTTGGATAGTTCAACCTGAAACCTGAGACTTGAAACATAAAACCATATGTTCTCCCGTCGCCTTTCGAATTTTTCTCATTCATCATTCATCACTCATCATTCATCATTCCCGGTTGAAACCTTCCCCGAGAACGTATATAATACGCCCCGCCGAAATGCCCTTGCCCATTGGACGCTGGTCTCCCACCGGAGGTGCTCGCAATGATCGACTTCGAAATGCCTGAACAAATACTCACCGCTCAGAAGAAGATGCGCAACCTTGCCGAGAAACGCATGCGGCCCATAGCGCGGAAATTCGACGAGAGGGAACATGAAAAGCCGTGGGATTTCATCAACTTCATGTGGGAGGATACAAAGAGGGAAGTATCGGAGCAATTGAAAACACTTGAACAGACGGAAGAAGAGCGGGCCGAGGCGCGGAAGAAAAGCGCTGCGGCGGCAGGCGGCCAGCCCATGGTGCTCGGCGCCATACTGCGCGAGGAGGCCTCATGGGGTGACGCCGGGGTCAGCCTGTCGCGCCCGGGAACCGGACTCGGCGGCGCCGCCATCAACGCGGTCGCCACGCCCGAGCAAAAGCGCCGCTTCTTCCAGCGGTTCACCGAAGGTTCGCCGAAATGGGGCGCCATGGCGATAACGGAAGCGAACGCGGGCTCCGACACAGCGGCCATCACAACCACGGCCACGCGAGACGGCGACTCATGGGTGCTCAATGGCGAGAAAATATTCGTCACGAGCGGCAAGATGGCGGCTCAGGAAAGCGACGGCTGGGTGGTCGTGTGGGCGACCATTGACAGATCGGCTGGCCGCGCCGGCATCAAAAGCTTTGTCGTCGAGAAGGGTACCCCCGGCATGACGGTCACTAAGGTCGAGCATAAACTCGGAATCCGCGCGTCCGACACCGCAACAATAGTTTTCGAGGATTGCCGCATCCCCCTCGATAATATCCTTGGCGCTCCCGAGGTCCAGAAGGGCGATACGACCAAGGGATTCAAGGGTGTCATGGCCACGTTCGACGCCACGCGCCCGGGGGTTGCCGCAAGCGCCATAGGCATCGGCCGCGCCGCGCTCGATTTCGTGAAAGAGAAACTCGCCGACAAAGGAATAGAAATCCGATACGGAATATCACCCTACCGGATGACCGCGATCGAAAAAGACATTCACGGTATGGAAGCGAATCTCAAAGCCGCCCGCCTGCTCACATGGCGCGCATGCTGGATGCTTGACCGCCGCCAGCGCAACAGCCTCGAGGCCTCGATGGCAAAGGCGAAGGCCGGTCTCGCGGTAACGCACATCTGCCAGAAGGCGATCGAACTCATGGGGCCGCTCGGCTACTCGCGCGATTACCTGCTCGAGAAATGGATGCGCGATTGCAAGATAAACGACATCTTCGAGGGCACTGGTCAGATCAATATGCTCATCGTCGCGCGCAACGTCCTCGGCTTCGGCCGCGACAAACTGAAATGAGAGATAAAAGGTAAAAGAGTAAAGACGAAAGGGGGCAAGAAACCTCATTCCGACCTTTACATGTCATTCTGAGCGAAGCGAAGAATCTCTCTATCAAAACCGTTCCACAATTCTGCAGGTACGAATTTATTAACATACACGACGCGCCGAATTAAGAAAATCGGGGACACGATGCGGCATCGTGTCCCCGATTTTCCTGATGATGTCTTTCGTTTCCCGTTGTTTTCTGTGATTTCCTTTTCCCATGCCCTTTGCGTTCTTTGCGCCTTTGCGGTGACCTTTCTTTTGTGATTCATAGTTGTCCTTTTTAATCCGCAGTTTTTGTTGCAAAAACCCACCCATTCTGCTAGACTTTTGGGAAGCAAAGGGACAAGAAAACCTGCAGTCACACCCCCCGCTCGCACAAGCGAGCATGTCTGCGGGAATTTCGAGAATCACTGAGTTCAAACTAACTTCTTTTTAAGGAGGACCATCATGGAGAAAGCTGTCATAGTCGCTTATGCCAGAACGCCGGTTGCCCGCGCAAATAAAGGGTCGCTCGTGACAATGCGCTCGGACGACCTCGGCGCGCTGGTCGTGAAAGAAGCGGTAAAACGCTCCGGCGTTGATCCGAAGGAAGTTGAAGATGTGAAAATAGGTTGCGCGTTCCCCGAGGGCGACCAGGGAATGAACGTCGGCCGCATGATAGGCATTCTGGCGGGGCTATCGCTCGAATCGGGCGGCTCTACCACGAACCGGTTCTGCGGCTCAAGTCTCGATACGATAAACCAGGCTGCGGCTGAAATCATGATCGGAAATGCCGACGTTGTCGTTGCAGGCGGTGTCGAGAGCATGACTCGCGTGCCGATGGGCGGCTTTAACCCGAGCTTCAACGCGAAATTCATGAGCGGCGAATTCCCTGCCGCCTATATCCCGATGGGGCTGACGGCGGAAAACGTCGCCCAACGGTTCGAGGTATCCCGCGACGACCAGGACAAATTCGCTCTCGCCAGCCATCAAAAGGCTTGCAAAGCGATCGAGGCCGGCCAGTTCAAAAAGGAGATCATTCCGGTCGAAGTGCCTCAGCCGGATGGTAAAGTGAAAGTCTTCGACACTGACGAGTGCCCGCGCAAGGACACCACTCTTGAAAAGCTCGCCGGGCTGAAGCCTGTGTTCCGCGCCGACGGGTCGGTGACCGCCGGCAACTCGAGCCCGCTCAACGACGGGGCGGCCGCAGTCGTTCTCATGTCGGAGAAGAAGGCGAAGCAACTCGGCATCAAGCCGCTCGTGAGGATCGTCGCGATGGCCTATGCGGGCGTCGAGCCCGAGGTCATGGGAATCGGCCCAATACCCGCGGTCAGAAAAGTCCTGGAAAGGGCCGGGATGCAAATCGGCGACATCGACATCATCGAACTGAACGAGGCGTTTGCCGCTCAAAGCATCGCCGTTGTTCGTGAACTCAAGATAGATCAGGCGCGGCTGAATCCGCATGGCGGCGGCATCGCAATCGGCCATCCGCTCGGCGCGACAGGCGCGCGTATTATGAACACTCTTCTCGGCGACCTGCTCGGCTTGAACAAGAATGTCGGCCTCGAGACGATGTGCATAGGCGGCGGCCAGGGCATTGCCACAATTGTCGAACGCGTCTGA
>CAYVDS010000184.1:8260-9660 GCA_964450145.1 uncultured bacterium
ACCGGTATTGCCATGCGACCACTGGGACCGATATGCCTTATTCCGGGACACGATGCCACATCGTGTCCCCGAATAAGCATCTTTCATCCGCCCTTAACCACGAACCATGAACTCTGAACGATAAACCAGTTTTTGGAGGTAGCGCACGCCATGAGTAAACGCGAAATCAAGAAAGTAGCGGTTCTCGGCTCGGGCGTTATGGGAAGCGGTATCGCCGCCCACCTAGCCAACGCCGGGATTCCGAGCTACATGATGGATATCGTGCCGAAGGAGTTGACCGAAGAAGAAAAGGCCAAGGGGTTGACCACAAGCAGCCCCGCCTTCCGTAACCGCTTTGCAGCAATGGGGAAAGAGAAACTGCTGACGTCGCGTCCCGCGCTTCTCTATTCCGCGCGCGACGCGAAACTCATCACCATCGGCAACTTCGAGGACAATTTCGACTGGCTCAAAGAAGTAGATTGGATAATTGAAGTAGTCGTCGAGAATCTAAAAATAAAACAAGAACTCTTCAAGAAAGTGGCCGCAGTTCGCAAGCCGGGAACAATCATCAGCTCGAATACATCGGGCGTCTCGATCGAGGCAATGGCCGAGGGGCAGTCCGAGGAGTTCAAGGAACACTTCCTCGGAACCCACTTCTTCAATCCTGTCCGCTACATGAAGCTTCTCGAGATCATCCCGAACAAGAAGACGAAGCCCGAGATAGTCGAGTTCATGGCTGATTTCGGCGAAAACGTGCTCGGCAAGGGAATCGTTTTTGCGAAGGACACGCCTAACTTCGTCGCGAACCGCGTCGGAGTATACGGCATGATGGACGCCATCAAGGTCATGCTCGAGGAAACCCTCACTATCGAGGAAGTCGATAAAATCCTCGGGCCCGCTTTGGGGCGGCCGAAGAGCGCAGCGTTCAGGACCGCCGACATCGTTGGGCTCGACACGTTCGTCAGCGTGTCCGGAAACGTGTATAACAACGCCCCCAGCGACGAAGAACGCAACACGTTTGCGATACCCGACATCCTCAAGAAGATGCTCGAAAACAAGTGGCTCGGCGATAAGACCGGCGGCGGTTTCTACAAGCTTGTCAAGAAACCTGAAAAGCAGATACTCTCGCTCGATCTGAAAACGCTCGAATATCGCCCCGAACAGAAAGTCAGATACGACTCGCTCAAGGCCGTGAAGGACGTCGAGGACGTGGGCGAGCGGATCAAGACGCTCGTGAATTCCGATGACAAGGCCGGAAAATATGCGTGGCGCGTGCTCGCTGACAGCCTTATCTACGCCGCCAACCGCATCCCAGAAATCGCCGACGACATCGTCAATATCGACAACGGGATAAAGTGGGGATTCAACTGGTCTCTCGGCCTGTTCGAGACGTGGGATGCGATCGGCGTCAAAGAATCGGT
>CAYVDS010000185.1:0-2376 GCA_964450145.1 uncultured bacterium
CTATCGGCTTTGGTCATTGCGAGCGGAGCGAAGCAATCTCTCTTTTTTTGCTTTTCCCTTTCGCCTTCCAAGGAGCGCCCTACTCCACTGCGCGGGTTGATCGGGAAAGAAAGTCTTTGTTTCGCTTTTGACTTTTTAATTTTGACTTTTTACTTTCTTAGGAGCCCGCAATGCTGACTTTCAAAGAAACAAAGGAATTACTCGAGTCCCGTGGACTAAAGACAATTGCATTGCAAAGCGATACGTCAACGGGATGCCTGTTGATTGCGCCCGACTTGTCGGCCCGGATCATGGCTGTGTCAATGGACGGCCCGGACGACGAAAACTTCGGTTTTGTGAAACCGGAAGCAATAACGAACAGGGGGAAAGACCCACAGTTCAACGCCTATGGCGGCGCACTCAGGTGGTGGGTCGGCCCCGAAGGCGGCCAGTACGGCTTCGCCTTCCCTCCGGGCACAACAGATTTCAGTCTGAGCTCATGGCGCATCTCGGAAGAATATAACGGCAAGCGCTTTGCGGTCACCTATCCTCGAGAAGACGCCGCAACTTCAGCGCTCATGGACGCTGAAATCAATATTGAAAACGCCGCCGGTACGAGCTTTTGCGTTGGCGTTACGTGTCGAGTGTGCGTGCTTGAAGACCCGGCGCAAACCGGCGAAAAGCGCATCAAAAACCTGAGGAAACCAGATCAGGAGCAAGTGAAGCATCTCGGATATCTCTCCGAAACCACGTTCGAGAACCTTTCAAGCACGCCGATGCGGAGAGAGACCGGGCTTGTAAGCATATGGTTGCTCGGCATGTATGTGGCAGGTCCGAAGATACATGTGATCGCTCCGTTCGGGCGCAAAGGAACCGGCAAGATCGTGACCGACACCTATTTCAACCCTGCCGGAATAGGCAGTGAGAGATTGGTCATCGATGAAAAGCGCGGCTATATGCTCTTTCGCGCGGACTCGAAGGAGCGTTCAAAGATCGGGCTCTCACGGTCGCGCGCCTCCACGACGATCGGCAGCATAGACCTTTCAAGAAATCTTCTGACGGTGTGGAGTTTCCCCATCCGGCGCAGGATGCCATACGTCAATTCGCTCTGGGAACAACAAAAGTTGCCGTATTCAGGCGATGTGAGCAATTCGTACAACGACGACGGCAAGTTCGGGGATTTCTACGAACTCGAATGCTCGTCGCATGCGCTCGCGCTGAAACCAAAGGAGCGATTCGCCTTCCCCCTCGAGGTTCATCATTACAGCGGGAACAGCAAGGCGCTTCTGCGCCTCGCGAACAAGTTGTTCGATCGCAAAATCGACTGGGAAAGACTGGGTCTAACACCTTCATGAGAGGTTTCACTCTTTTCCCTCTGCGGCCCTCCGCGCTCTCTGCGGTTAAGATTTTTTTGTTTCTCAATTCCTTGACAGGCAATTCATCGCGTGATATACTTTGCGCAAATTTCATTGGGAGACTACGCTGACGGCTTCTGTCGGCGACTTCAACTAATCCTGCTATTACAGCGTTCCGCGCATCACCCTGCTTGGATGAGATGAACGTAGGCAAGAGAATACTCATTCTTGGGGCATTCGGCGTTGTCTTTGCCGTTTTTCTGGTAGCAGCGCAGTCTCTGCTGTCGTCGGAGCGCTCGCCCGTCCCTGCCCCGGAAGCAAAGTCTTCCGAAATAAAACCAGACAAACCGTCCCCAAAACAGCCTCCGCGTCTTCCTTCGCCTCCTGCCGCACATGCTCCTTCGTCTGTTCAAAAACCAGCGCAAAGCGAGCCCGCTCCCCCTGTAGCCGAAAGAAAGACTTCCCCGAAGCTCATGGACTTGTTTCTCTCCGGTCAGGCGACTGAAAACGTCACAGTGGACGTGGCGGAAATCGAACACTTGCTGAGAGACCACGTGAATCGAAATCATCCCGACCTGAAGCTCTCCGACCCGGACTACGAGCGATTGGCGAAAGCGCTGAAGTCGTTTCGCGAAGCTAACATCAAGATGCGCTCGATAGAGCGCACAAGCGAGAATGCGACCGAGCTCAGACGCGCGCTCCAGGTCGTGGCCGATTCCTCAAAGGAAATCACTAAGATAACCGGCATGGCCCCCGGGGAATTCTTCATGCGCGGCGACACGCCCGTTCAATTCGGCAATAACCGGCAAGGGTAGGGGAAAACCGATGAGGTTGTTACCGAGCATCTCCGACCTTGATTGCTTCCATCCGTCAGGTCAAGGACAGAAGACGCTCTCGCGAGAATCATGGAACGCCGGTCCGTTCCGCGCCTACCAGAAAGGGAGCTGAGACAACTTCGGTTTCTAGTTTCTGGTTTCAGATTTCTGGTTCTGGAAGGATTCAAGAAAATCGGGGAATGGTGCCACAAGCAAGAATCGGTGAC
>CAYVDS010000185.1:2386-9648 GCA_964450145.1 uncultured bacterium
ACGGTACCGCATCGTGTCCCCGATTCTTCAATTTCTCTCGGAATCCGCGAAAATCTGCGGATTCTGTGGACTCCTCGCTTTCTTTCTTCTTTTCTTTTTGGTTGCGGCTGCGATGCTATGGATTACCGCTTCCGCGGGAATGACATGAAGTGCCGGCTTTCTTGGTATTCAACCGTAAACCGTAGACTGTAAACCGTAAACCTGCTTTCCCCCTAGACCGCGAATGCGCCGCCGATAGCGCCCGCCTGTTTCACAACATCGTAAGGCACGGCCGGCTCCGGTCCGCGACCCCGCTTGACTAGCGGCTCGGGGCCGTGACCCTGATTGTAATAAGCGACGCGAAGGGGCGGATCGGCAAACTGTCGCTCGGCCTCTCCCTTCATGCGTTCGGATTCTGCGCCCACCAGGTCGCAGAACACTTGCGAGAACATTTTCTGCTCCTCGGTAGGCTCGCCGAGCAGCCTGCGATACTTCTCGATGACCATCTCAGCCTTCGCGCGAACGATTTCGGTCGGAGCATGCGCCTTGCAGGCTTCGACCACCGGGAACATCTTCTGGCACGAATCTCTGAACATCGGCGCTTTTTGCTCGCGCAGCAGCTTGCGCCGCGAGTTCATGCACGTCTCGTACCCGTTCAAGTGAATATCGACGTTTCTCATGATCGACGGGCCGTTCTGCTCGAACAGCTTCCGATGAGTGAGGTCGTACAGGGGCTTGAGTTCGTTCGGGCCAAAATTCTTGGATGCGAATGTCCCATCGTTCCAGACCTGGACGTCCGTGTAATTATAGTTCGGGGAAATCCGGCCGGTTGACTTCATTCTCTTGTACAAGTCTGTTCCGGGACACGCCGTAAGAAAGGCAATCTGGTATGCCGCCGGCGCCAGATCGACGAAATAATCTATGTCCCTCACGATGTTTTCATGTGTATGAAAATCCCAACCGAGAACGAACGAGCCGGTCGTAATGATCCCGTACTGATGCAGTGCGTCAAAGGTGGTCTTGATGTCGTCACAGCCGCGCTTCGCAATGGCATGCTCCGAGGTTATGACTTCATCGAGGCTCGATTCCACTCCGATCCAGACGGCGGCGAGACCGCACTCGAGCAACTCCTCGAAGCTGTACTGAGTCATCGAGCGGAGGCTCGAGAATGCGAAATACCCCAGCTTGCGAAGACCGTATTCTTTGTCTTCCTGTATCAGCTTGCCGAGCGCGCGCACATAGTCCGCATCAATCAGAAAATCCTCGTCGAATATGCTGCAAATGATTGAGTTGCCACCATTGCGGTAGCAGTTGTGCTTCATTATCTCGAAACACTCCTGCGGCGACGCGACATAAATCTTCTTCTTCTTGAAGAAGGCGGACGTGTTGCAGAATTCGCACCCGTTCGGGCATCCGAGCGCAACCAGGATATTCGCCATCCGCGCATTCACAATATGCTCGAGCCCGCGCAGCGACATTCCCCCCATCGGCAGGTATTTCTGGGTTATCGGCCGCTCGACTGGTTCGTCCCCAATCAGGCGGCGGAAGAAACGGACGCCCTCTTCCTGGCACACGTGGTCCGCGTTCCGAAAAATCTCCTGCGCAAGACCTTCGTGGTCCCCGGGGAAGGGATCGAACAAATTCATCACGCCGTATCCGCCGACGACAACCTTCGTTTGCGGCGATATCTCCTTGACCCTTCGAATCATTTTGGCGACCTTCTCGGTCATGATGCTGATGAGCTGGACGCCCACGTAGTCGTAGCCCTTTCTCAGTTCGGCCTCGAATTCATCCGTATGAGGATACTCGAGAACAGTCACATGGGCATTCAAGTTCTCGGCGATCAGATAAAGGGCCCAGCAGTGAGCATGGCCTTTGAGCATGAATGGGCCCTGACCGCGCTGAAGCCGGGACGCATATACGTCCAGCGTGTCCTCACCCCACGAAAGTGAATACGGCGAACATGCGTTTGAAAGCAATATCCTTGGCAGCCGGTTCTTGCCTTCGATGTTCTTCGCGCTGCTGTTGTGCAACCGTTCCATGTGAACCCCCCTTTGAGCCTGTCCCGCAATTGGTCGTTCGCTCTGGTCCCTGTGGGTGCGAATTCATTCGCACAATATTGCCGGACCTTTTACCCCTTGCTCCCGCCAACAAACCTGTCCCCGATTTCCATCAGGGATTCGCACCTGCAAATTGCGGAACAGTCACTTTCCCATGCGTTCGCGCGACAATCCCTTTGTACGACTGAAGACCACTCATTATTTGAACCAAAACCATAATCGCGCGTAAAAACATTATATCAGCCCCACACAATTTGTCAATTCAGGCGGCACGTATTATAATCTTCCAAGCACCGACAACAGGCGAAAGGCTCAAATCCCCCTCTTGAGACTGTCCCATAATTGCAAATGGGAATGAAATTCTGTGGGTGCGAATTCATTCGCACGCTTTTTCAAGCCATCTTCGACACAATTGGCCGAATGAATTCGGCCCCACACAATTATGGGACAGTTTCTCTTTCCCCCCCTTTGCAAGGGGGGACGAAGGAGAATTTCCCGGTGCTCTCCGTGGTTGGCACGTCTCTAGACTCTAAACCCTGAACCCTAAACTCTCTCAGGAGCGTCTGACCGCGCTGCGCGGCGTTAACTGGGTAAGAAACCCGAGGCCACAACCTCCTTATCATTCCCGCGAAGGCGGGAATCCAAATTGGTTGTTGGCCGCTTGCTAAATGGATTCCCGCTTTAGCGGGAATGACATAACGTGTTTAGTTTTTGGTTTTAACCAGGAACCAGAAACTAGGAACCAAGAACCGGTTTCTTTAGGAGCACCCGATCACGCCTCGGCGTGATTAATTGTGGAAAAAAGGCGAAGCTTGACATCCATCATGTCATTCTGAGCGGAGCGAAGAATCTCTCTTTTGTTTCTTTGACCTTGAACCTTTGACCTTGAACCTTGAACCTACTTTCTTAGGAGACAACGCATGAAAACAATGAAAGCGATGGTGTTCCGGGGCGTCGGCAAAATCGTTCTCGAAGATGTGCCGCGCCCGAAGATACTCGAGCCCACTGATGCTATCGTCCGCGTAACCTCGACCGCCATATGCGGCTCCGATCTTCACATTTTCCGGGGCGACTATGGCGTCGACGAGGGCACCATCATCGGACACGAATTCCTCGGCGTTGTTGACGAAATCGGCCCGCACGTGACCGATTTCAAAACGGGCGAGAGAGTCCTCGTGCATCCGGGGTTCAGGTGCGGCACGTGCGAACCATGCCAAAAGGGAATGATGATCGGCTGTGAAAAGGGAGGGGTTTTCGGAAACCCGACATCCTTCGGGAGTTTGAACGGCGGACAGGCCGAATACGTCCGCGTTCCGCTGGCGCAGCAAATCATGCACCGGATTCCCGAAGACATGAGCGACGAGGATGTAATGCTCGTGACCGATATGCTTCCGACCGGTTATTTCGCCGCCGAGAACGGCGACATCAAACCGGGCGACACCGTTGCTGTGTTCGGCTGCGGGCCGGTCGGTCTGTGCGCCCAGATATGCGCGCAACTTTTCGGCCCGTCAAAGGTGTTTGCGGTGGATATGCTCGAATACCGTTTGAAAATGGCTGAGCGCTTCGGTTCGATCCCCGTCGATTCCTCGAAAATAGACCCCGTGACGCGCATCCGCGAGTTGACCGACGGGTTGGGTGTGAACGTGGCGATCGAGGCCATCGGCACGCCTGCGACATTCAACGGATGCCTTCAGGCGGCGCGGCTGACGAGCAACATCTCGATAGTCGGTATTTTCTCGGAGCCGATCGAACTTTTCATGCCGGTTCTGTGCATGACTAATAAGCGAATCACGATGGGACTGCCGCACAAGCTCCCCGAATACATCCCCAAACTGCTCGACCTCATCAAAGCGGGAAGGATAAATCCTCGCCCGATTATCACTCATATACTCCCGCTCACCAAGGGCGAAGACGGCTACGATCTTTTCGACAAAAAACTCGACGGCGCCCTGAAGGTTGTCCTCAAACCGGGCGCATAGTCCAGCTACTCCAGGTTTTCTCATGCCCGGAAGCGTTCGTCTAATGCGTATTTCTCATTCAGGCCGACGACCTCGGCGAACTCGTCGAAATTCATCATTCGTTCGCGCATAGGTTCGGAGCTTCCGTGTTCACGCAGGCACGCATATACGTCTGCGAGGGCTTTCGCCGCTGCATACAGACCGGAGAGCACATAGCCGATAGCGATGAAGCCGAGTCCCTTGTACTGCTCGAGTGACAGTATCGGAGTCCTTCCGCCCTCGATGCAGTTTACCACGAGGGGAGGCGGAACCTGCCGGCCAATCTCGCGCAGTTCATCCACCGTGCGCGGCGCTTCAACGAAAATCAAATCAGCCCCCGCCTGCTTATACAGGTTTGCCCGGCGGATCGCCTCATCCAGCCCGTGCACCGCAATCGCATCGGTGCGGGCGGTTATCATCAAGGCGTAGTCGCCGCGGGCCTCGACGGCCGCACGGATTTTTTGTTCGTGCTCTTCGGCGGGAATTACATCCTTGCCCTTCATATGACCGCACCGTTTCGGCCATACCTGGTCTTCCAGAAGCAGTCCGCGCGCGCCCATTTCCTTCAAGGCTTTGACCAGCCGGAATACGTTTAACGGCCCGCCGTAACCCGTGTCGCCGTCCACGGAGACGGGAATATTGACAGCGTTGCATATTCTTCGCGCCGCGTCTATCAGTTCGCTTTGAGTCATCAGACCGAAATCGGGTTCTCCCAGCAGGGATGCCGAAAGGCCGTAGCCCGTAACGACGACGGCGTGAAATCCCGCTCGCTCAGCCAGTTTGGCCGACAGGGCGTCGTACACACCGGCAACAAGGAACATTTCTCCACTTGCAATCATTGGATGCACTTTTGTCGTGTTCATTTGAGCGCCTCCGGAAACCGTGGGTACATGGGTTACGGCTCGTAGTTCATGGTTTATGGCTGAAGCGAAAGAAAAGTACGACAGAGGTACGCTGCCAAGATTATACTATATTGTTCACCCCGCCCGCTTCGCGCGGCCCTCTCTCGTCTTCCCTTCGCGTCGCTTCGTGAACTTCGTGGATTGACTCACCACTATAGCAATAGACATGACTAACAGGATGAATAAGATTCGCCAAAAAGATCCGCTGAATCCTGTCAATTATGTCAATCATGTCCGTGATGTCCTTTACTCTTTCGCCTATTCCTTATCGGTATTGCCATTAACGCAAAAAGATTATATTTCCTGCGGCAGTTGATGTCAACCACGCGAAATGCAAGGAGTTTGCAGTGACGAATCGTGACGGCCTATAGCTCGGATGCCTCGGCGGCAAAAAGAATTGATTCCCGCTCCCCGATCAGGTCGAGGACAGGCTTCGCGGGAATGATAAACAAGAGAAGTTCATTCGTCCAATTCGCATAATTCGTGAGATTCGTGATCCATGCTTCTTCTTTTCCATTCGTGATGCCATTCGATCTGTATTCGCATTATTCGTGTTCCAAACTCTTCTTTTGTCATCTTCTTTTGGCTGCGGCCATTTGCCTGCGCCTTGACTTGAGATTAAGACCCGGCTATGCTGGACGCAAAGAGGGAATCAGTAGTCTCTTCGGCAAAGGGATGGCGGAAACCAAGACGAGAATCCGAGAGACTAACAGTGAGTGGCACAGAGGGACCGGAATATGAACGTTGTATTGATAATTATTGATTCCTTGAGGCAGGACCACGTCGGGTGTTACGGCAACGACTGGATACGCACGCCGACGCTCGACGCGCTCGCAAAGGAAAGCGTGCGGTTCACGAACATGTATCCGGAATCATTGCCTACGCTGCCCGTTCGGAAAAGCATATACACCGGCTGCCGCATGTTTCCGTTCAAAGACCACAAGCCGCAAAAAGGAGACTTCGTCGCGGTCTCACCCGGCTGGGGACCGATCCCGGAAGAACTCGACACTCTCGCCGAAATCCTGCAGATGTACAAGTATCGCACCTGTCTCATCAGCGACGTGTATCCCCAGTTCATGCCGTCGAAGAACTTCCATCGAGGCTTCGATCAGTGGACGTGGATACGCGGCCAGCAGGACGACCCCTATCTCTCCGGTCCGCCGGTTCCAAAGAGCAGAATCGAGCAGCACGTGCCCAAGAACTTGGTGTTCTCGTGGGAGTTGGACATGCTGCTCGAGAAATATCTGGTGAATATTCAGCACCGGCGAGGAGAGGAGGACTACTTCGCGCCGCAGGTATTCCGGGCTTCAATGGATTGGCTTGACTCGAACAAGGACGCCGAGAACTTCTTCCTCACCATCGAGTGCTTCGACCCGCACGAGCCGTGGGACCCGCCGGTCCATTATCGCCGCCTTTACGACAACGAAGAGGTTCCCGGCCTTCGCGAGGTCATATTCTCATTGTACGGCTCGGCCGACCAATTGACCGAGCGGGAGTTGAAGCGAATGCGCGCAAACTATGCCGGCGAGGTGACGATGGTTGACCATTGGCTGGGCCGTTTCCTCGCGAAAATAAGGGAACATGATTTGCTGAAGAAAACGCTCGTGATTATCGTATCCGACCACGGCCATTGTTTGGGCGAAAACGGGTTCGTCTCAAAACAAGGTTATCCCATGTCCAGAGAAGTGGCCGATCTCGTGGCGATTATACGGTACCCCGACAGCGCAGGCGCGGGCACGGCTTGCCCCGCCTTGTGCTATCAGCACGATATCCCGACAACCATCCTCAAATGGCTTGGCATCTCGCCGCCCGACCGCATGCAGGGAAAGAACCTCGGCGACTCCGTCCTGAACGGGAAAACCCTGTACGATCACCTGACGACCGGCTGGGGCCCCTTCGTGATGGTCCGCGATTTCGATTATTGGTACAACGCCTACCTCTGGGGGGACCAGCCGATGCTGTTCGATCTAAAGGCCGACTCCCGTCTTCTCCACAACATCGCGGATAAAAAGAGAAACGTGGTAAAGCGAATGGCCGAACTGGCGCTCAAGGATGCCGGCGGCGTGATTCCCGATTGCCTGCGCGAAGTCGCCGGAATGAACATCCCCGGTTGCTCGCCGCTCGTGGCGCACCTTCCAACTGTGTGATCACCCGGTTGCAGATTCACAAGAAACCGGAAACCTATTCGTTGCTCCTATGCATACGCTCAATGCGGCTCCCTTTTCGCCTTTTCCCCGTTTCCCCCTCTATTAAACCTTCATGGATCGCTTTTTCCTTCGAAAATCTGTTCTTAACCATAAATTCTAAACTCTGAACTCTAACTC
>CAYVDS010000186.1:0-9644 GCA_964450145.1 uncultured bacterium
TTCTTGTGCTTCTCGTTGTGAGCGCTCTCGGAATGAAGAGAAGGCCGACTGATTTCATGCTCGTTCTCTTAATCCATGCGGCTGTGGGAGTCTGCTTCAACAGGGAACAGATATGGGGTTCGACCATCACCTCTCCGGCCAGAGCGCTTGCGGGCGTTTTCCCCTTCCTCCTGCTGTGTTATTCGCGCGAGCGTTCGACTGGCCTGCGCGTCCTCATTATCATAAGCGTGCTGCTCACGCTCATGGGAATCGCCCGTATCCTCCTGATGCCTTCCCATCCTTTCTCTATGACCTGACACAGAAAATCGGGGACACGATGCCGCATCATGTCCCCGATTTTCTACAATGCCCCATCGTGTCCCTGATTTTCTGAGGCGACCCGCGCCGCTACCACTGCTTCTTCACCAGTCCTCGCTCCATTTCACGGATGCGTGCGAGGACGTTGATTCCAAGGTCGAGATGAGAGCCGGCGAATTTCTTGAACACCATTTTCGACGACTCTTTTGTTTTGATTCCGCGGCTGGTATTTGGCAAATCGGAAATTAGCAGTAACGCGCCCACATTCAAGTCCCGGCTGAATCCGGCGGAGAAAAGCGTGGCGCATTCCATCTCGATGGCGCTCACTTTCTCGTTCTTGAGCGTCTCGCGGAATTTATCGTCGAACTCCCACATGCGGTAGTTGGTAGTATGGACAACTCCCGTGTGATAGTACAGATTGGCGCGTTCCACTTCGGTCGCCACGACCTTTTGAACCGTGAAGGAGGCGAGGGCGGGCACGCGCGGGGGCATATAATGGTTCGAAGTGCCCTCATCCCGGATCGCCGCGACTGGATTGAAATAATCTCCGATCCTGTGTTTGTCCCGGAGCCCGCCGCACTGCCCGAGCATGAGAATTGCCACGGGATCGACAAAAGCGAGCAGGTCGATCACCAGGGCGGCCAGCGGCGAGCCGACACCGAAGTTCAGGATCGAGACGCGTTCCTCAGGCCAGTGGCACGCTTCCATGAGCGAGCCGCGGCATATTGGCTTTCCGCTCTTCGAGGCGAACAGGTCCACATAGTTCGAAAAGTTTGTGAGCAAAATGAACGGTTGAAATTCAGACACAAGGCTGTTCGTATAGCGTTCGAGCGAATCTCGTCCGATTTTCTCTTTCAGGGCTTCCCCCGATAACACACGCGATCTTCTCGCCATTCGGTTCTCTCTCCTCCCCCTTCACCTTATTTGCCCAACAGCCGCCTGCCTGTGGTGAGTCTGCAAGAATCGCCCGAATCAGTTCTTGATTGCTAGTCTTACCGCAAAGGCGCAAAGAACGCAAGAAAGACTCTGTTGCCTTTTGACTTTCGACTTTCCTGACGCACCTCAATGAACCAAGATACCTCAGCCTCCTCCTTTTCCGCAAGTGAATTCTTTATGGCGGGTTTGTGTGTGGGAAAAGCCGCGGAACCATGAACTGGTTTCTTAGGAGCAACCAACCTCGGGCCAATGCATTCCCCCTTTCGTGGGAATTACGCAAGATGTTCGGTTTCTTTGATGTTCAACCAGAAACCTGAAACTTGAAACCAGAAACCCTCGGTTACCTCTTGGCGATAGGAGCAAACTTTTTATTGAGTGGTCCCTTGTAGTCGGTTATGGGCCTGATCAGCCTGTTGTCAGCATACTGCTCGAGAATGTGGGCGGTCCAGCCTGCCATGCGGCTCATGGCGAAAATGGTCGTGTAGAGGTCCAGCGGGATTCCCATGCAGTAGTAAACCGATGCTGAGTAGAAGTCAACGTTCGGGTCCAACTGCTTCTCTTTGCGCATGATCTCTTCTATGCGGGTCAGCATGCTGTACCACAGCGGACCGCACCCGTGCTCGCTCATCCATTTCGAGTATTGCTTGAGAATCTTGGCGCGTGGGTCCATCGTCTTGTAGACCCTATGGCCGATGCCCATCACTCTTCCCTTCCTTTGGAGAAGGTTGTGGATATAGGCCTCCACCTTTTCGAGTTCGCCTATTTCGAGAAGCATCTGCATCACGCGTGTGTTGGCGCCGCCGTGCAGTGGGCCCTTGAGCGTGCCGATTGCCGCCACCACGCCGCAATAGATATCGGCGAGCGTGCTCACTGCGACTCTGCCCGCGAACGTCGAGGCGTTGAGGTCATGGTCGGCGTGCAAGACGAGACAGACGTCGAGCACGCGCGAAAGGATGCTCATCATTTCCTGACCTGCAAGCATGTACAAGAAGTTCTCGGCGAGACTCTTCTCTTTCAACGGTTCTACAACGGGCAAGTCGTTCCGCGCTCGGTTGAACGCCGCGATGATCGTGGGAGTCTGAGCGACCAGGCGCGTAGCCTTCCGGAGGTTCGCCTCGCGCGACGAGTCCTCTGTTTCGGGATCATAAAAGGCAAGCGCGCTGACGGCTGTACGCAGCACGTCCATAGGTTCCGCGTCGCGGGGGGCCGACAGAACGAGGTCGAGCACCGGCTTCGGGATGCTCCGGTGCTCCGCGAGCCCTTTGCTGAACTCCTCGAGTTCCGTCTTGTTCGGCAATTTGCCGTGCCAGAGGAGATAGACCACTTCCTCGAAAGTAGCGTTATCAGCCAGCTCTTCAATCGGATACCCCCGGTAAGCCAGTATCCCCTCCGCGCCGTCGATGTAACATATCTGCGATTCTGCTACGACAACATCTTCGAGTCCGGTAGCCACTTTCATTTTCCTTGCCCCCTTCTCCCGCGCTGATCGCCGCGGATGCATTTGTTCGCCATCCTTTCGCGTGGCCTGCTGTAAATCGAGCCCCGCAAGCGATTTCAAACATCCAAACCGCTCAATCGTATTTTGTCATGCGACTCAAGTTCTGTAAAGACGCAATTATTCGACTATCCGCGCGGTTGATTCTCTTTCTGTTTCGGCGTATAATCGGTTTCGCTGTGTCGGCCCTCCAGTTCACGCTGTCAGAGGAAACCAAAGGAAAGAACAGATGGACTATTCGATTAATACAAAGAAGTCGAAACGGCTTTTCGATCGTGCTCAAAAAGTGTTGCCGGGCGGTATCTCGCACAACGTTCGCTACACATCTCCGTATCCCATATACATTAAGGAAGCTTATGGCGGGAAATTCCGCGATGTAGACGGGAATGAATTCATAGACTATTGGGATGGACATACCGGCCTCATTCTTGGCCATAATCCGCCGGAGATCGTCAAGGCCTTGCGGCGCGCCGTCCCCAAAGGGACTCACTGGGGACTCGTCAACAAGAACGAGGTGGAACTGGCCGAACTCGTCTGTGAAATGGTCCCATGTGCGGAGATGGTGCGTTTCTGCTGTTCAGGCACCGAGGCGACCATGTATGCCGTGCGGCTGGCGCGCGCGTTCACAGGCAAGAAGGTCATATTGAAAGCCGAGGGAGGCTGGCACGGCGGCAATCCCGACCTTTCACTTGCCGTCACGCCTCCGTATGACATGGAAGAGAGTATGGGACTCTTGCCGGAGATAACCCGGTACACTAAAGCGTTCCCCGTCAACAACCTCGAGGCTGTCAAGAAGTTGGCGGAGGACAACCGCGACGATTTTGCCGGAATAATCATCGAGCCGTTTGTGTTTTCGGGCGGCAGCGTACCCTGCAAACCCGAATTCCTGCGTGCTCTCCGCGAACTCACACACGAGATGAAGGCGGTTCTCATATTTGACGAAGTTATCACCGGTTTCAGGCTGGCGCCGGGCGGCGGTCAGGAATACTTCGGGATTACGCCCGATCTCTGCACGCTTGGGAAAAACCTGTGCGCCGGGCTTCCGTGCGGCGCCGTGGCGGGCAGACGCGATATTATGGACATGGCAAACCCTCAGCGCTCATCGGTAAAGAACGAAAAGGTGTTCATAGGAGGCGGGACGTATTCGGCGAATCCTCTATCCATGATCGCGGGTAAAGTTGCGCTGAAAATCTATCGTGACCGTAAGGAACAGATATATCCCATTCTCGAAAAGCGGGGGGAGCGGCTCCGAAAAGGGATGGAAACGGCCATGCGCGATTGCGGCGTCAACGCCTCTGCCCGGGGCATTTCCTCTCTATTTGTCATGCTGTTCCCATACGATTTCGTAACGGAAATCAACAGCGCCCTCGATGTATTCACTAAGACCGACATGTTCAAGAACATGGAATTCCAGTTCCGGATGCTGAATCATGGCGTCTACCTGGTACACGGAGGCGGCGTGCTGTGCACAGAGCATACGGAAGCTGACATAGACAATACCATTGAAGCTGCCGCCATCGTCGCGAAGGAAATGGCGTGACGTTGAGATCATAGAACGGTATTTGATATAATTTAGCTTATTCGGGGACACGATGCCGCATCGTGTCCCCGAATAAACCGTGTCCCCGGATGAGAGTGGTTTTTCTTTACGGAGAACTGAGAAAACGTGCCTTTCAAAGCATGGTTTCAATGCATAGGTGAATGCGACGGCAGATATCCGCTGAACGAGGTCATCTATAACTGTCCTCGGTGCGGAAACCTGCTCGAGGTGCGTCATGACATGGACGTGCTGAAGACCCGGAGCGCCTACGCGTGGATGAAGCTGTTCGACGAGCGTTTCATGAGGACCGAATGGCCCTACGGCAGCTCAGTCTGGGGAAAGAAAGAAGTTGTCTGCCCGCACGTCGCCAATGAGAACATCGTTTCGATGTACGAGGGCGGAAGCAATCTCTTCTGCGCGCAACGGCTGGGGAAACAAATTGGCGTTGAAGACCTATGGGTCAAACAGTGCGGCAACAGCCACACCGGTTCGTTCAAAGACCTGGGAATGACCGTGCTCGTCTCGATGGTGAACCAGATGCGCGCTGAGGGCAAGCAAATCCCCGCTGTCGCATGCGCCTCGACGGGCGACACATCGGCAGCCCTCGCCGCCTACTGCGCCGCCGCCGGCATTCAGGCCGTCGTGTTCCTCCCGCGCAACAAGGTGTCGATTCCCCAGCTCATTCAGCCGCTTTCCAACAATGCCATCACCGTATCCATCGACACCGATTTCGACGGGTGTATGAAGCTGGTGCAGGAGATTTGCGCGAAGAACAATATCTACCTGGCCAACTCGATGAACTCGCTCCGGATCGAGGGCCAAAAGACGGTGGCTATCGAGATCGTTCAGCAGTTCGATTGGGAGGCGCCTGACTGGGTAATCATTCCCGGCGGCAACCTCGGCAACCTCTCGGCTCTCGGCAAGGGATTTCTCCTAATGGAGGAGTTGGGAATAATCCGGAGCAGGCCCCGTATCGCCTGCGCCCAGGCCGCGAACGCGAATCCGCTCTATCTCAGCTACCTGAAGGGTTTCGAGGACTTCGAATCAAAGAAGGCGAAAAAGACGCTCGCGAGCGCCATCCAGATAGGAAACCCGGTGAGCTATCAAAAGGCGATCAAAGCGCTGAAGGAATTCAATGGCGTTGTCGAGCAGGCGACCGAAGAAGAACTCTCAAACGCGGCTGCGCTGGCTGATACAACGGGCCTTTTCTGCTGTCCGCACACTGGGGTCGCCCTGTCGGCGCTTTTCAAACTCGTCGACCGCGGCGTCATCAAATCGCACGAGAAGGTCGTCGTCATCTCGACGGCCCACGGCTTGAAGTTCACCGACTTCAAGCTGAAGTACCACACCAATAAGCTGCGCGGTGTAAAGCCGCGCCACGCAAACATGCCCATCGACGTGCCGGCCAACTATAACAAAGTTCGCAGCGCCATCTACCGTGAGCTCGAACACCGCGCAAAATAAGACAGGGAAATAAGGACAGACCGGGGTCTGTCCCTATTTCCCCGTCTATTCGTTGACCCGTCACAGAGGGTCTGTCCCTATCTCCCTATTTATTCCTTGGGCGGATCAGTCTTTTCAGTTGGTGGTCTATCCACTACCCGGGCCAGACTATCGAGGTATTCCTCGATTTTCTTGTTCTTGCGCCCAAGGTCGCGCATGGCGTCGAGCAACTCCTTTTCCAACTCGTCTTCATGCGCCTCGTCCGGTCTAATTTCTTCAGGATGATTATCCGTCATCGTGTCCTCATTATCGATTCTTCCCGTGGGCGAATCTTCTTTTCTTATTCTTTTCTTTCAGTTCTTCCCTTTCGCCTTGTTCCTTTCGTCTTTCCCCTTTCTTAAGGTTCCCCGGGGTCAGCGTCGAGTTGAGGCTGCGTCGGCGGTTCTGTCGGAAAAATCTCCTCTCGGATTTCCGGCTGCGATGTTCCTTCAGGGGCTTTCTCGCCCTGCGGTTCCACAGTTTCCTCCGGCCCTTCGGTGAGCCCCTGAGGCGCTTCTTCGGGCTGGACCGCTTCGCCCTCTGGTTGTTGCGGCAACGGAGTCAGTACCGGCCCCGGTGTTACAAGCGGCTTGCACACGCCCGGCTCCCAGATTTTCTGCTCGAAAACGTCCTCACGGTGCCCGAACAACTCCTGCAAGCCGGGCTGGGACACAAGAAGGTGCAGCGGCCTGACCACCACTTGATAAACTATCTCTCCGACTGGATGCAAGACATAGGCGGCCACGCGGAGCGGGTGGGCGGCATCCTCGGGCTCGACTTCATGCGAAATCGCAGGGCTGGCCAAAAACAGCAGCACTGCTGCCGAAAGCCACGCAACACATATTCTGTTCACTTGCAGTCGCCTCCTCGCTGTGTCTTCTTTTACGGACGCAATATGCAGCGCGTCTGCTTGTCGCACAAACCCGCGCCGGATTACTTCTTGCCCCCTGGCGTCTCTTTCTTACTGTTTCTGCTAACCCGTGTACGATAGAGCATCCAAAAATAGACGGCCGCGACAACAAATAGAAGTCCAACCCTGACGGCGATAACGGTTCCGGATGCTGCGTTCCCGCTGTTCTCCTTCGTTACTATGCACAAAACGAGTATGAGAACGAAAGTCGCTGCTACAATTATCGCTTCTATTATCTTTGTTCGGCTGTAACTGCTGTCGGTTTTATCCTCTGTCACCATTGTCTTTTGTGTGCGTCGCCAGCGATTCCAGATCGTGGGGACACACCGTTACGGGACTGTCCCTTTGTAGGCTAAATTGTCACACCCGCCGGATCAATAGTCCCGGCGGGAGGGAGCGTCTTGATAGTCAAAATATCCTGCTCATCCCGCCCCGACATGAAGTCGAGAACCGCGGCGGTAAACTCACCGGGCTTTTCTTCCTCGGGGACGTGCCCGCATTCCGGGATGATCACAAGCGCGGAGCCGCGGATGTCCGTATGAAACTTGATGGCGTTCTCCTTCTCTATCCATTTGTCATTTGCGCCCCATATGATCAATGTGGGCGCATGGATTTCCGGAATTTTGCTCTGCCACTGGGCCGTATCGCTTCGCCCATCGCGCAGTCTCGCAAGAACCGCGCGCATCGCGCCTTCGGTCTTCATTGGGTAGTAGTACGCGCTTACGGTCTGCTCGGTCACCCGTGCGGGGTCGAAATATGCGCTCTCGAGCAGCGACCGGATGCGTCCCCTGGTCAGGGCGACAGAAAGCAATTCTCCGACACCAGGCAAGCTGCTGAGTTTCAGAAAGGCCGGCATACCCGCATGCTTTTCCTCGTAGCCGGCGGCATCCACAAGAATAAGCTTGTCCACTCTTTCCGGGTATTTCAACGCCGACCGCCAAGCGATGTTTCCGCCCATCGAGTTTCCGCACAAGGTCGCCGTCTGCAGCCCGAGCGCATCCATGAAGTGAATCAGGAAGTCGACGTATTCATCGGTCGTATACTCGGAGGACGGCTTGCCAGTGAAGCCGAAGCCCTTGAGGTCGAGCGCAACGACGCGATATTTGCCGGCAATCGGAGCAAGGCATTGACGCCATGTGTAGAGCGAAGATGAAAATCCGTGAATGAAAACGACCGTCTCAGGGCCCTGCCCCTGGTCGATGTATCGCGTTCGCACTCCGTCAACGGTTACGAAACGCGAGTCAAGCTCGATAGCCCCGAGTTCCTTCAGCTTCTCTTCCGTGAGCGGCCGCATCAGTATCACCACAAACACTGCCGCCGCCACAATGATGGCGATACAGACGCCGAGAACGATTCGAATTTTTCGCAGCAACCGGTTTCTCCTAAGAAACAAGCAACCGTTTCCCTTAATTCGGGGACACCTTGCCGCAAGGTGTCCCCGAATTAAGGGCCGTTTCTCGTATAATTAACGACCGCCCCAGCGTAGTCAGCCGCTCCTAAGAAGGTCCAGAGACCAGGGTTTAGGCTTCAGGATCGAACTCCAAAGAATCGCGCCTATATTCGGGATATTTTACCACCCGCGAAAAGTTAAGTCAAAAACGCCTTCTTTCGCCTCTCACTCCTGAATCTTCCAGACTTGTTGCCCAAATGAATTCCTCCTTGCAGTTCTCCCCCGATTGTCATTCTGAGGTGCGGAGCGACGAAGAATCTTCTCAAGAATTTGCGCTTGCAAGCGGAGATTCTTCCCTTCGCTCAGAATGACAAGAAACTATCGGCTTTCGGGCAACACGTCCTTTTTGTCTTGGCCCATCCGTCTCTCTTTCCCGAGTCTTTCAACCAGAAACCTGAAACCAGAAACCTTATCCAATTGGAACTCTTGCTTCGATTCTTGTGCCCTTACCCGGTTCAGTGCGAATCGTCACGGTTCCGGAAATCTGCTCTACCCGCTCCCGCATTCCGATGAGGCCGAGACCCGCGTGAATGTCGATTTTTGAAGGTTCAAAACCGCGGCCATCGTCTTCAACGACGAGCAAGAGAAACTGCCCCTGGAGGTAAAGCCCGATTTTCGCCCGGCTTGCCCCGGCGTGATGGTATGTGTTGCTTAATGCTTCCTGCATGACCCTGTACAAGCAGGTAGTCGCTTCCTGATTATATTTCCTATCATCGATCTCGCATTCCCATTCGCATTTAATGCCTGTCTCTTCCTCAAAACTCCCAACGTAAGACTCCATTGCCGAAGCCAAACCAATCTCGTCCAGCATTCTTGGGCGCAGCCTCGAAACGAGAAGACGGATGTCCGCCATCATCACGTCAAGTTTCCTGTCAATATCGTTGACCACGCCCCGAACTCTCTGGTCTTGCATATCGGCGAGTTTTGAGAGGCTTTCCACGCCCATTTTCACCGAAGCGACATATTGCGCCAGCCCTTCGTGAAGACCGACGGAAAGGCCCATTCTTTCCTGTTCCTGAGCTTGCATGAGCTTCTTCGAGAGAAGGCGGATTTCCGTTCTGGAAATCTGAAGTTCTTTCTCGGTCTGCTTGCGCTCAGCAATTTCTCGAAGAAGTTGCTCATTGCTCGCGCTCAGCTCGGCGGTGCGCCCGCGCACCAATTCTTCCAATCGCCCTCTGTGTCTCCTCAACTCCACTTCCGTCAGCTTGCGCTCAGTGATGTCGCGGAGGACTATCACCTCTATTATCGCACTGCCTCTATTGTCCACCATACGGGAGACTCGAGTGTCGTACGTGCGCCGCTGGTCATCCTCGCCTAGGACTATCTCTTTTCCCGCGGCTTTCGCGGGTTGAGAAACATCCAATTGAGCGGTTACCAGCGGCAACGCCTGCTCGACGGGCATGCCGATGACCGAAGAAAGCGGACGATTTACGAGGCGCTGGGCGGGCGGGTTCAGTTCCACAACTCGATTTTGCCTGTCCAGGACGATGACGCAGTCATCCATGCCTTCGATAATGGTAGCGTGCGCTACCGG
>CAYVDS010000187.1:0-9600 GCA_964450145.1 uncultured bacterium
GACTTAAGCCGCAATGTCTTGTGCAAGTCGGGGTCAAAGTAAATGGTAGCGCGTTTGGTTTTGGTTGCCATAAAGACACCTCCTTATCTCCATAACATTATAGCGTTATAACGTTAAACCGTCAAGGGCCCTTCTTTCTGTGGCGCAGGAAGAGGAGTGGTCGCTCTCACTCACCGACGCGCTCATGAGTGAGTACCGTCACGGCATGTCCACCCTTGCGACGGGCGAAATGCTAACCGGCCTTGCCAAATACGCCATCGGCGATTGGAAACGCGCACGCCCATGAAGAGCCCTTATCGGTTCGATTCCATGGGCAATATTTTCGGACAAAAGAGGCTCCGTCGGATTTGACTTTTCGCAGGCACGACCGCTATAATTATTTATCTGTCAAACACTTGTCGCTGGCATATCGGGACGTTAGAAAACCGGTTCTTAAGGTGGTTTTATGTCATCAGTGAGTTCAGAAAAGAAACAGTCGGAAGCTTATATCATAATACTTGAGGAGCGATGCAAGAGCTGCCGGTTTTGTGTGGAAACCTGCCCGCGCGATTGCATCTCCATCGACAGCAAAATAAACACGCAGGGATACCATCCCGCCAAATTCGAGGGCATGGGAAAATGCACGGGGTGCTGTCTTTGCGCCGAGGTTTGCCCGGACACGGCAATCGAAGTCTATAAGTGACGCCCATGAGATACAATGGTGTTTCAAAGAAGACTTCTCAAATCAGTGTTGTTTGTTTGGGACATTGTTTCTTCTTTTCCCAAATCCGTGGAATCCGTGGAATCCGTGGTTCCATACGTGGTTTTTGCTGAGGTATCTGCGAAATGAAAGAACCGCAACTCGTTAAGGGCAACGTCGCGCTGGCCGAGGCCGCCATACAGGCGGGATGCCGCTATTACTTCGGCTATCCCATAACCCCTCAGAACGACATTCCTGAATATCTCTCGGAGCATCTGCCCAAGCAGAACGGCGTGTTCATCCAGGCCGAAAGCGAGATCGCCTCCATCAACATGGTCATGGGCGCCTCCGCCACTGGCGCGCGCGCAATGACCTCCTCCTCCGGCCCGGGCATATCGCTCATGCAAGAAGCGATGTCGTACATGGCCGGAAGCGAGATTCCGTGTCTCGTGGTCAATGTCATGCGCTGCGGACCCGGTCTGGGCGGAATTTCTCCGACACAGGGTGACTATTTCCAGGCGACGCGCGGCGGCGGCCACGGCGACTATTACAATATAGTGCTCGCGCCCGCGTCGGTTCAGGAAATGTTCGACCTCACAATGAAGGCGTTCGACCTGGCTGACAAATACCGCAACCCTGCAATGATACTGGCCGATGCGATCCTCGGCCAGATGAAGGAACCCGCAATACTCGAACCGCGCGAACCGGTGAGAACCTCGGCCAAGCCATGGGCGATAACCGGCGCGGCCGACCGCAAGCCGCAATACTTGAAGACTCTGTACTTAAGCGACGGCGAGCAAGAAGCGCATAACCTTGAACTCATGAGGAAATACGACGTAATCCGCGAGAAGGAAGTGCTCTGCGAGGCCAAGAACCTCGAGGGCGCGGAGCTTCTCGTGGTGGCTTTCGGAACGGCTTCGAGAATCGTCAAGACGGCCATGAATATGGCGAAGGAAGAGGGCATCCGCGTCGGGTTGATCCGCCCGATAACGCTGTTCCCGTTCCCGACGAAGGCCATTCTCGAGGCGTCCGAGCGAATACCGAAAGTGCTCGTCGTCGAGATGAACACCGGCCAGATGCTCATAGACGTGCAAGTGTCCGCTCACAAGAGCGCGGAAATTTTCTTTTACGGCAGGCCGGGCGGCGGAGTGCCGACGCCTGAGGAAGTGCTTGTCGAGATGAAGAGGAGTTTACATGCCACAGCAGGTATTTAAGCGTCCAAGAACGCTGTCGGACAAACCGACGCATTTCTGCCCGGGCTGCACCCACGGAACCGCCCATAGGCTCGTTGCCGAGGCCATTGACCATTTCGGCGTGCAGGAGAAAACCATTGGAGTAGCGTGCGTCGGATGCGCGGTGTTCATGTACGATTATTTCAATGTCGACGTGATCGAGGCGCCTCATGGAAGGGCGCCGGCGGTCGCCACAGGCGTGAAACGGGCGCGGCCCGACCGGATTGTGTTCACCTACCAGGGCGACGGCGACCTCGCGGCCATCGGCACCTCGGAGATAATCCACACAGCGAACCGTGGCGAAAATATCACCGTGGTCTTCGTGAATAACACGGTCTACGGAATGACCGGCGGTCAGATGGCGCCAACCACCATGCTCGGCCAGCAGACGACCACCACGCCATATGGGCGCGATTTCCGGACCGACGGCTATCCGATCCGTATGGCCGAGATGCTTGCGACTCTTGAAGGCGTGGCGTATTCGGCCCGCGTATCGCTCCACAACGCGAAGGCCGTGCTGAACGCAAAGAAGGCGATCCGAAAGGCGTTCGAGATGCAAGTGAACGAGATGGGTTTCTCGCTCGTGGAAGTGCTTTCCGCCTGCCACACCAACTGGCGCGTCAGCCCGCTCGAAGGTCAGAAAAGAGTCGAAGAGGAAATGATCCCCTACTTCCCGCTCGGCGTCTTCAAAGAGCGCACAGGGAAGGATTTCTTGTAGGAAGGTTTACGGTTAACTCTCTACGGTTTGCGGTCGAGTAGTAAAGAGGACGAACGTTTCATGTCGAGAGGATTGTCGGTCACAATCGGAGATGAAAGAATAGGTCAATGTACACAGACGTCATAATGGCTGGGTTTGGCGGCCAGGGAATCATGCTGATAGGCGATATCCTCACGTATGCCGCCATGCACGAGAACAAATGTGTCACATACATGCCGACATACGGCGTGGAGATGCGCGGCGGCACCGCCAACTGCACAATCATGATTTCGGACGAGGAGATTGGCTCTCCGATGACAGGGCATCCGCATTCGGTCATAGTTATGAACGGGCCCTCGCTCGTGAAGTTTCAGCCAAGGGTCAGGCCGGGCGGATTCATGTTGGTGAATACGTCTCTTGTTGACGCGGCACAGGTGAACCGGACTGACATCGACACGTTGCTTCTGCCTGCGAACGACATTGCGCTGGAACTCGGGAACGGAAAGATCGCGAACATGGTCGCGCTCGGCGGCTACGTCGAGAGAACACAGGTGGTCTCGCTCGAAAGCATCAAGAAGACATTGCCAAAGGCGATTGCCGAACGATATCACAAAACGCTCCCCATCAACATCAAGGCGATCGAAACAGGCGCTCAGCTGGCAAGAAGAGGGTAATCTTAAAGGAAGGCGAAAGGGCAAAGGTAAAAGGGGCAGAAAGATAGGGCGAAGAGGTGAAAAGGGCGAAAAGTAAAGGATTGCAGGCGGATTGCTTCACTTTGGTTTCATTTTGGATTTTGGATCGTTCTTTTGTCGTTGACTCCTTCTTTGCGCCCTTTGCGCCTTCGCGGTGAATAATTCATGTTCGGTGGGAGAGAAAACATGTCTGAAATACAGGAAATGCGCATCGGCGAAAAGGTCAAGAAACTGCGGGAAGAAAAAGGAATGTCGCTGGCGGAACAGGCCGAAAAATCAGGCTTTTCCTCGGCGCTCCTTTCGCAGATAGAAAACCACATGATCTCACCGCCGCTCGGCACACTCATCAAGCTCGGACAAGCGATGGACGTGTCCATCGGCCACTTTTTCGAAGATAAAGCGGAAGCTCCATTCGTGATTGTGCGAGGGACCGAGCGAAAACACGTCTCGCGGGTGGCGTCAAAAGAAGGCGTGAAGTTCGGCTACTCGTATGAGTCACTCGCGCAGGACAAGAAGAACCGCTTTATGGAGCCGTTTCTCGTCACGCTCGAGCCCGCCACCAAAAAGGACCGTAACGCTTACTCGCACGAGGGGGAAGAGTTCATTTTCGTGCTCGACGGGGAAATGGAGGTTACTCTCGAGGACCATACGGACGTTCTCAAACCGGGCGACTGTATCTATTTTGATTCCCGTCTCCGTCACCGTGTCGAATGCATGGGCAATAAGGAAACCCGCATTCTCGCTGTCATCCACGCCCCCCACAAATAAATGGGAAACGCCTATCCAGGCGAGGTCGGCAGCGTGATTTCGACCGTCGTTCCTTTGCCCAACCCGCTGATGATTTCGAATTCGCCTTTGTGCGCTTCGACAATCTTCTTGCAAATGGAAACGCCTAGCCCTGTCCCTCCGGATTTCGTAGTGAAAAACGGTTCGTCGATTCGTTTCAGACTTTCCTCATCCATTCCGGAGCCGGTGTCCGTGACGGACAGTTTCAAGAATTCGCGCTCGAACCAGCCCCCGGAGAACCGCGAGTGTATCGTGATATCTCCGCCGTTCGGCATCGCTTCCACGGCGTTCGATATGATGTTTACAAGGACCCTCGTCATCTTCTCGATGTCGATGAGCACCGGCCTATCCTCTTGCTCCAGTTCAGTGTGAACCGATATACCACCGAGCTTCGTCGCCGACGAGTTCAACGCTTTCGATACCATGTCGCGAACCGAGCACAACGAGTATTCCAAACTGATGGCCTTCGAATAGTGCAAAAGGTCCTTGACGATATTGTTGAGAGAGATCACCCCCGACTCGATCTCCGTGAGAATCTCAAGTTTACCTTCATCCGCCCATAGCTCGTGGCGTAGCGTATCGCAGCCGAGGCCGATATTCTGCAGAGGCTTCCTCAATTCGTGCGCGACCACCGCGACTACTTTGCCTATGGCCGCCATCTGCTCCGCCTGCTCCGGTTCAGTCACTTTTCTCCCGACTGTTTCCTCGAGGCTTTCGCACAGACGCCGGTAACGGCCCTCCGATTCTCGCAGCGCCGCCTCGACACGCTCTCGTTCGGTAATATCGATCGCTGTCCCTTGAAAACCAACGATATGCGGACCTTTCCGAACCAGACAGACATTAGCCTCGATGGTTCTGCGCTTACCAGTTTTCGTCATAATGTCGTACCGCAGACCGTGAACCGGGATGCCCGTTTGAAATAGGCGATTGTACTCGTTCGACACCATCTCCCATGCTTCCGGCGCCACATGCTTACGATAGTTTTGACCGATCACCTCTTCGACAGGATAGCCGAGCGTTTTCAAGGCCGCAGGATTGCACGTTGTGTAGTTTCCCTCTAAATTAACCGTGAAGATACCCGTGACGGAGTTCTCAAAGAGCCCCCTGTACCTTTCCTCGCTCTCGCGCAGAGCCTCTTCAGCCTGCTTCCGCTCGGTAACATCAAGCCCCGAACTGAGAGTTCCGGTGGTATTCCCTGCCTCGTCGATCACAGCGGCATTGTGCCACTCAATCGTCCTTTCCTCTCCATTCCTCGTCAGAACAGGGTTCTCAAAATCAAATTCATTGTGCTTGACCTTGTCCCTAACGAAATTTTCAAAAACGGACCTCAAACTTTCCCTGATCTTTTCCGGAATGAAGCTGTCGAACCAATTCTTGCCGATAATCTCCTGTTCCTCGAACCCTAAGACCTCGCAGCCCCTCCTGTTGATCATGGCGACCTTCTGATTGTGGTCGATGCAGATGAGAATCACCTCGGCGATATCGAGGTACTTTTTCGCCCGATCCCTCTCTTCTCGGAGCGCTTTCTCGATCTGTTTGCGCTCGGCAATCTCTCGCTGAAGCTGCTCGTTGACCCTTGTTAGCTCGGAAGGGGCGCCCTCTGTCTCCTGTGCAAACATGGCTTCGAGTTTCCATGTGTTGGCCATACCGACCTCACAAATGAAGGGGACTGCTCTCTGTCAATTTCGTTTTGGGGAACCGAGAAGTGGGGACAAAGCCATGGATGCGGTCAAAAGATGGAACTTGTATTACTACTGTGGACGGATTTTAATGTGCTACACCCTTTTCCCTAATCCCTACATGAATTTTACCGCGAGCAGCGGGGGCTGTCAAGTGAAAAAGACAAGAAAAATCAAATTATTTTGATCCGCTCAAAGGGAGAGTGATTTCGACAGTGGTTCCCTTGCTGGGCCTGCTCTCGATTCTGAGGTTGCCGCCGTGCGCCTCCACGATTTTCTTGCAAATGGGAATACCGAGGCCGGTGCCTGAGGCTTTGGTGGTGAAGAACGGCTCAAATACATGCGGCATGTGCTCTTCCACGATTCCGCAGCCATTGTCGGAAATAGTGAGAGTGAGCGAGGCGGTTCCTCCGTCGTCGCGGAAGCGGGACCGTATTTCGAGTTCGCCACCGCCGGGCATGGCTTCCACCGCATTAGACATGAGATTCAGGAGAACCCTGCAAGTTTTCTCAGGGTCCACCGTTATTTCTCTTCTTTCGTCTTGCAAGTCGACATGCGTGCTTATGTTATCGAGCCTGTTTGTCAGTGAGCTCAAGGCGTGACTTACGATTTCGCGGACAGAACACGGAGAATGTTCCAACGTGAGCGGTTTGGAATAGTCGAGAAGTTCCTTCACGATCCGGTTCAAGGAATTCACGCCGTGGCCGATCTCATCCAGAATCTCGAGCACGCCTTTATCCTCACCTATTTCCTCACGAATCGCATCCATACCCATCTGTATGTTCTGAAGAGGGTTTCTTACTTCATGAGCCACGGTTGATACCATACGGCCTATACTCGCAAGAGTTTCGGCCTGCTTGAGTTCCGCCACCTTCTTTCTGACCGTTTCCTCAAGTCTTTCGGAAAGATGCCGATAGCGATCCTCCGATTTCTTAATCGCATCGAGGTATCGACTGTTTCGAAACGCTATGGAGGCATGATCGGCAAATGCGGCCATCAGATGCGCGTCTCTGTCGGTGAAACCTCCGGGCTTATTGCCAAGGCCGATTAGCCCCACTGGGCTGCCGGCTATGATCAACGGCGCAAACAGCACATTGTCCAATTGGGTGTGACCGCCGGGAAGAAAGCCGGCCCATTTCGACTCAGAAAACTTGTTGTCGTAGACCACCTTCCCCGAACGATATGCGGCGGCCCGCAGGCCGCGGATCGGCATGGGGATGCTCGGGTCAACCGAGCACGGGAACCCCCCCGTGTCAAGGTAGACCACTTCATTCTGTCTCTCATCCTTACTCAACAGCGCGACATACCCGGCGGCGGCGCCAATCAGGCTCTTGCATGAATGGAAGATAGCTCGCGCGGCGTCTTCAAAATCATGATGCGCCAGAACATAGCGCGAGCTCTCCAACAGCGCGGAGGTTTCAGCGGCATTTCGGCGCGCTTCCGCGAGAGCGTCCTGGAGGGCTTCTTCCGCTTGTGTGCGCTCCGCCACTTGCGCTCGAAGCTGCTGATTTGCCGCTGTTAACTCGGCGGTGCGCGCCTCCACTAATTCTTCAAGATGATCGCTGTATTCCTTGAGTTTTTCCTCAGCGCGCACCCGGTCAGTGACGTCCACCAGGCAGAGGAGTAGGCCTTCAACCTCTCCGTCTGCCGAATTTATTGGGAGAAGTATCCAGTCCCAATAAGTGATTCCACGTTCGGGGTGTGCCGTATACTCGAACGGCTTCGCGTACGCGGAGTAAGGCTCCCCTGTTTCGACGACCCGTCGAAAAATAGCCTCGTTTCCCTTATTCGGGAAAAGCTCGAAGTGCCCCTTGCCTTCGTAGAACTCGGGAGGACGCTCGTCGGCGGCCGCATAGGCTTGGTTCACCCGGATAAAGGTGAAATCTTTATCCATGTAAGCGATCAGGACATGCTCGGTGGCAAGAAACTTCTCGAGGGTGCTCTCGTCGTTCCGCTTGCGCAACTTCTCGATGACAACCCGCAATTCTCTGACCGCCGAACCTATTTCCCGAAGAACGTCGGACGCGGCCTCATCATGCGCCGGAGTCTGTCCGATCCGAGTCAACAGTCCGTCTATTCGACGCTGCAACTGCTCGACATTGTCGTTAAACTCAGTGAAGTTCATGATTCTGGAACCGCCCTGTTAGAACGCTATAATTCTATGCTATGATTCCGCATCTGTCAAGGAAGACAAGCAACAAAATTCACCTCAAGATATAATTCCCCTTCCGGACGGTCTCCCTGTCTCGAAAGCGTGTTGACAACCCCGAAGAATCTGGGATAGGCTAGTTCTCGTTCTCGCCGGTTTTACCGGATAAGCAAGGGGGGCAGCATGAAACGGATAAAGTTGGGCGCCACCGGGCTCGAAGTTACCGAACTGTGTTTTGGGACTTTAACAATGAGTTGGCTTCAGGCTGGCCTTTCGCCGACTGAAGGGAGTCTGGCCATCGCTCGCGCTCTTGACCTCGGCGTTAACTTTTTGGACACGGCGCAGGCCTACCGCACCTACGAGCACGTTTCTCTCGCCATAAAGGGGCGAGAACAGAAACTTGTCATTGCAACAAAATCCCGCGCGCAGACATACGACGATATGAAGACAGCGGTTGAAGAAGCGCTCGCGGGCATGGGAGTGAGCCGTCTTGACGCCATTCTCTTTCATTTGATCCGATCGGAGGAGGATTATCGCGAACGCGCGGATGCGCTTAAATGCTTACTCGAATACAAAGACAAAGGCGTAGTTCGGTCGCTAGGTCTCTCTACCCACACAATCGAAGGCCTCAAACCCGCCCTGAAACACTCAGACATCGAAATCGTCCTTCCGTGTATCAACCGCAAGGGGCTCGGGATCAATGATGGCACGCTGGAGGAACTCCTTCCCCTGCTGCGCGAGCTGAACGCGATGGGCAAGGCCGTCTACGCGATGAAGCCTCTCGCTGGTGGACATCTGTTCAACGAAGTCGCCGATTCTTTGAACTTTGTCAGAGGCCTGGGATCGGTCCACTCCCTTGCTGTCGGCATGAAGACGACGGCTGAGGTGGAGATGAACGTGTGCATATTCAACGACCAGCCTGTGCCCGCCGAGATATTCGAGAAAGCGAGGCAAGTCTCCAAGAAGCTCAAAATCTATCAGCATATTTGCCAGGGGTGTGGCTCTTGCGTCGAGAATTGCGAGCAGGGTGCGCTTACCCTTGTTGACGAGAAAGCGACCGTCGACGAATCCAAATGTATCCTGTGCGGCTATTGCGCCGAGGAGTGCCCCGTGTTCTGTATCAGAGTGATTTGAGCGAGGGGTCAGGTCTACACAATTGACATCAATAAATGTCAATTGTGTAGACCTGACCCCTCGCCTGAGAGGAACAATCCATGAAAATTGCAGTCTATGTCGACACCGGCGTGATGGAAATACGCGAAATCCCGACCCCCAAGCCGAACAACAATGAGGTTCTCGTCAAGATAGTCTACTGCGGCGTCTGCGGCTCAGACATACATCAGGTGCAGTACGGCATGGAAGAGCCGGGCGACATGATGATGGGACACGAGGGAACCGGAATCATCGCCGGAGTCGGCAAACATGTCGAAGGCTGGCGCGAAGGCGACCGCGTCATCGTCCGTCGCACGCGGCGCTGCGACAAGTGCTGGCACTGCCAGAACGGTCTGCCTCAAATGTGCACAAGCAAACTCTGGACCAGTAACGGAGAGTACGCCGAGTATGTGACCTGCACGGCCGATCACCTCTATCCGCTGCCCGATGAACTGTCACTCGAAGCCGCCGCTCTCTGGAATCCGCTGACAAATGCAATCCACGGCGTTCAGTTATCAAGGCAGAAAATGGCCG
>CAYVDS010000188.1:0-9567 GCA_964450145.1 uncultured bacterium
TTCGTGCCTTTGTGGTGAAGGTCGGTTGTTTCGTCTTTTCTTACTCCTCCTCGGTTCCTTTCCAGCCGTACGGCGCGTAGCTCGGCTTGAACTCTTGTCCGTTCACCTTGACGACCGTGAATCCCTCGGGCCAACTGGCTGCGCCTACAGTGCGGTCGCCCTTCCACCATTCTCCGCAAATCGAACCGCCGACCACAAACAGCGCATCGTGCTGGTTGTCATGCCAATGAATCTCCTCGTACGTGTGGTAGTGGCCGGCCAGCGCGAGCTTGAAGTTGTATCCCTTCAGAGTCTCGCCGAGCAGTTGTGCGAAGTTTTGCACCTGGTGCTTCGGGGCTGGGTCTCCGGACGGAGTCGTGACAACCTCGCTTTTGAGGCCGTACAGGCTGCCAAGCGCATTAATTGTAGGGATGTGGGTGACAATCACTATGGGCGTTGAAGTACTTACCTTTGACAGATCTTTCCTCAGCCACTCAAGTTGCGCCGGGTCAACGAAACCGTAGTATGTGCTGCCTTCGGCCCGGTCATTCGTTCTCCCAATGCTATCGAGCACTACGAAATGGCAGTGCTTATAGTTGAACGAATAATACGTGGGGCCGAGATATTTCTCGTACCCTTTCTTCCCGTAAAGCTCGGGCGCGGGTTTCGGGTTCGGAAGTCCCACCCAGCCGAACACGTCGTGGTTGCCCAGGGTATGGTAGAACGGCTTTTTGATTATCGGCGCGAGTTGTTTCGTGTAAAGGTCGTACTGAACGGCGACTTTTCCCTCGTCGTTCAGCTTAAGAGCGTCCAATATTACGTCCCCGCCGTGTACCACAAATGCGGGATTCAGTTCCGCGACCTGGCCATAGGCTTTCCGTATTCCCTCGGGCGCGTTCCGGAGCGGCGATGAATGCGTATCGGTCACGAACACAAAGGTGAACCTTCCATTGTCGGCCGTGTCGGAATTCCGAACGAGCGGGAAATTGACTTTGTTTTCTCCCTTTGTGAGAGCGCCGGTGTCTCGATAAAATTTGTTGTTCTGCGCATGATGCGTCCCCGGGACGGACACAAAAACTATTGTCCCGGTTTCAGTGCGCAGCCGATATGCGCCGCGCTCGTCAGTCGCCGCAATGTCTTTGCCGTCGGATACCACGACGCCGAAGAGCAGTTTCTCGCCCGCGTCATGGGCGCCATTGGAATTCGCGTCCTCGAATACGATCCCGCTAAGGTCGAGTGTTTCACCTATTGCAATGCGACCGAAACTGAAGCAAAGAGCAAAGACCACCAATACACGCAAAAGGCGGTTTAACCACGGGGAACACGGGGAAAGACGAGCGGAAGCAGAATGCTGGACATCTCGACGATTGTTGCGACCTTCATGGCTTCTCATACGCAAAACCCCCTCCGGACATACCACGCTTTATGTTCCGAGATGGCTGGTGCAAATCGCCTAATAATAGCATAGTGCGCCAGTTTTTTCACCGCAGAGGGCCGCAGGCCCGAGGCGCAGAGGGCACAAAGAAGGAATCAAGAAAGTGTTAGAAAAATCGCACAGCGTCCTGTATAATGCACGTCGGCTCTTATCGTTCGACCTGAAACTTGAAACCTGAAACCTGTAACCCATAATCCAGGAAGGGGCGAATTGCGATGAAGCTGAAGAGAGTGGGCGTTCTCAGCAAGGACGAAATCCGGAAGATTCATCAAGGTTCCATAACCGTTCTCATGAAGAAAGGCGTCAAGGTCGAGGCCGATGACCTGCGCGACTTGTTCAAGAAACGCGGCGCCATCGTCGATGATTCCGAGCAGGTAGTCCGTATTCCCGAGGAAATCGTCATGTGGGCCGTCGAACAGGCGCCGAGCAGCTTCATGATTTACGGGCACGATCCCAAATTCAAGGTCAAGGTCGACAAAAAAGCCTCCCTTTTCTGCGGACTCGGCACTCCCACGAACATGCTCGACAGCAAAGGGAACTTCACGCCCGCAACTCTCGAGGACGTCCGCAAACATATCATCCTCATTGACGACCTTGATAACCTGACAAACGACCAGATGGATATCTGGCCGAATGACATCCCGATGACGACCATCCATGTCGAGGCGGTCCGCATCTGGGCGCGCGAGGCCAGAAAACCGTTCGGGACGGGCACCCTCGGATACCTTGCCTCAAAGGACACGGTCGACATGACCGCGATGGCGCTTGGCGGAATCGGCGAACTCATGAAGAGACCGCGTCTCGTCGGCATCTGCAGTATTGTGAGCCCTCTCAAAATCGACACTGCGCAGGGCCACGGCATGAAGGTCTTTGCCGAACATAATCAGCCGGTCATCATGGCGCCGGAGGCAATGGCGGGCACGACTGCGCCGGTGACCCTGGCTGGCCTGCTCGTCCAGCACAATGCCGAGGTGCTCGCGCACATCACGCTCTCGCAGATAATCAACCCCGGCGCGCCTGTCTTTTGGGGGACGTGCTCGACGGTCGCCGATATGCGAACGGGAAACGTCGCCCTGGGATCGTTCGAGACCGGCCTCCTCTCAGCCGCGGGCGCTCAGATTGCGCGTTTCTACGATATCCCCTCGCGAGGAGTCGCAGGGACGACCGACTCGAAAGTCCTCGATATCCAGTGCGGATTCGAGCGCATGATGAATCTCTATCTTCCATACATGGCGGGCATAAACTACATCACGTGTCTGGGCACCCTTGAGCGGACTGTCGCCGGCTCGCATGAATTGATGGTGCTCGACAACGAACTCGCAGGTATGTTGAAGCGGCTCGAGCGCGGGATCGAAGTAGACGATGCGACTCTTGCCGTCGACCTGATAAGCAATCTCGGCTGGTCAGAGAACTATATGGACCAGATGCACACTGCCGAGCATTTCCGCTCAGAGCTTTTCTTGTCAAAGTTGATTGACCACGACGTGCGAGACGCATGGGCCTCCGCGGGCTCGAAGACAATGATTGACCGTTGCGCCGATCAGGTGGGCAAAATACTAGCGAGCCATCAGTCCAACAAGCTGAGTCCTGACCTTGAAGCGAAGATGCAAAAGTTTATCGACGAAGTCGCAGCGCGCTCCATCGAGGAGTTCTACAAATACGAAGGGCTCTCGGAAATGCCCTCGACACTGCCAATTTAGGAACGACAAAAAGAATAAGCGCGTGTCATTCTGAGCGAAGCGAAGAATCTCTGTTTGCAATGGCAAAACCTTCAGAGGATAAGAGATTCTTCGTCGCTTCGGTGCGACCCTTCGCTCCTCAGAATGACAATCCTAAGGCAACAAGCGGTGTAGAGATGATCGTTCGAAGAAAGGAGCCGACATGTCCGATAAAGCTGAGCATGCCCAAGCGTACACGAAACAGAGCCGCCTTGTGCACGGCGACTGGAAACAGGCGGAACTCGATTACAGCCACGCGCTGACTCCGCCGATCTCCTCATCTGTCACCTACGGCATGGACACATCGGTCTTCGGCGGCAAGAGGCCGATGGAATTCCTGATGGAACTGGAGGACCTGAGCAAATTGCCGTTCTACATTTATGCCCGCTTCGATGACCCAACATGGTCTCTCCTCGAACACAAAGTGGCCCTGGCCGAAGGCGGCGAGACGGCCCTTGCGTTCGGCAGCGGGATGGCTGCGATAACTGCGGCGCTTATCACGAACCTTTCGGCCGGTGACGAAGTCCTCTACCATCAAGTGCTCTACGGAAATACTCACAGCCTGATGACAAGATGGCTGCCGAAATTCGGCGTAAAAACGGTCTCACTCGATTTCAACGACGAGCAGGCGTTGGCCCATGCAATCAATGAGAGAACGCGAATCGTCTATCTCGAGACGCCGGTCAATCCGCTGATTAACCTTGTTGACATTGCCGCCGCGCGCAGGATCGTCACCGAAGCTGAAAAAAAGACTACACAATCCGGCATACAACTTATTGTTGACAATACATTCCCCACTCCCTTCTGTCAACGGCCTATCGAGCATGGGGCCGATGTGGTGGTTTGCAGTCTGACAAAGGCAATGGGTGGATTCGGCGTGGACCTCGCGGGCGCAGTTGTCGGTCGAAAGGATACCCGTGCAGGCCTCGTCATGTACCGCGAGGAAACCGGCGGGGTGCTCTCTCCGAAGGCCGCATGGAACATCGTAACGTTCGGGTTGCCGACGCTGTCCGTGCGCATGAAAGCGATGCAGGCAACCGCTTTGGAAGTGGCGCGTTTTCTCGAAGACCATCCGAAAATCCGAAAGGTGAATTATCCCGGTCTCGAATCGCATCCGCAGCACGCAATCGCCAAGAGGCAAATGCGCGATTTCAAAGGCGATTTCGCTCCGGGCTCGATGCTGTACTTCGAGCTCGACACGGATGACGACCGCGTGGTTGAAAAGTTCACCGGCCACGTTGGCGACAAGGCCTATTGTCTTTCGCTTGCGGTAAGCCTCGGCCACACCTCGACGCTCATGGAGAACCCATACAATATGACGCATCTGCTGATGTCGGAGGAGGAAAAGGAAGCTATCGGCCTCAAGCGGAGCGGCATAAGGCTGTCAGTGGGTCTGGAAGACTCAGGCGATATAATCCGCGCCATAAAGGGATGCCTGGAAAAAATGTAATAGGCGGAGGGGATCAAAGAAAGCCCACCCTAAGAAGCTGTCCAGTAATTATGTGGGGCCGAATTCATTCGGCCAATTGTGTCAAAGATGGTTTGAAAAAGCGTGCGAATAAATTCGCACCCACGGAATCCCATCCCCATTCGCCAGTTACGGGACAGTCTCCCTATCCCCTTTTTGTAAAGGGGGGAATTAAAGAAGAAGAAATGGATTCCCGCCCTCCGATCAGGTCGAGGGCATGCTTCGCGGGAATGACAAATGAGAACTCCTCTGCGGCATGCGCAAGAATTACTGTAAACCGTGAACCTACTTTCTAAGGAGTGAGAAGGGCTCCGCCTTCAATCCGGGCAAGAAGACTATCCGATTGGGCAAAGCCGCTTCGAGCCGCTGGCCCGTATCATCCACAAGAGAGTCCACCTCAAACTCGAAATCGCGCCCGTTCGGCTGCACGCATTCGATGACCTCGCCTTTGTTGATTCGGCTGCGTACTTCCACTCTCGCTGCTTTTGCCTCAATCCCTGTGACCAGCCCGAGAAAGGCGTGGGTGCTCGTTCGATGCGCGCTGCCGGCGGGTATCAGGCCCGCCTGCATTTCTCCGAGATAGAAGCCGGTTGTGAAGTCACGATTGCTGGTCTTGCGAAGCTCCTCGACAAGCGCGGGATCCGCTTTGTATTCGGCTGGGGAGGAGTAGTACGAATCGAGGGCGCGCCGATACGCGCGGGTGGTTATCCCGGCGTAATATGCGGTCTTCATTCGTCCCTCGATCTTGAGGCCGCTGACTCCGCTGGCAACTATCTCAGGTATATGGTCGATCATGCAGAGGTCTCTCGAACTGAAGATGAGAGTACCCCGCCGGCTTGCTTCAACCTCGAGCGCTTCACGCGGCCTTGTTTCCTCGACGACGTGATACGCCCACCGGCACGGTTGAGCGCAATCACCAAGGTTGGCGTCGCGGCCGACAAAGTGCTTGCTCATGAAACACCGTCCCGAGTAAGCCATACACATCGCGCCATGCACGAAAATCTCGACCTCGATATCGAGACGGGAATCTATCTCTTCGATTTCCTTGAGGGTGAGCTCACGCGCCAAAATGATTCGCGAAGCGCCCAATCGCTCCCAGAACCTCGCAGCGCGCCAGTTGGTTACATTCGCTTGAGTGCTTACATGCACCGGGATTCCCGGTGCTGTCTCGCGCGCTATTTCGAATGCGCCGATGTCCGAAACCACAAAAGCGTCGGGCCTAAGCGCCGAGATAGAACTTACTTGCTTTCGCATCTGCTCGAGATGCTCGTTGTGGGCTAATACGTTGAGCAGAACGAATACGCGCGCGGCTTTTTCGTGAGCATAGGCGATGGCCTCGGCCATCTGCTCAGGGGTGAAGTTCTCGGATTGCGCGCGCAGGCTCAGTTCCGTGCCCGAAAGATAGACGGCGTCCGCGCCGAACGCGACGGCCACTTTGAGCTTTTGGAAGTTCCCGGCTGGCGCGACAAGCTCCGCGCGAACGTTCCTTCTTTTGTCCGCGCTCTTATCCGCGCACATTTAGTACCTGATATTTGTAGACGGCTTCGTTGTGCTCTCTGAGAGACACGGAGAACTTGTGCCTGCCGTTGTTCATGGAAACGAAGTAAAGATAGTCAGTGTCGGCCGGTTTGAGCGCCGCTTTGATCGCAGGCAGGCCGGGACTGCATATCGGAGTCGGCGGCAAGCCCGTGAGTTGGTAAGAATTGTAAGGGGAATCCATATGAAGGTCGGCCTGGGTCAGGTCGATGCCATAGTTGTCGAGCGGATAACGGATGGTCACGTCGCACTGCAGCGGCATATTGCGGTGCAGCCGGTTGTATATCACGCTCGCAATCAGAGCGTGCTCTTCTTCGTAGAGCGCTTCTTTCTCGATGATTGAGGCTATGGTCACAACGTCCTTGACGGTCGGGCCGCCTGCGAGGGCATCGTCCTTGAACTCATTTGAACATATGTCCCAGAATCGGTCCACCATCATTCGGATTACCCTTCGGGTGGGAAGCCCTATAGGAATCCTGTACGTGTCGGGGAAAAGGAACCCCTCGAGACCCGTCGTGTCAAACCCCAGCTCCACACAGAATTCGGGATCATTCGCCAGTTCAATAAACTCGGCCTCGTCCGCAAGGTCACGATTGCCCAATGCTCTGGCTATTTCTTTTAGCGTGTATCCCTCCGGAACGGTAAAGCGATGGAGGGTCATATGGCCTTGCTCCACCCGCTTCAGGACTTCCACCATCGACATCGAGGTGTCAAACCGATATTCACCTGCCTTGAGACTGCGGAACGAGCCTCTGCCAACAGAGACAAATTCAAAAAGCGCCGGGCTGGAAATGACCTTCTCCGCCGCCAACAGATTCGCAATATCCGACGCGCTTGACCCATGCGGGATATCTACCAGCACAGGCCGATGCTTACTGCTGTCAGTCGATGGTTTTCGCGTGAGCGCGCAGTTCAACCAGTGAATCAGCACCCAAAGGATTATGAAGAAAAGGAAAAAGCCGACAGCCGTAACTCTCTGCCGTTTTCGCTCGTGGGATTCGGCCGGCGCCGAATTGCCGTCCGGTTGCGCCAGAGAGGTCTGTTTGGCTTCGAGGTCAGCCATTGGTCCGCGTGCTCCGCTTTCGGCGTGTCCGCAAAGACATCTTCAGAAACTGTCCCGCAACTAGTACTGTGTTTCCCAAATAACATGCATTGATTCGGCGACGTTCCCCCCTTTGCAAAGGGGGAGCATTGCAACACAATTTAGGAAGCGCTCTACTAGTCTTCAATTCTTACGACGTTGACAATCGAGGTAGTGCTGCAGCATTATCTGTGCGGCGGCAGAATCGATCACTTTACGCCTCGCTTTGCGCCTAACATTCGCTTCGATAAGGGATGCCTCCGCTGTTGCCGTGGTAAATCGTTCGTCCCATGTATCGATGGGTATGGCGGTATATCCGCCGAGTTTCTGAATAAAACGTTGAACTTTCTCTGTTTGGGGACTCGAGCTACCGTCAAGCTTCATCGGTAAGCCTAACACGATAAGGCCGGCTTCGCAATTCTCGGCTGCCTCAACCACCTTCTTAAAGTCATCTGAGGTTTGGGTACGCTCGATGGTTCCCAGAGGTTGCGCCGTTATCCCCAACTCATCGCTGACCGCAAGCCCGATTCGCTTATCACCTACATCAACGCCAAGTATTCGCTTATGCATACTCATGGGCCACCCGCCTAAACTCTCAACTCCATTGCCTGTTGCACTATGGGGAAGCTTATTCGGGGACACCTTGCGGCAAGGTGTCCGCGAATAAGCGGCTAGTTTCTTAGGAGCGCCTGACCCCACCTCTTGCACTTTAGACTTTGGACTTTAGACCTTCGACCTTGTTAGGCACTCTTTACCATGCGTTCGATTGAATGGGGGACCTCCTCGAGCGCCTGTTGCAGTTTCGACGGGTCCTTCCCGCCCGCCTGCGCCATATCGGCCCGCCCGCCTCCGCCGCCTCCAACGATTCTGGCAACTGCTTTCACCAGATCGCCCGCATGCACCTTGCTCGTAAGATCGGCGGTGACACCTGCGATGAGCAACACCTTTCCTTCGGACACACCTCCGATAACGACCACTCCTGACTTGAGTTTCGCCTTCAACGAGTCCGCTGTTTTCCTCAGATAAGTTGCGTCATGGTCGTCGAGCCTGACCGCGAGTACTTTGATGCCGTCCACGTCCACAGCCCCAGCGAGCATGTCGTCCGCTTTGTCGGAAACAATGGCGCTCTTCAGACGAGCCAGGTCCTTTTCGAGCTTTTTCCTCTCTTCCAGCAACTGAAGAATGCGCCCTGCCATTTCCCCGCGCGGAGCATTCAGCGTCGATGCAAATTCGTCGAGCAAGTCCTCGTCTTCCCTGACTCTGCGGCATGCTGCGCTTCCGCAAACCGCCTCTATTCTGCGCATGCCCGCAGCAATTGACGATTCCGATACGATCAGAAACAGGCCGATATCACCGGTTGCCCGCACGTGCGTACCGCCGCACAATTCCATGCTGACGCTCCCCATCTTAACAACGCGGACCTCGTCGCCGTACTTCTCTCCGAAAAGAGCGATAGCGCCCATTTGCTTCGCCTTGTCAAACGGGAGAATCATTGTATCGACCGGGATGTTTTCGCGAATTCGCCGGTTGACAAGCGCTTCCACCTGTTGGAGTTGACGCCGGTCGAGCGCGGCAAAGTGAGCGTAGTCGAACCGGAACTTGTCGGGCCCAACGAGCGAGCCCGCCTGATAAACATGCGGTCCCAAAACTTCTCTGAGGGCGCTCTGCAGCAGGTGGGTGCCTGAGTGATGAGCCGCCGTATCGCGCCGAAGGCTTTCCTCCACTTGCGCGCGCACAATCTGACCGGTGACCAGTTTCCCCTGCTTAAGTCGCGCTTTATGGACGGTCAGACCTTCGACCGGCTGTATCACGTCATATACCTCGGTCCTGACGCCTTCAGCCGAAAGCGTCCCTTTGTCGCCGATCTGGCCGCCCGCCGCGGCATAAAAGGGCGTGATATCAAGAATTACCTCGATGTCCGCGTCGGCTCCCGCTGAGTCGACGGAAAGGCCATTCTTCAGTATCCCCAAGACACGCGAGTTGGTCATCAATTCGGTGTATCCGACAAACTTGCTGACTGGCAGATTTTGTGCAAGTTCTGAATAGGACCGGAGGCCGTTCGCGGCTTCGTACCCCGTGAAAGCTGCCCTGGCGCGCTCTCTCTGCTTCTGCATCTCGGACTCGAACTCAGATTTGTTCAGTTCAAACCCGTATCCCGCTGCAATCTCTTCGGTGAGTTCGACAGGAAAACCATAAGTGTCATATAACCTGAACAATTCGCGGCCGCTTATCTGCTTGCTCCCGGCCTTTCTTAGGTTTTCCATTATATCTTCAAGCAGCCCAAGACCTTGTGTGAGTGTCTCGTTAAATCGCTCCTCTTCTGTCTGCACAACTTTGCTTACATGTTCGC
>CAYVDS010000189.1:0-9556 GCA_964450145.1 uncultured bacterium
GGATTCTTATTCGCGGGTGGGACAAATCGAATCCGGTCTTGCTGCATCTTCATGGCGGGCCGGGCGCGCCGGATATGGCGCTCGCACGGCATTTCGACGGCGAACTCGTGAAGCATTTCACTGTGGTGCATTGGGATCAGAGAGGCGCGGGGAAGTCTTACAGCCGGGGAATTCCTATCGAGTCCATGAACGTCGAGCAGTTTGTCTCGGATACGTTGGACCTAACCGAGCTATTAACGAAGCGGTTCAACGCCCCCAAGATTCTTGTCTTGGGGCACTCGTGGGGAACTGAAATCGGGAGTCTTGCCGTGGCGCGCCGTCCCGACCTCTTCTACGCGTTTGTGGGCATCGGCCAGGTTGTGAATGGTGATGAGGGAGAGCGCATATCATACGACTACGTTGTCGGAAAAGCACGCGCGTCAGGAAACGAGAAAGCGCTTCGAGAACTGGAGGAGATCGGTCCGCCTCCCTACTCGACGCACGATAAACTGCTGACGCAGCGCAAATGGCTCGATCGGTTTGGCGGCGTGAGCCACACGGGAGTGGGCATGGGTCAATTGACGCGAATAGGGCTGACCTCGCCGGACTATTCATTGCTCGACGGCATCAATTTCTTCAGGGGGCAGGCATTTTCGTCGAACGTATGGGAGAACATGTCGAAATCCGGCTACCACACCAACCTGTTTCAAGAAGTTCCTCGTATTGAAGTCCCGGTTTATTTTCTCGTGGGCAGATACGACTACAATACGCCGTTCGAGCTGACTGAGCGGTATTATCAGCAGTTGGAGGCTCCCCGAGGGAAACAACTCATCTGGTTCGAGAATTCAGGCCACTTTATCCCATATGAGGAGCCGGAGAAGTATCGCGATGTATTGATAAGCAAGGTCCTGAAAGAGACGCATCAGAGTGCGCAGGGCGACGTGGACGGAACCAAACCATAAACCCTGAACCAAGTTTTTGGGAGGTATAGACAATGACAACCACTATCGAATCACTTCAACAAGCCTATTTCGATTGGACGAAGAAGTCGGGGGAACTGACGGAAAAAGCGAAGAAATACCTGCCCGGAGGCGACACGCGCGGGGCGGCGTATTATAAGCCGTACCCGGCATACATGAACCGCGCAAAGGGGTGTCGCATCTATGACGTTGACGGTCATGAATATATCGATTTCCTGAACAATTACACGTCGCTCATCCACGGCCACGCGCACCCGAAAATAATCGAGGCGGTGAACCGGCAGTTGCAGATCGGAACCGCCTACGCCGCGCCGACCGAAAACCAGTTTCAACTTGCAAAGATGATTTGTGAGCGCGTGCCCTCGGTGGAACAGCTTCGTTATTGCAGCGGCGGCAGCGAGGCCACAATGATGGCCGCGCGCGCGGCGCGAGCCTTCACCGGCAAACAGAAAATCATGAAAATAGAAGGCGGCTACCACGGCAACCACGATATGGGCGAGATAAGCCTCGTGCCGATACCCACTGAGGCCGGCCCGTTTGAAGAGCCTATCACTCTGCAATACGACAGGGGCCTCGCATTGAGCGCCGTCGCCGACACCGTCTGCACACCGTTCAACGAACCAGAAATCACCGAAAAGCTGATAAGAAAGCATAAACACGAACTCTGCGCGTTGATTGTCGAACCAATGATGGGCTCGCTCGGAATGATTCCTCCGAAACCCGGCTACTTGCAGGCGCTCAGGCGCATAACCAAAGAGAATGACATCCTGCTGATCTTCGACGAGGTGATCACACTCAGGCTTGCGACCGGCGGCGCCCAGGAAATGTTCGGGGTAATGCCCGACCTGACCGCGATGGGGAAAATCATCGGCGGTGGGCTGCCCGTGGGCGCGTTCGGCGGCCGCAAGGATATCATGGCGCTCTTCGACCCGGACACGCCGAATTTCCTGATGCACTCGGCGACGTTCAATGGCAACCCGTTGACGATGGCGGCCGGGATCGCAGCCCTCGCGGAATTGACACCCGCCGTCTACGACCGAATCAACAAGCTCGGCGGCAGACTGAGAGAAGGATTCGACACCGCCCTCGAGGAAGTCGGCATACGCGGGCAGTGCACAGGACTCGGGTCGCTCGCGGCCATTCATTTCAGAAGCGAGCCTATCAGCAACGCGCGCGACACCGTGATGGGAATGTTCGAGGAAGGTCCCATCCGCATGCTTCTGCATTTGTGTATGCTTCGCCGCGGCATTTTCCCGGCGGGCCGCCAGATGTACGTCATCTCCACTCCCATGACCGAGACGGAAGTGAACAAGGCCGTCGATGCGCTCACCGAGTCGCTTCAGGAACTGAAACCACTGATTCAGGAGGACTATCCGCATCTGCTAAGATAGGCGAAAGGGGAAAAGAAGAAAAAGAGGCGGAACACGAATAGCACGAATTGGAACGAATTACACGAATGAAAATGTGAATGTCATTCTGAGCGAAGCGAAGAATCTAAGATGCAAGGGCTTTGAAATTGAGAACGAGATTCTTCGCTTCGCTCAGAATGACTGTTGTTATCACATTCATCCCTTAAAGTTTTGCCATGTTATTTGGGAAACGCCGTACTAGAATCCAAAACTGTTTGAGGAGAATATCTATGATATTGACCAGGCATTTCAGCAAATCAGCCAAGCCCATATGTCAGAGACGATATTTCGCGGCGATCGTCGTCTTTTTCGTTGTTCTTTCCTTAACAATCTTTGCTGTCGTTCGCGTTCATGCCACCGCGCAACCAGCCACGGACTTCGGTGTCTATGAAGGCCACGAGACGCCACAGTACAAAGGCATAACGACCCAATCGTTGTATGTCACAATGTGCGACGGCGTGAAAATCGCCGTCGATGTGCTGCTGCCCAAGAACTTGCCTGCCGGCGCGAAGATTCCGGCTGTCATGAAGATGACGTGTTACTGGCGGGCTGCGGATGTGCGCCCTCCCATGAGTTGGTTTCAAAAGCCCGACGAGTTCGAACGTGTCTTCACGGAGCACGGGTATGCGTTGATTCTTGTTGATGTGCGCGGGACAGGCGCTTCGTTCGGAACACGTCCATATCCGTTGTCGAGCGAGGAAGTGAAGGACGGCGCTGATTTGGCCGATTGGATCGTTGCGCAGCCGTGGTCAAACGGAAAAGTCGGAGCAATCGGCACATCGTATTCCGGCACTACCGCCGAACTCCTCGCTGTGAACAATCATCCGGCCGTCAAGGCAGTTGTACCCCGCTTTGCCGATCACGACATATATTTCGACATTGCATTTCCCGGCGGAATTTCGTTCGACTGGATGATGAAGAATTGGGGTTATTACACGAAACTATTGGATAGCAATGTCGTCCCAAAAGACGTTGGCCTGCTTGGCCGCCTCTTCGTGCGCGGAGTCAAGCCGGTCGACGGCGACAGAGAGCGGCGCCTCCTCAAACAGGCGATTGCGGAGCACGCCCAAAACGGCGACGTATATCAGCTCGCCAAATCCGCCACGTTTCGCGACGACACGAATACGCTCTCAGGCATCACGGTTGATGATTTCAGCACCCACACTTATAGGAAAGACATCGAAAGGTCCAACGCAGGCATCTATAGCTGGGGTGGTTGGATGGACGAGACAATGGCGGACGCGGCCATCCGGCGCTTCATAACATACAGCAATCCGCAACGAACCGTGATTGGTCCCTGGAACCACGGCGGCGACAACCATGCGAGCCCCTATTTACCCCCCGACACGCCGACTGACCCGAGTATGGAGCGCCAGTGGCTGGATTGCGTGAAGTTCTTCGACTACTATTTGAAAGATATCGACAATGGCGTGATGTCGAAAAAAGTTCTCATCTACTACACAATGGGCGAGGAGCAATGGAAATCGACCAACGTGTGGCCGCCCACCGGAAGCGCCGAGATGACTTGGTACCTCGCCGCCGATAACGAGCTTTCGCGGACGGCGCCGTCAGGGGAGTCAGGCGCGGACAGTTACACCGTTGATTTCGAGGCGACTACCGGCACGGCTAATCGCTGGCACACTCAGATGGGTGGCGACGTTGTGTATGCCGACCGCGCGGACCAGGACCGCCGCCTGCTCACGCATACAAGCCCGCCGCTGTTAGAAGACGTGGAAATAACAGGTCATCCTGTCATCACGCTTTACGTGACTTCAACACACACCGATGGCGCGTTCTTCGTTTATCTCGAAGATGTCGACGAACAAGGGAAAGTGACTTACGTGACCGAGGGACAGTTGCGGGCGCTCCATCGCAAGGTATCCTCTGAGCCGCCGCCGTACGAAATGCTCGTGCCATATCATTCATTCAAGAAGAAGGATGCCATGCCGCTCGTGCCGGGCGAGATTGCCGAGCTTACATTCGGGCTGCACCCGACATCGACTCTTATTAAGAAAGATCACCGCATACGCATCGCCATCGCGGGACACGATAAGGACACCTTTGCCCGCATCCCGGAGGAAGGAACCCCAACTATCTCGGTGGCAAGAAACAAGCTGTATTCCTCACGCATAGATTTGCCGGTTGTCTTCGCGGGACTGCACGCCGATTCGCCAGTTTGCGAATGAGAAAACTCAGAACTCCATTATCTCTTTTTCTTTTGCCTTGAGGAGTTCGTCGACGTGTTTCATGTATTCGTCGGTGACCTTTTGAATGTCGTCGATGAGGTGATGGCTGTCATCCTCTGATATGTCGCCATTCTTCTCACTCTTCTTGATCTGCTCGTTGGCCTCGCGCCGCGCGTTCCTGAGCGACACCCGCGAGTCTTCTGCGAGACGACGCACGACTTTGACGAGGTTCTTGCGACGTTCCTCGGTGAGTTCCGGGATGGGAATTCGTATGACTTTGCCGTCGTTGTTCGGGTTGAGGCCGAGGTCCGACTTTTGTATCGCCTTCTCGATGCTGACAAGTCCGGTCTTGTCGTAAGGTGTAATGAGCAACAAACGCGACTCGGGCGTCGAGATGTTCGCTATCTGGTTTAACGGAACGGAGGAGCCGTAATACTCGACGTCTATGCCGTCCAGCAGCGAGACCGACGCTCTTCCGGTCCTGATCGTGCCGAATTCGTGGCGGATGTGCTCCAGTGCCTTGTTCATTTTCTCCTTGACTGCCGAAAGCATCTCCTTACGCATATCGCTCATTCCCCCTTTATCACGGTTCCTACGCGCTCACCCAATAGAACCCGTCGAATATTGCCGTACTTGTTGAGATTGAAAACGATTATGGGAAGGTTGTTGTCCATGCAGAGGGTGATCGCCGAATTGTCCATCACTCTCAGGCCAAGCTTCAACACATCTAGGTAGCCGAGTCGCGAGAACTTGCGCGCTTTCTTGTCTTTTGCCGGGTCGGCGCTGTAAACGCCGTCCACTTTGGTCCCTTTCAGGATGACTTCGGCGCCGACCTCGCTCGCGCGCAAAGCGGAAGCCGTGTCAGTCGAGAAGTACGGGTTGCCCGTGCCGCCCGCGAAGATGACCACACGCCCTTTTTCGAGATGCCTGATAGCCCTGCGCCGTATGTAGGGCTCGGCCAGCTCTTTCATCTCGATGGCCGACATCACGCGCGTGACGACGCCCGCCTTCTCGAGACCGTCCTGGAGCGCAAGCGCGTTCAGGATCGTCGCCAGCATTCCCATGTAATCCGCCGTCGAGCGATCCATGCCTTCGGCGGCAGCCTGAATCCCTCTGAAAATATTTCCGCCGCCGATGACGATCGCGATCTGCGTCGGAATCTCAGCCACCACGTCGCGTAACTGCTCCGAGACGCTCTTAATTACCTTCGTGTCAATGCCGTACTGTTGAGACCCCTGCATCGCTTCTCCGCTGAGCTTGAGAAGCACTCGCTGATAAGCCGCCTTCTTTCCGACCGTCGCCATATTTTCCTCAGGATTCCTCGCCCAACTGGAACCGGACGAATCGCCTGACCACTATGTTCTCACCTAAACTCGCAACCACGGAGTTTATGAAATCCTGTACGGTCATGTTGCGGTCGCGAATGAATTCTTGCTCGAGCAAACAGGCCCGCGCATAGAAGTTCTCGAGCTTGCCCGCGACAATCTTCTCGATGACCTTATCCGGTTTGCCGGTCTGACGCGCCTGCGTCTCGGCAATTTGCCTTTCCTTTTCGAGAAGCTGCGGGGGCACTTCCTCGCGCCGTACACAAGTGGGGCTCTCTGAACATATCTGCATCGCCAGGTTCTTCGCCAGGTCTTTGTATTCGTCGGTGCGCGCAACGAGATCAGTCTCGCAATTGACCTCGACGAGCACGCCGATCTTCGAGCCGGCATGCACGTATGAACCGATTATGCCCTCGCTCGCGACGCGGCCCGCGCGCTTGGAAGCATCCGCAATCCCTTTCTCGCGAAGATACTGGACGGCCGCATCGAAGTCACCGCCCTTTTCCGTGAGCGCCTTCTTGCAGTCCATCATTCCGGCGCCTGTTTTCTCACGAAGATCTTTCACCATTTGAGCAGTTATCGTCATGAAACCTTCTCCAATCTCATTCAGGATATGTTTTCATAGAAAAGCGCGCTCCTGCTCTGCCGCCGACAGATGCGCGCACATGGGCTTATTCGCGGACACCATGCCGCATGGCGCTTATTCGGGAATACGACACAGCATCACGTCCCCGAATAGGCGTATGTCTCTAAAGAAAAGCGTGTGCTTCCTTGGGGTTGCTTCACAAACCGCGGGGAAGGCGTTGCACGTCATCCGGCGTTCACGTCGTCTTCTTCCTCTTCAGGAAGCGCTGACGGGCGATTCGATGATGCGCCTGCTTCTTCTCCGCGCGTCCCCGCGCCGAGCTCGGTTCCCGGCACTTCGCGTCCCTCGAGGGTGCGAGCCTTTGCGTCGAGCACGGCATCGGCGATGAAAGTAGTGAACAGCTTTATTGAGCGAATAGCGTCGTCGTTACCGGGTATCGGGTAGGTAACGTCGTCGGGGTCACAATTTGTGTCAACGATGCCAACCGAGGGAATCTCCAGCTTCTTTGCCTCAGCGACGGCGATGGTTTCCTTTTTCGTGTCGATGATGAAAACCGCCGACGGCAGTTCCGACATATCTTTTATGCCGGACAGGTTCTTGTCGAGTTTGGTCTTTTCCTTCATGAGCTTCGAGATTTCCTTCTTGGTCATGTTGCCAAACTCGCCGTCCTGCTCCATTTTCTCGATTTTCTTGAGGCGGCGAATGCTCTTCTTGATCGTCTCGAAGTTGGTCAACGTGCCGCCGAGCCAGCGGTTGGTCACGTAGAACATCCCGCAGCGCGCGACCTGCTCGCGCACGACTTCCTGCGCCTGCCTCTTCGTGCCCACGAACAGGACTGTCCCACCGTTCTCGACGGTCTCGCGGATGAAATGATAAACCGCGTTCACCTGCTGGATTGTCTTCTGCAGGTCGATGATGTACACGCCATTGCGTTCACCGAAAATGAACTTCCTCATCTTCGGATTCCACCTGCGCGCCTGGTGCCCGAAATGGACGCCGGCTTCAAGCAATTGCTTCATCGTTACTATCGCCATTGATGGTCCTCCCTGATTTTGGTTTATCCTCGGCTCTCGCGCCCGCGGGCAATCACGCCAAAAGCGTGACACCAGCCCGACGGGTTGTCCCTCCGGGACCACGGAGCCTGTGTTTTAGTTAGCATGTAATATACCATAAAAAGCCGCTGAATCGCAACCCCGCCAACAGGGGAAAGATGAAAGGGAACCGCCCGAAGCGGCCCGGGCTTCGAGTTCCGCCCATCTCTCGCCAATCATGGGGCAGCGCCCAAGGGGGATTTCCCCGAATATACTGGTTTACGCGCCTTTTGCTATGCAAAGGAACCCGCCGAAGGCAGGCCAGGCGCTCATAATGCCAACAAGGGCGATTGACTTTTGATTTTGCCGGTTGCTATACTTGGTTCAAACCGAAGAATATCTCGTTCAAACGCTTGCATTATGTCCGGAGGTGGCAGGGTTGGGCAAGGTGGCGCTCGTCTTGAGCGGCGGCGGCCTGCGCGGGTTGGCGCATATAGGCACGCTGAGGGCTATCCGCTCGCTCAAAATCCCCATCCACGAGTACGTGGGAACAAGCATGGGCTCCCTCATCTGTGCGCTGGCCGCGGGCGGCATGGAAATCGAGGAAATGGAACGACTTGCGCTCGCGCTCCGGAGCGAAGATATCCTTGATCTCGGGCTTTTCCACGTTATCAACAAGGGGCTGAAAGCCCAGAGCCTCTATCGCGGCGAGCGGCTGCACCAATACTTCGAGCGTATCATACCTATCGACAGCTTCAAGCTGCTTTATACCCCTCTCCTCGTCAACTCGGTCGAGCTCAGCCGGGGCGATGAGGTTTACTGGGGGAGCGAAGGCCGCGACGACGTGCCGGTCCACGAAGCGGTTTACGCGTCGTGCGCGCTGCCGGGCATTTTCCCGCCATCTAAAATAGGCGACTCGTACTATGTGGACGGCGGCGTCGGGACAAATCTGCCTGTTCACATTGCCCGCCAGCGCAATGCAGACCTGATAATCGCCGTAAACCTTGGCCTCCCCGCCCTCAGCCGTCCGGATGAAGTGCCGCAGCAGCGGGGTATACTTGACATCATACTTCAGAGCAACGGACTGATGATGCGCCGAATTCTTCATCTCCAGCTTCGCGATTTCTACGAATATCCGCTGATTCTCATTGAGCCGAATTTTCCGAGCCGTCGCATGTTCGATTTCAGTGAAACCGACCGTTCCATACGAGCCGGAGAGCGCGCCGCCCTCAACGTGCTCCGCGACCATCCGCTGCTCGCGCTGGCGTAACGTCTTTCCCGTCGGCCGCTTTAGTAGAGGAGCAGCCTGACCACGCTATGGCGCGCTTAATTGTGAAAGAAACATTCAATTTATCATTGCCAGAAGCAATCTCTGCATGCATCTCTAACGCTGCCAATGAGATTGCTTCGGTCGCGTTGCTCCCTCGCAATGATACTGGTTGAGTATTTCATAGGAGGAAATGCTTCCATGTTTGAGGAAATATCGGTCACCAGCAAATCGCGCGAAGAGTTCATAGACATCACGCGGTCCGTCGAACAAGCAGTAAAAGAATCCGGCGCGCGCGAGGGTTTCTGCATCGTGTACACGCCGCACACGACGGCGGGTGTGACCGTCAACGAAAATGCCGATCCGAGCGTTTGCCGGGATATCCTCGGAACGCTCTCGAGGCTCGCGCCGAGAGACGATCCGAATTACCGGCATAGCGAAGGAAACTCCGACAGCCACATAAAGTCGGCTCTCATCGGATTCTCGCATTCGATTCCAATACATGATTCGCGTCTTATGCTCGGGACCTGGCAAGGGATTTTTTTCTGCGAGTTTGACGGCCCGCGCCGGCGCTCGGTCTTTGTCCATGTGGTTTCCGCCAAATAACGCTTTAGGCGTCAATGACCCAAACCATCAAAAGCAAGCCTGATCTTCTTGGGATGCTCCCCGAGAAAATCGATGAACTGGTGGCCGGGCGCGGGCTCGAGGCTTAACGCTCAGCTCAGATCACGGGATGACTTTATCGCCATAACGCTCGCGCGTGCGGCGAGATGACGAACCTGCCGAAGCGGCC
>CAYVDS010000190.1:0-1716 GCA_964450145.1 uncultured bacterium
CCATGAAATCCCGAACCTTGCTCGCCTTCTGCGCCGCCGTCGCGACCTCCGCCGAGGCGCTTTCCAACGAGGCCAAGAATCTCGGGGACGCAGCCCACGACTTGTATGAGCAGGCTGATACGCTGAGGAGAAAATCGATTCTGCTTGATGAACAGGCGAACGCGTTGCGAGAAAGGGCAAAGATTTTAGAGCAGAAACTTTCCGCAATCCAGGGCTCGGCGTCGACGCTCGGAGAAATTTACCTGGAAAAGCCGGTCCCCGCAAAGGGTGAACAGAAAATCGGTTGGAAAACATTACTCGTTATTATCATACTTATAATCGTTGCTCTTATTATCATCGCTCTGAGGAGGAGACGACTTGAGCGGGAAGAGGAAGAGCGACTGGCGGCGATAAGACGGCAGCAAGCGGTCTATTCGGCGGCGCCGACGGAAGAGAAGAAAGAGGAAGGCGCCGGGGAAAAACCCGTCCAGCAAGAGGGAAAATCCTGACGAGGTAAAACTGTATCTTTTCTTGATTCATGTGACTGACAGGCGCTTCACTAAAAAGGGTGGAGCGCCTTTCTTGTATCGCGCGCCAGTCACTTGCCGTTTGTCACTTGCCGTTTTGACTTGGGAAGCAGGGTTCTGTTATAATCCGGCGCGTTTCTTGCAAACTATTCTTGAAATCCAGAGTTGAAATCGGAGCAGGTGAAAGTATGCTTGCGAACAGAATGAAACTTATCGATTCCTCCGGCATTCGAAAGGTATTTGATCTTGCCTCTAAACTCCACAACCCCATAAACCTGAGCATTGGTCAACCTGACTTTGATATACCGGAAGAAATCAAAGAAGTCGGCATACAGTCCATTCGCGAGGGGTTCAACCGGTACACGGTCACTCAGGGAATCCCGGAGCTTCGAGAGGCCATACAAGGACACTATCGCAGCCAATATGGGGTCGAGTTCGAGGACACACTCATAACTTCCGGGGTATCCGGCGGGCTGATGCTCGCCTTCATCGCACTCGTACAGGAAGGCGACGAAGTGCTTCTGCCCGACCCCTATTTTGTGATGTATAAGCATCTCGCTAACCTTTTTGGCGGGAAACCCGTGTTTGTTGACACTTATCCGGATTTCTCGCTGCGCCCCGAAAAACTCGAGGAAAGAGTAACGAAGCGGACCAAGTTTCTGGTCATCAACAGTCCGGCGAACCCGACGGGCAGAGTGTACACGTCCGATGAACTGCGCGGCATCGCAGAATTCGCCCGCCGGCATAACCTGCTTGTAATAACTGATGATATCTATGACCATTTCATTTATGACCAGCCACCCGACACGTTTGCCAGATATTATGATAGGACTCTGCTGCTCAACGGGTTCTCGAAGTCTTCGGCGATGACAGGCTGGAGGCTGGGCTATGCCGCCGGCCCGCGTGAAATAATAGAATCGATGAAGATGCTCCAACAGTACAGTTTCGTGTGCGCGCCTTCGTTTGCGCAGAAGGCTGGCGTCGCAGCGCTGAACCTCGATATCAGCCGCCATATTGCCGAATATCGCGCGAAACGTGATCTCATTTATGAAGGCCTGAAGGGAATCTACGATGTCGAGAAACCGGGAGGCGCGTTTTATATTTTCCCAAAGGCCCCCGGCGGTGACGGCGCGAAATTCGTCGAAAAAGCGATCGCAAACAACTTGCTGATAATTCCGGGCAACGTCTTTTCCGAGCAAAACTCGCATTT
>CAYVDS010000190.1:1726-9522 GCA_964450145.1 uncultured bacterium
GACCCGCAACAAAGGGTCTGTCCCTATTTTCCTCTGTTGAATAATCCGGAAACATTGTGATAAGATTCCCCCGATGTGTGAGCCTGCAAAAAGGGGGGATCGAAATGGCGATTGATAGGGGAACTCGAAAAGCTACTTTCGTGCATACGTTCGAAACTTTTGCGACGCTTGGCGCTCTCGGAGGGGCGGGGCTGGGGATTTATCAAATGCTCGGCGAGACACCGTTCGAATTGTTGATGAACGCCATCCGACTCGGTTTCATTGGATTCATAGGCGGAACAGTCGTCGGAATCGTCTTGGGCACGATCGCAGTGATATTCGCGACCATATTCCGATAACGCGCTTCGTTGGAGAAACAACCGCATGAAAGAAGTAGAGAAATTTTTTGTGGAACGCAGAGGCTGGCCCAGAATGGTAATTGGGAAACTCATTGACGAAGCTATTCTGGTCCTGCCGAGTGAAAGTCCGGAGAAAGCGCCGCAAGCCGAAGTTGTGAATCTGAGCGAGGCTGGAGCTGGTGTGCTGATGCCAATGCGACTCAAGAAAGGCACGCCAGTCAAACTGCAGATATTGGGCAAAGACATCCCGCGTATCGATTTCGAGGCCGAGGTGCGCTGGTCGGCAGCTTCACCTGTTTCGACTGGGAAATATCCGTTAGGTCTGAAATTCCTCCGCCTGTCCGAGGACAAACTCACAAAACTCAAGGATTTCCTCGAGGTGATGCGAAAATATCGTCCTGCTACGAATGGCCCGCTCGACTAAGTTCTTCCACCCGCGACCGGCGTTAGCAGAATCACTTCGTCGCCCTCACCCAATTTATCATGCAAACCGCGCCTCTGACCATTCACGAGGAGAGTGGTTCCGCCCCGCAGGCTCCCGGTGGCTGGGTCAAAGGCCAGCACGCGGAACCTCTCGCCCTTCATTTCGATTAACTGTTCAATCAGCGCGCCCACGGCAGGTATCTTAAGCTCGAAAGTCTCTTCCTTCGAGTTGGCCGCCTCAGTGAAAGCGCCCAAAAACCTGACCGCTATTGTTATGGGTTTATCCATATCTAAATCAATGATGAATGATGAATGCGGAATGATGAATGGTCATTCATTTCATGGACCGCCGCTTAACTGTCTTCACGCTGGTCACAAAAATGGCAATTAGCTCATCGTCGGCTTCCTTCATCCTTGTCTTTCTTTCATCATTCATCACTCATCATTCATCATTATTCTTCACACTATCGCTTTTTCCTTCGCGAGCACATCGGCCACATCCGTGAGTCCGAGCGACACAAGCTTCTCCCGCGTCTGGAGCGAGGTGCGCTTGTCCCATCCGTGCCGTTCATAATATTCGTCGAGGAGCTTGCTGAGATAATCGCCCGCTTTCATTCCCGCGCCATACTCAAATGTCACAGGTTCATCCATCCACCGGCCGCACAGACGGTCATCCTTTCGCCGCAAGCCTATGCGAGAGTTAAATGCCTTTTCGATGTTGCAAGCGCGCTCGCCCGCCAGCAGCAAGTCCTCGGGGGTAATCGAGAGACCCGTCAGGGCAGAGTACGCATTCGCAAAAAGCGTCGGCGGCATGCATAACGGGTCCGTGGCGGGTCGGAAAATACAGATGCCGAGACAGTTGATCGCCGCCGCATAATTTTCGGCAAGCGCGGCCGCCGCCCCCTTCAGACCCGGAGTGTATCCCACGCCCGCATCCGGCTTCCCCAACCATTTCATCGAGATGTCTTGCCGGAATCCCTTGTCGATGATGTTGAGTCCTTTCAGATGGTCGCATCCTCTCGATGCCACCGCAGCGTTGACCGCCCATATCGGGAATGAGCGCACCTCTTCGTGAAAAGCGTTCCCGCCCTTTCCGCAAACCATGTAAGGCGTGACGGGTCTGTCGGTAATCTTCTCCAAGGCCTCGGCTATCTTCTCCGTGTTCTGACAACAAATCCGGCCGAGCTCATTCTCCTGAAACGCAATTGCCTTTATGACTCTTTCAACCGCGTCGAAGTTGCCCCAATCGAGGGAGACCGGCTCACCGAACCATTCACGTGTATGCTCTTCGGTAAGGATACCGCGCTGCCACAACTCCATCAGCAGCGGAACAATTCCGCCAACCTCCGTGAAGTCCATCCCGTATTCGTTGCATCGACGGTGGAAATGGGTGACTGCGGTCAGATCGGGAATGTCGCAGCCCATGCCGAACGACGCGATGCTAAGGTACTCAGGGCTACCGCCGGGCGGACCGGCAAGCCGCTTCGCAAGTTCGGTTTCGTTGCCCTTGATTCGGCAAGAAGAATCGCACCCGAACGTGCAGCCAGGCGAGCAGGCGAGGTCGCGCAGCTTCATGTTGTCCGTATACCAGTTGGGCGACATCAGTTGCACTTTCTCGTCCGGCACTTTCGAGAATTGATTATTGCGATATGCATTGCCGCCAATGGCGTCATAGAAATCCACCATATTAAATGTGCCGCTTTTCTTGAACACGGAGATGAGCGGGTCGGCGTCTATCGCCTCAAAGATTCTTCTCGCCGCCTCGAGGGCAGCCGCAGGGTCGTGAACGGAGATGCCTCTGGTCCCAAAGGCGGCTATGGCCTTCAGGTTCTTGCTTCCGGCCACGCAACCCGAGCCGGTGCGCCCGGCCGCCCGCTCTTCACTAGCGACAGTGCAGGCGTAACGGACCCCATTCTCTCCCGCCGGTCCGATGCAGACGACGCCTGCGCGCGAAGGGACCTCACCAGAGCGCAGCTTCCTAATTGTATCGTGCGTGCCCATCCCCCACAGATGTGAAGCATCCCGAATTTCGATCTCGGAATCATGTATGAAGAGGTACACCGGTTTCTTCGCTATTCCGGTAATCACGAGGTGATCGACGCCCGACCATCGCATATGCGAGCTAAAGTTGCCGCCGCACGTACTGTCACCAAAAAAACCTGTGACCGGCGATTTGTAGGTGAACTTCATTTTGCTGCCAAGCCCAAAGCCGGTCCCCCCGAGCGGGCCTAAGCCGGCAATCAATGCATTGTCCGCGCTCAAGGGGTCAATGTGCGGGTCAATGCTCAAGAAATGGTTCCAGAGAAGCCAATCGTTGATCCCCATGCCTCCAACGAACATTTTCGCGAGTTTCAGCGGCACGGGCTCACGCTTTACCGCGCCGGTTGTTAGATCGATTCTTACAATATCACCATATCCATGCATAAATCGCTCCTAAGAAACTACCTTCCTCTTATCATTCCCGCGAGGCATGCCCTCGACCTGATCGGGGGGGGGCGGGAATACATCTTTCTTCTCTCTTTCTCCTCTTCTTTAATCCCCCCTTTGACAAAGGGGGGGAAGGGGGGATTTTTCCAAAATGCTACTAACATATTCATTCACAATTAACCCCCATGTGGGGGTCTCTCCCTAGGAGAGGCGAAATGTATTGCGTGCTGCGTATTTATTCATCATTCATCACTCATCATTCATCATTTATTGTCAGCGCCGTCGCCCCTTCCGGATTCGCCATTAGCGGACTGCTCATCTCCGGCCGTTTCGAGCAGAACTGAACGCAAATGGGTTCGCCGTCACACAAGTCGCACTTGAGAACAGCGCCATCGGGTCCGACGTTGATTGCATGGTTCGGACACTCCTCAACGCACGCGAGACACGACGTGCATTTCTCCTGATCGATCACAATTGCGCCCGTTTGCGGGTCGCGGCTCATCGCTTCAGAGGGACAGGCATCAAGGCATGCCGCATTCCCACACTGCTCGCAAATCACTGGGTTAAAGCAGTTCTCATCCGCATCATATTCCACCCGTATCCGAGCCAAAGCGGGATTAAATACGCCATGATGTTTCAGCGAACACATGAGTTCGCACATTCTGCACCCGATACACAGGTTTGGAACAAGCAAAAGCTTCTTCATTGTCCCTCCAAGAAAAACTGAGAGAATCGCCGATGCCTTGATCACAGCCACCCAACAATTGCTGTCATTATATCCCATGCAAGGAATGGGTGCAAAGCGCTCTGGGATGCCAACAATATCGGATCGCAAAGTTCTTGACAACACAACGAAAAAGGACATAAAATTTACTCAGCCTTCACCGAACTCAAAACAGGGATATGATTGAGGAACAATTGGAACGAGGGACTAACCCCGCAGAATCGAAAATACTTCAAACGCGAATGTTGAATTCTCACTTGCTGACCATTCTTTCCGGAATCATGCTCCTCCTGTCCTTCCCTCCCTTTAACCTCCATTTTCTGATCTGGTTTGCGTTGGTTCCCTTCTTGTGCGCTCTAGCCAATTCCCGGAGTGAAAAGAGCAAGAAATGGGGGATTGCCTACCACGATGCACAGTTGCTCGGCGGACTGCTCGGCGCTGTCTTCTACTATGGGACCTTGTACTGGATCTTCAATATCATGGGAGTCTTGGCAATCTTCTTGATTGCCATTTTGTGCTTGTACTTGCTGGTGTTTGCTCATTTCCTTAAGTTCGTGCTGACAAGGTGGGGAAAAACCGGATACGCCTTTTTGTACGCCCCGGCTCCATTATGGGTCGCGATAGAATATTTCAAATCCGAGGGATGGTGGCTCAAATTCTCGTGGATGAACTTGGGGTACTCGCAGCACAACTTCCTGCCGGTCCTGCAATTCGCAGGCATTCTGGGTCAGTATGGCATTTCATTCATGATCGTCCTCGTGAATTCAGCGATTGCCACTCTCATCCTGCATCGGAAAAACAAAAGTTTCGTCGTGATCTCCTTGATTGCTCTCGGGCTGAGCGTCGGGATTATGACTTCCGCCAGTGTTCATTCACTGCGCGCGAGCTATGCGCCAAATATCAGCGTCGATCTGGTACAGGACGAAAGCTCCGATTTCCAGACCTATGCCCGTCTGACGCAACAATTGAATAATCCCACTGGGTTCATTGTGTGGCCGGAATACGCCGTGCCCGAGTTTCTTGAAGAAGAACCGGACCTATTGAGCCATGTCGGCGAATTGACAAGGCAGAGAAACAGCTATTTGATCTTGGGTGGCAAATCGAGAGCGTCAGAATACAGCAGTGAGTTCAAAGCGCGCTTGATGAAAAAGCGCGGCCATCCGGCCTCGGAGATCGACAGTCTCCTGAAATTCCATAACACGGCGTTCTTGTTCTCGCCTGAAGGCCAACTCGTCGGGAAATACCATAAAACAAATCCTATACAATTCTTCTTCGACGGAGTTGCAGGTAAGAGTTTCCCTGTGTTTGAGACCAACTTCGGAAAGGTCGGAATCCTGATCTGCTATGACGCGGACTATAGCTATGTCGCGAGAAGACTGACCCAAAACGGCGCCGAAATGCTTTTCGTCCCGACGTACGACGCCGCTCATTGGAGCACACTGCAGCACAAGCAGCATTCGGCCATGACTTCAATGAGGGCCGTCGAGAACGGAAGATTTGTGGCGCGAGCCACTACCTCGGGTATCTCTCAAATTATTGATCCCAAAGGGAGGGTAACCATTTCTATTGATATCGGTACCACGGGAACCGCGACGGGCGCGATTCAGCCATTGCAGAGGCTGACCTTTTATACCCGATACGGATTCCTTTTCCCTTACTTGTGCGTAATTGCATCATCGCTTATGGTGCTTCTTATACTCTTCAAGAAACCGCTGCCCCCTCTCCCCGACTGATCTCACATATCAATCAGTTTTTTCGACCCTGACTTCCATAAGTATCTCGCCCCAACCGCCATTATCAAGGCCCACGTCAATGCACCGAACACGATTGAACGAGTATTGCGTCGGGTCGAGTCCTGCGCCGATCTTATCAAGGACTCGCAGCGCAAACGGGAGGACGGGAGCGAGAGCTCCGGCGCAAATGTGAGGGGGCCCCTCGTTGCACAGCAGCGCCCCGCTACCCGTAAAGCAGAACTTGTCACCCACCTTATGATTCATCACGCAACCGTGCGATTTGAGAACCTCAACAACCACTCGATATTTGGCGAACTCCGGCATCAATGAGGCCACACGCAGGTTGCGCGGGTCAGCCTTCCACTTGGCTAATTCCTCGTCGGAGTACCCAAGCATATTCTTAAACGTTTCGAGCAAGTTTGTATTGATTTCCATCTTCGACCTCGCTTTCAGCTGGCAATCATTGATGTCCAAAAAGAAAGGAGTTAACCACGGAGCGCACGGAGAACTACTCCTGTTATCCGCAAATCTTCACGGTTTATGAAACGTTCTCCCGAGAATCAGGGCACGAACGGTATTTCTCTACAAGTCGTTCCTCTGCGACCCTCGGCGGCCTCTGCGGTCCAGACTCTTCTCTCCCAAATCCGCATTCATCTGCGTGCATCTGCGGTTACAAACGCTTCTTCTTATTCTTCTTCCTTTTCTTCCTAAATCAGTGTCCGTCTGTGTGCATCTGTGGCTCCGCCGTCGCTTTTCCTTTTTTTGTTTGGTTGTAGCTTCGATGCGCTGTACTACTCACTGTCAGAAATCGTGAATTCTTGTCTCGATTTCCTCTTCTCCTTTTTCCTAAAATCTGTGTCCATCCGTGTGCGTCTGCGGCTAAGATGCTTCTTTTTCTTCTTCTCCCCACTCCGTGTAATCAGTGAAATCCGCTGTGGTTCCAATGCTTCTTCTTTTCATTTGGTTGCGGCTTCGCTGCGCTGTGTTCATTCCCGCGCGGCGCGGGATGCATCTGTGGCTATGAATTCTTCTTTTCCTTCCTTTTCCCCGATCCGCGTTTTGTTTTGGACAGGGGCGACTCCCGATATGCAATCACAGTGATTGGAATTTCGGCTTTCTCTTTTCCACAAACGCCCGCAAGCCTTCCTGACCCTCCGGATGTGCCGCACAACACGACAAGCCTTCTCGCTCGCGTTCAATATGCGTTTCAAACGCCGAATTGAACGAATCAGTGAGAAGTTGCTTGCTCCACCCAAAAGAATGAACTGAGCCCTTTGTCAGTCCGCGCGCTATGTTCAATGCCTCTTGCAGGGCTTGTCCATCGTCCACAACTTTTGTCACGAGTCCCCACGCCAGGGCCTGTTCCGAGGAAATAGGCGCATCAAATGCCGCTATCTCCATCGCGCGAGCCAAACCGACAATCCTCGGAAGCGTGAACGTGCCGCCGCCGTCGATACACAGCCCGACCGAAGTGTATGCCTGCCTCATCACAGCAGACCGCGCCATGACACGAAAGTCGCACGCGAGAGCGAGCGAGAATCCGGCGCCCGCCGCCACTCCGTTTACGGCGGCGATGACAGGCTTGCGCATCCGCCGGATTTCCAACATGGCGGGATGCAGTCGGCCGGCGAGTCTATGGAAAGCCGCGGGGGCTCCTTCCGGTTGACTCAAAGCCCATTTAAGGTCGCCGCCTGCACAAAAAGCCTTCCCCTCCCCGGATATCACCACAGCGCGCACCGTTTCATCCAGTGCGACGCTCGTGAGATGCTCGACCAGGAGTTCCATCACCTCGAAGTTCAGCGCGTTGAACGCATCCGGCCGATTGACCAGCAGTTGAAATACATTCTCGTCTTTGCGAATGTTGATCAGTTCCGTCATTCTCGTTTCCTCCGAATTATGTTTGTGCGTCTCTACCCAAAATCCATTCAAATCAGTGCAAATCAGTAGCTCAATTTCCTTCTTCTTCCCCCCTATTGTGCTCCTTCGTGGATTTGTCTTTTCTTCTTCTTCTCCCAAATCTGCGTTTATCTGCACCGCTCACTGTCAGAATCGTGAATTCTTGTCGCGATTTCCTCTTCTTCTTTTTCCTAAAATCCGTGTCCAGTCGAGTAGACATCCCGAATGTTTCCTTTAGGTCTGGTTTGTATTCCC
>CAYVDS010000191.1:0-9351 GCA_964450145.1 uncultured bacterium
TGGCGGGTTTTAAACCGCCCCTCCCTGGCTGGGTTTGAAGTGACCGGTGACAGTTGCCTTTGCGACCCCAACGAAACGCCCCACGGGCCGGCAGAGATTGCGGATATCTTCACCCATAAGCTCAGTACGCAAAATGCAAATGGAATTGCCGCTTTCATTATCAAGGGGAAGTCATTCAGAACCGTCAGGCCAAAAGATGTATCGCATCAAGTCTACAGATTGAAGAAGATAGCCGGATTGAAATTCGCGATTCTTGTTGTCACAGGCAATATCCTGGACGCAGCAAAAGAGCAGTTCATAAATACTGCTTTGGAAATCGGCTGCGACTATTCAATATTTGACAAGAATGATGTGGCCAGACTATTGCTTGCCAAGGGCTTTATATGTCCGAGGGATGGCAACGAGATCAAAATGGGGCGATGTCGATGTGGCTACTCTCCGAAGAAAAGGATATTGAACATGCTCCAATATGAAGCAATACGGAACCTTGCCGATTCACACAAGCTTGGACAAAGGACTGGACTAGTAATAATGCCGACTGGGAGCGGCAAAACGCGTGTGGCGGCCGAAGATGCAAAGAGGTTTGGAGCCAAGTGTTTGGTATATGTAGCCCACACTCATGAGATTCTTGATGTCGCCAATTCTGAATTATGGCGCACTATGAGCGCGCCCTGAAAATTGACGAGGCCGCCTACGGAAGAAATCATCCAACCGTGGCGATCCGCGTCAACAATTTGGGCGGCGTCCTTCGGGCGTTGGGATGGAAATCCGGGGACATAATACCTATATTTACTAAACCACGCTTTAGTTTACTATAAAATACCATCCGTTTCGTGAATTTCGTGCCCCTTTCGTGACTCATCTCCCTTTATTCGTGTGGCTGCTTTTCCCACCACCTCCCACACGTCGCGCCTCAATGCTTCTTTGTCACTCGATCACGCCGAGGATGCGCTTTGGATGGGACGCACAGAGGATTCTTCTTGCTCGTACGGTCCGAGGAATCGTTCGCCGTTGAAATGAATCAGATGGGTGGGGGAGTCGGCGATCCAGACTTCGGTTTCCCATGATATTTCGTCCAAGTGTTTCATCATTGTTCGGCGATCCATAAAAGCGGTTACGTAAACGAGGCCCGCAGTCGAATGGGCGAAGAGTTCTTTCAATTCGTACCGACGTTTCGGATTGACCGGGCCGTGGCTGGTTACCGCTTCAATCAACACGAGCCAATTCTTTTCTGTGTAGTGTACGACCACATCCGGCATCTTGCCGTGTTCTTCGATCTTGACACCCAAATCGAGGAGCGCACTCGAATCGAAGCAGGCCCATTTCTTGTGTGTATCGCCAACGTATATGATTCGGCATCCTGGCGTAAAGAGTGGACAGAAATCGTCAACGATCTTTTTCACAAGCGCGTTGTGCGCACCCGGCGAAAGGCGAATTTCCTTTCCATTCTGGAGCGTTGCCGGAATTCGTCGCATTTCTCTTTCGCGGGCATAGAGCCTTCTTAGCGTTACGACGGAGCGCAGGTATTCCTTCAGTCTTTTGGTCCATGCGGGCTTACCGAATTCACGAAGCAGTTTCAGGGCGGAAGGGTCAATCTGATACACGGCTTTTGGGCTGTTTGTCGGCCTGGAGGGCTTGTCCGGATTTGGTACGACAAGAGCGGCTTGAACGAATTGATGAACAGTTTGACGGCGAACGGTCTCGCGCGTGTTGGGCGCATACTTCTTACCATAGTGCCTAGCGAAGAAATCCATCATCGGTGTTATGCCCATCAGGGGATCGCTCGACTTGGACCATGAGTCGCCGGGCTTGAGGTCGAGCAACGCGAGCAGAGTCAGGGCGGATCGTTCATTCAACTGCTGGCGGGGGAAACCAAGTTTTTCGAGGATTTGAAGGGCTTCTTGTATCTTGCGCTGTGATTTGGCCGGGTTTGCTTGTTTAGTCATCCTTGCCGCATTCCTGTTCCAGAATGTCGTCTATGGTTTCTTGATCGGGTATGGATTTCTTAATATGTTTTCCCAGTCGCAGCAGTTGCTCGCGAGAAGGGTAATGCATCTTGCGAAGGTCAGTGGCATTTACCTGTGTGTGGCCGCTGAACAGGCGGAAATATCCGTCAAACAGCGATGAATTCAGAAAGACTGCCAACCCTTTGGCCAACTCCAGCGGCAGGCTTCTTCCCTTTGCATGGTAATAATTGAGGTGGTTTTCAAATCCGACCAATGGAGCAGCGATTCGCGCAGGATCATAGATCGCGGCAACAACGCGGCGGCGCTCCTCTTTTGCCGTGAAACGTTTGGTGAGAACATAGCATCCAGCCGGAATAAGAAGCTCAGATGTGAGGTCTGAGGACACGATGGCGTTCGGCTTTTTCACATTCGGCATCGGCCAGCGCATGAATCCGTTCTCGAAGTGGCAAGGGTAAATGAGCGGGACGGCTCCCGGTCCCGGGTTCTGCCGGAGATATTCCCGGGCGCGGAAGTCAACTACGCGCCCTGTCGAGACCTCCAAGCCGAGTTTGTTCAAACTCGTATCGAATCGGGCCATGCGCTCCATGACACTTTTGCCTTCATCATCTTCCATCAAATGGATAAAAGCGTCGGCGTCTCCGGGCAGGACAACCTGTTGAAAAAGGACCTTTCTCGAGACCACATGATCGAAGTCGGGGCCTCTTGAAACAGATATGCTGACGCGGTCCGGCTGATTAACCCCTCGAACTCCGTAGAAAATGATGTTCTCCTGCAATACGGAATCGTCGGCGAAAGCCTCTTTTCGCGATCCGAAAACATGGATTTGCCTCATACTGATAAGGTCCAGCAGTGATTTGCGAAATCGCTTGAAATAGGGGCCATTGCAGAAACTTCTTGGGGTGATTGCCACGAGTTCGCCGCCGGGCTCGAGGAGTCGAGCGGAGAGCCAGACGAATGCGGCATAGAGATTTGATGTTTCCAGCCCGGCCGCATTCAGAATTCTTCTTATGCGTGTCTCTCCATTGATCTTCTTGTAGGGAGGATTCAAGATTGCATGCGTGAATTTCTTGCCTCGATTCGAGAAAAGACCATCGTCAAGGTGAGTCACTGCGGCAGAAATGAAATCTTCACAGAACACATTTCCCTCGAAACGGATGTCACGGCCAGCGCATGCTTCCCGACAAAGGTTTACAGCCTTCTCAAGATGCGGAATAAGTCGCACGTCATTCTCGTAGGCCACAATCTCGATGGACTTCGGACGTTCCTTCCTTGCACATAAATCAGCCACAAGCGCCGTAAAGAGGGCTCCGGCACCTGCGCCCGCATCGAGAATCCTTACGTGGCTACATGGCTTTTCAAACAAAGACGCCATGAAACGAGCTATCGGGGCAGGGGTAAGAAACTGCCCAATTTCTGAGCGGCTCTCCCGTGAAACAGCGCCATTGAGAGTTCTTCGGGACTTTTCCAGGCGCAATACGATGTCAGAGTGTGCTTTCATGCGAGTTTCTCAGAGAGACGTTATGTCGGTGCACCTGCCGGCGGCCGCAGAATTTTTCATAAATCATCAATAGAATATGCCAACGCATGGCAGAAAAGCAAGTGAATCTATTCTATAAGCGAATAATAAATGTGGAGGCCAAATTGAGGGGAAGAGTGAGGACAAGGGGATGCGCGAAGCGCAGGGTCGCGAGTGGCAAGTCAATCGGTTTTGGTTCCCCGATCGGAGTCAGGACCTGAGGGGTTTTCAGGGTTGTTGTTCGTTGCGTTCCAGAAGCGCGACGCAAGACTCGTATAGGAAGCATTCGCCATGCTGAAGTTTCCTACAATATACGCTTGAATCGTACTTTTTATTATTAGAAACAGCCGATTTCTTTAATAACAGATTGTTTACTATAGCTTTCTTCAGTAACGGAGGCAAATGAACGCGGCTGCGACAAGGCACGGGTCAGCCGATCCTTATCAGCACATCGCCCTTCTTGACCGAGTCGCCTTGTTTGCAGTTGACGGCAAGCACTTTGCCGCTGGCGCTGGCGGTTAAAGTGTTTTCGACCTTCATCGCCTCGAGCACGATGACCGCGTCGCCGACCTTGACTGAATCGCCTTGCTGCACGAGCACCTTGATAATCACGCCCGGCATTGGAGCGTTCAGGGCTGTGCCGGTCATGGCTGCGGAGGCAACTTTTTGAGCTGCTTTCGCCTCGGCGGCGGTTGGCGCAGACGGGCCGGCCGCGGGAGGAACGGTTGCGGATGGCGCGGCGGCAGGAGCCGCAGACGCTTGTGGGCCCTGGGCCGTGGCGGCAGACTGCGGGATGATGCATTGAACCAGCGGCACAGCGCCTGCCTCCTCAACCTCAACCTCGAAGTATTCGCCTTCCACGAACACGTTAAAGGTGCGCGAACCCGGTCCTTTCTTTGGCGCTTCTTTTTTCGGTTTCTCGACAAGTTCTCCCTTGAGCGCCTTCGCGATGAGCGCGTTCTCGCGTTTTACGTCTTCGAGAGTCTTCGGTTTCACCTCGGGCGGAACGGGTTCGAGACCATATTTCCAGCGCAGGAAACGTTTACCGGTGACCGGATAGATAGCGAGGATAAGCACGTCTCCCTCGTTCTTGGCCAGACCCTTGCCGTCTTCGCGTGCTTTGTCCATGCCGGGTTCGAGCACGTCGGCCGGTCTTTTCGTGGTCGGCGTCTGGCCGCGGGCGTAATCCTTCAACACGATTTTCCGAACCCGCTCATCCACCGGCGCCGGTGTGCGCCCGTAAAGGCCGTACATATAATCTTTCACCTGGTCGGAGACCATCTGATAGCGGCCGAAAAGGACATTCTGGACGGCCTGAATGCCGACGATCTGACTCGTCGGGGTCACAAGCGGAGGATACCCGAGTTCTTTCCGGGTGAGCGGCAGCTCTTCATATACCTCGTTTATGCGATGGAGAGCTTCTGCTTCCCTGAGTTGGCTGACCAGATTCGTGGTCATTCCGCCCGGTATCTGGTGCTCGAGCACGCCGGTGTCGATGACTGACATAGTTGTTGTGTCAAGGAAATGTTTGTATTTAGGCGCGATAGATTCGATGTGCCGCCCCATATCGATGAGTTCGTTCAGGTCGAGCCCGGGATCGCGGTCTGTTCCCTCGAGGGCGACCACCAGCGGCTCAATGGCCGGCTGAGAAGACCTCAACGCAAAAGGCGCCAGGGCGGTATCGAGTATGTCGACACCCGCCTCGACCGCTTTTAAGTAGGCCATCGACGCCATGCCGCTCGTGTAGTGCGTGTGCAGGCAGACGGGTATATCAATGGCATCCTTCAGCGCGCTGATAAGATCGTACGCGTCAGGCGGCGAGATTAGGCCGGCCATGTCCTTCAAACAGAGAATGTCCGCGCCCATTTTCTGAAGGATTTTGGCTTTATCCACAAAATACTTGGTGTTGAAAACCGGTCCGCCCAGCCTCCGCTCTGTGAGCGAGTAGCAGATGGTCCCTTGTATCTTCTTTCCCGCTTTCTTGATCTCATCGAAACACGTCTCGAAGTTGCGTTCGTCGTTGAGAGCGTCGAATACGCGGAAGATGTCCATCCCGGCGTCTGCGGTTTCTTTCACGAACGCTCGGACTACGTCATCAGGATACTGGCGATAACCTACGAGATTCTGCCCGCGCAAGAGCATCTGAAGCGGCGTGTCCGGAATCTGCTGCTTTAGAACCCGAAGCCTCTCCCACGGGTCTTCATTGAGGAAGCGTGTGGGCACATCAAACGTAGCGCCGCCCCAGACTTCCATCGAATAGAAGCCCACTCGGTTCATACGGCTCGCTATCGGGAGCATATCCTCTGTCCGCATGCGAGTCGCGAGCGTCGACTGGTGGCCGTCGCGGAAAGTGGTGTCGGTTATCTTAACTGGATTCTTTGTCGCTGCCGGCTTTTTTACCTTTGTCTTATCTGTCTTGCTCTTGGGCGCTGCCATGTCGTCCTCCTAAAGAAAGTCGAAAGTTGAAGGTCGAAAGTCAAAAGTCAAAAAATGATTTCACGAATAGCAAGTGAGAAATCAGCTATTGTTTCCCTTAGTTCCGGGACACGATGCGGCATCATGTCCCCGAATTAAGGGCATGCTATCTCGGCACAACTCTCAGTTGCCACATTTGGCGATGTCGCATGATTTCCTGCCGCCCGGACTGACTCCACGTGTCTGTGGCCGGACCGGCGAATCGCGCAGGCCGCACAGCTTGGGTCGCCGCCTTTTCAGCCTGAATATAAGCCATGACGGCCATGTTGATCGCCGCCACCACCTTCTTATCCACCGTCGCTATCTCCATTCATCATTCATCATTCCTTCTTACATCGGTATATTCCCATGCTTCTTCGGCGGGCGACTCTCACGCTTCGAGAGCAGCACGCGCAAGGCGTCTATCAAGCGCGGCCTTGTCTCGCGCGGGTAAATGACGGCGTCGATGAAACCGCGAGAGGCCGCGATGTAAGGATTCGAGAACAACTCCTCGTACTCGCGCGTTTTCTCTTTCCGCGCTTCATTGGGATCGGGAGCGGACGTGATCGCCTTCCGGTAAATGATGTTGGCCGCGCCGGCGGCGCCCATCACGGCTATCTCGGCCGTGGGCCACGCGAGCACATAGTCGGCCCCGAGGTCGGCGCTGCACATAGCGAGATACGCGCCCCCTATTCCCTTGCGAATGATGAGCGTGATCTTCGGGACGGTGGCCTCGGAGTAGCACCATAGAAGCTTTGCGCCGTGGCGGATGATGCCGCTCCATTCCTGGTCGCTGCCGGGCAGGTAGCCGGGCACGTCGACAAGAGTGATGAGCGGGATATTGAACGAGTCGCAGAACCTGATGAACCGCGTGGCTTTGTCGGAGGCGTCCACGTCGAGGCTTCCGGCAAGCGCCATCGGCTGATTCGCAATGATGCCAGCAGTCCGCCCATCCAACCGCGCAAAACACACGATGAGGTTCTGCGCATAGTATTGATGCGGCTCAAGAATCTGCCCGCCGTCAACAAGCGAGCGGATAACGGCCTTCATATCATAGTTCTTTCGCGGGTCGTCAGGAATGATCGCGTCCAGCGCCGGGTCGACGCGGTCGGGACTATCTTTGAGGTCGACCACGGGCGGGTCTTCCATGTTGTTCGAGGGCAGATACGACAGAATCTCGCGGATGCGCGCAATGGCGTCGCGGTCGTCCTCGCACGCAAAATGCGCCACTCCGCTCTTGCTGTTATGGGTCATCGCGCCGCCAAGTTCCTCGAAGCTTATCTTTTCGCCTGTGACGGCTTTTATGACCTCGGGTCCGGTGATGAACATGTAGCTCGTGTTCTTGACCATAAAAACCCAGTCGGTCATCGCGGGCGAATATACGGCGCCGCCCGCCGTGGGTCCCATAATCGCCGAAATCTGCGGAACGACGCCTGACGCGCATGCGTTGCGGAAGAAGATGTTCCCGTAGCCGCTGAGCGCGTCGACGCCTTCCTGAATGCGGGCGCCGCCCGAGTCGTTGAACCCGACCACGGGCGCGCCGTTTTTCAGGGCGAGGTCCATAATCTTGCAGATTTTTCTCGAATGCATCTCACCGAGAGTGCCGCCCACGACCGTGAAATCCTGCGCGAACGCGAAGACGGTGCGGCCGTTTACGAGGCCGTGGCCGGTCACAACGCCTTCGCCGGGCGTAAACGTGTCGGCCATGCCGAAATGGGTGCATCTATGGCGAACGAACATGCCAAGCTCGCGGAACGTGCCAGCGTCGAAGAAAAGGTCCAACCGCTCGCGGGCGGTCAGCTTTCCGGATTCGTGCTGTTTCTGAACCCGCTCTTCGCCGCCCATAGCGAGCTCGCGCGCTGTTCTTTGTTTGAGGTCTTCCAATCTATCCGGAACAGTTCCTGCCATTGGTTTCTCCCTAAAATGGTCCAAAGTCTAAGGTCTAAAGTCCAAGTTGCGACTTCTTAACTCTGTCGGGATTCAATCTCTTGTCATTCTGAACGAAGCGAAGAATCTCCCTTTGGCCTTTGTCCTTTCGCCTTTTCCCTCATGGTTTGTCATTCCCGCGCAGGCGGGAATCCACCGCTTTCTCCCCAAAAAGCAAATGCCGCTCTTTTCGAGCGGCTGTCACCTACTCTGCAACCCTAATGATGGCTGATATTCGCCGTGTTTGGCCCGGACGCCTGCGGATGACTTCCTCCGTCGTTATGCACTCTGAATTGCTGCCGTTTGGGCCTCGGCTCATGATAGTCCTCTTGCGCGCGAGACACGAAACAGACACTTAACACATCTGTTCCAGGGTGAATTTGGCTGACGGAACTGAATGGACAATGGTTTACAGGTTATCAGCGCTCATTCTATCGAATCCATAGGGAATTGTCAAACAAAACAACGACAAAAAAGCCACGAGTCGAAGGTCAAAAGTCGAAGGTCGAGGAGGGCGGGAGAAAATCGTGTTATTCGTGTTCCATTTTTCTCTTCTCTTTTGACTTTTGACTTTCGACCTTCGACCTTCAACTTTGTATTATGCTATAATTACCCGAACACTACGCCAATAATTCGCTTAAGTGCTTGAGCAAGAGGACTTAATCCTTGGGAATCTCCATACCGAAAGTTCTTGTTGTGGATTCGAGATCACGAGCCACAAACGACCTGATAACCTTTCTGAAAGACTGTGGTTACGAAGCGTTGTGGGCCCCCGACGGAGAGACGGCCTACAACATTTTGGACAGCGAAATCGTGGATGTGATGGTCGCTGAGCTTCACGCGCACCGGATTAACGAGATGCGCCTGCTTCAAGTGGCGAAAAAGCGGAACCCGGAAGTGTGCGTCATCATGATCACCGCCGATGCTGACGTCGAACTCGCGACGGAGGCGATGCGTGAAGGCGCATACGATTTTCAGACAAAACCGCTCAACCTGAGCAAACTCAAGGTAGTCATCGAGCGGGCGGCGTCGCACCAGAAGCTCGTGTTCGAGATGCACGACCTTCACCAGCGCATCGACGAACGCTTTGGCCTCGGCGGTATCATCGGCAGCACGCCCAAGATGGTGCAGGTGTACACCAAGATTCGTGAGATCGCGCCCACCCGCGCGACCGTGCTCCTTGAGGGCAAGACCGGCACAGGAAAGGCGCTCGCCGCAAGCGCCATCCACGCAAGCAGCCCCCGGCGCGACTGCGCTTTTGTGAAGCTCAACTGCGCTGCTTTGGCTGAAAGCATTGTCGAAAGCGAACTGTTCGGCCACGAACGCGGCGCTTTCACCGGCGCGCTCAAGACCCGCAAGAGCCGCTTCGAAATTGCCGATGGCGGCACGCTCTTCCTTGATGAAGTGAGCGAAATCTCGCCGTCAACTCAGGCGAAACTGCTCCGTTTTCTTGAGGAAAGGCAGTTCGAGAGACTCGGCGGTAACGAG
>CAYVDS010000192.1:0-5511 GCA_964450145.1 uncultured bacterium
TGGAGTTGATAACGCCGATCGCGATGGAGAAAGAGCTTCGGTTCGCTATCCGCGAAGGCGGCCGCACCGTCGGCTCGGGCGTCGTCACCGAAGTCATCGAATAGGTCTTTGTGAACAGGTGTCTGTAAGGGCGCAGCATGCTGCGCCCTGAAAAGAACGCAAAGGTAAAGCACGCAAATGCGAGAGATAATCACCATAGCTTGCGGCGAATGTAAGCAGCGAAACTACACCACGACAAAAGACAAGAAAAAGCATACGGGAAAGCTGGAGCTCCGTAAGTACTGCAAGTTCTGCCAGACGCATACCCTGCATCGCGAAACAAAGTAGCGCAGTGAAGCAAGAACGCGACTTTAGCGCAAGTCCGCAAAAGTTGTTGTGTGCAGGCCTGTAGCTCTAATGGCTAGAGCGCCGGTCTCCAAAACCGGATGTTGGGGGTTCGAGTCCCTCCAGGCCTGCCATTTCTTGAATAACCGCCGTAGATGCATGGAGGAATAATGATTCAGAAAATTGTCGACTACGTGAAAACAGTGAAAGTCGAGATGGGAAAGGTGGCTTGGCCGACCCGAACAGACCTTGCCAATTCCACGGGAGTAGTGCTCGTTCTGGTTGGAATCACCACCGTTTTTCTCGGAATTGTTGACTATATACTGACGACGGTCGTCACCCGCGTGCTCGGCCTGTGAAAGAGTGCAAATACGTATCATGACACAAGAAAACGAAGAAAAGAAATCAGAGGGGCAGGAAGAAACAGACACCGCTTCAAAGGATAAAGCGAAGCGCTCTGCCGAGATTCCTGCCGAAGAAGAGATGAAAGAAGGCGAGCCGGCCGAGGAGGCAACTCCCGTCGAGACCCACGAGTCCGTGGCTGAACCTTCAATCCCCGCAGCGGGCGAAGCCGAAGCTGAGGCGCCAGAGAAAGAACCGACGGACGGCGAAGCCGCGGCTCCCACTGCGCCGGCCACCGCAAAATCGGCGGAGGAGGAAGGAGCAGCGATCAAGAAAACGCGCCCCGCGAGACCGCGATCGGGCGAACTGGCTACGCTCCCGGACGAGCAGACGGCCCAGAAGAAATGGTACGTCATTCATGCGCACTCGGGACATGAGAATAAGGTGAGACAAAGCCTCGATGCAAGAGTCAAGCAAGAGCATCTCGAGGACCTCGTGAGCCAGATAATCGTGCCGTCCGAGGAAGTCGCCGAGGTCAAGGGCGGTAAGAAACGAATCTCGAGCCGCAAGATATTCCCCGGTTACGTTCTGATTGAGATGAAACTGACCCACAGGACATGGCAGCTTATCAGAACGACAGCAGGCGTAACCGGCTTCATCGGTTCGGGCAAGATGCCCACAGCGCTCGAGCCCGAGGAGATCGAATCGATATTCCAGCAAATGAGGGGCGAAAAGAAGAAGCCCAAGCCGAAAGTCAGCTTCGAAAAAGAGGAAAAGGTGAAGATCATAGAAGGACCTTTCACCAACTTTATGGGCTACGTTGACGAAGTCAATCCGGAGCGCGGCAAGCTGAAGGTCATGGTCGAGATATTTGAGAGGTTGACATCGGTCGAACTCGAATTCTGGCAGGTTGAAAAGGTGTAAATCCCGAAGGAGAATCCGGCACAACGACCCTGTAGGTGCGAATTCATTCGCACGGGTCGCAAAAGCGTAGAGACAGATTCCGAAGGAGTATTCACACAATGGCGAAGAAAGTAAAAGCGATAGTAAAATTGCATGTGCCCGGCGGACAGGCCAACCCCGCCCCACCGGTCGGCCCAGCGCTTGGTCAGCACGGCGTCAATATCATGGAATTCTGTAAGTCCTTCAACGAGAGGACAAAGGACAAGCAAGGTCTCATCATCCCCGTCGTTATCACCGTGTTCGAGGACAGGTCTTTTACGTACATAACAAAGACTCCGCCGGCAGCCGTTCTTCTCAAGAAAGCGGCCAAGATAGCGAAGGCTTCAGGCGAACCCAACCGGCAAAAGGCAGGCGCGATCACACGGGAGCAGTTGCGCGAGATAGCGACGACCAAAATGCCGGACCTCAACGCCGCAAGCATCGAGGCGGCCATGAGCATGATCGAGGGCACCGCACGCAGCATGGGCATCGAAATAGCCGGTTAGCGCACGGCGTTCGATTTCAAGAGGAGTGACAAGAATATGGGCATTCATGTGAGCAAGAGAATGGCAGCCGCTCTGGCGGAAGTCGATAAATCGAAATCATACGATTTGCGCGAGGCTGCTACGCTTCTGAAAAAGACGGCGAAGGCCAAGTTTGACGAAACCATAGAGCTTTCGATGAAACTCGGGGTCGACCCGAAGCAGGCCGACCAGATGGTCCGCGGAACCGTTGCGCTTCCCCACGGAACGGGGAAGAAGGTGCGCGTCCTTGTCTTCGCGAAAGGCGAAAAGGCAACCGAGGGGAAAGACGCGGGCGCTGATTCTGTCGGAGCCGAGGACATTATCGAGAAGATTAAAGGCGGCTGGCTTGATTTCGATGTCGCCATCGCCACTCCCGACATGATGGGCGCAGTCGGAAAACTCGGAAAGGTCCTCGGCCCGCGCGGTCTGATGCCGTCTCCTAAGTCGGGCACGGTGACCTTCGACGTCAGCAAGGCCGTCAAGGAAGTAAAGGCCGGAAAAATAGAATTCAGGATCGACAAGACAGCGGACATCCATGTGCCTATCGCGAAGGCGTCGTTCACCGAAGACCAGATTTATGAGAATATATTCGCGGTCCTCGATGCCATCATGAGAGCGAAGCCGGCGGCCGCAAAAGGTCAGTTTTTCCGCTCGGCAACTCTGTCCACGACGATGGGTCCCGGCGTCCGGCTCGATTGCAATTTACTGACAAACCAGTTCAAGCGTTAAGGCCTTCTCTTACTCAATGACCACAAGCTCCTGCATCAGTCAGACGGGTGACTTCCGCCCGGCGCGCAAATGTGCAGGGGCTTTTTGTTCATTCGTCGCAATGGTGTCTTCTTTCAACCAAGGAGAAAGACTGTGAAACGGAAAATTCGCAAGGGGCGTCATCTCTTCACCTCGGAATCGGTTACGGAGGGACACCCGGACAAAATCTGCGACCAGATTGCGGACGGCGTTCTGGACGCAATGATTGAGCAGGACCCATTCTCTCGCGTGGCGTGCGAATGCCTCGTGACCACGGGGCTCGCTATGATTGCGGGCGAGATAACGAGCAAAGCACAAGTAGACCTCGTCGATATTACTCGCGGCGTCATCCAGAGCATCGGTTACGTCGACGCGAGTTACGGATTCGACTCCAATAGCTGCGGCGTTATCGTTTCACTCAAGAAGCAGTCGCCCGACATCTCGATGGGCGTCACCCAGACAAAAGAACACGAGCAGGGCGCAGGAGACCAGGGGATGATGTTCGGGTTCGCGTGCAAGGACACGACCGAACTCATGCCGATGCCCATCGCGCTCTCGCACAGGATCACGCGCCGCCTCGCCGAAGTTCGCAAAAGCGGAGAACTGCCGTTCCTGCGCCCCGACGGAAAATCGCAAATCACGATAGAATACGATTCTTTGAAACCGGTGCGCGTTGACACGGTGGTAGTTTCCTGCCAGCACAGCGACGACGTCACTCAGGAAGAAATAAAAGCGAAGGTGATCGAACACGTTGTGAAACCCGTCATTCCCGCGGAAATTTACGACGAATCCAATATCAAGTATTTCATAAATCCGACCGGCCGATTCGTTATTGGCGGTCCGCACGGCGATTGCGGGCTTACCGGCCGCAAGATCATGGTCGACACTTACGGCGGCTATGCGTCGCACGGAGGCGGCGCTTTCTCCGGAAAAGACCCATCCAAGGTAGATCGCTCGGCCGCATATATGGCGCGATACATCGCCAAAAATATAGTGGCGGCCGACCTCGCCTACATGTGCGAAGTTCAATTGGCCTACGCAATCGGCGTTGCGCAGCCGGTCTCCGTCATGGTCAACACGTTTGGAACGGGCAAAGTGGATGACGACCTGATCTCCGAGGCGGTTGTGAAGCTGGTAGACCTGCGCCCATCCGCCATCATCGAGAGACTCGAACTCAGAAAACCCATATACAGGAAGACGACGAACTACGGCCATTTCGGACGGGAAGACCAGGGATTCAAGTGGGAAGAGCGAACGCTGGCGAAAGACCTGGTGAAGGAGGTAACGAGTTGAGCAAGAGGAATAGAGAAAAAATCGGCGACGTCAAGAACCCCAAGCTGGCCGGCGAAGGTTTAAGACGCATCGAATGGGCAGACCACGACATGCCCGTATTGCAACTCGTGCGAGATCGTTTCCAGAAAGAAACGCCGCTCAAAGGGCTCAGGATGTCCGCATGCCTCCACATCACGGCCGAGACCGCTAATCTCGCGCGCACCTTGAAGGCGGGCGGCGCCAACCTTGTGTTGTGCGCCTCGAATCCGTTGTCCACGCAGGATGACGTCGCGGCGGCCTTGTCGTATGAATTCGGGATTCCGACATTCGCCATCAAGGGCGAGGACCGCGACACTTACTATTCGCATATCAAATCGGCGATCGAGCATAAACCGCAGATAACTATGGACGACGGCGCCGACCTCGTTTCGTGCATCCATGCCGAATATAAACAGCTTATTCCGAGCGTCATGGGGAGCATGGAGGAGACCACCACTGGCGTAATCAGGCTCAGGGCGATGGCGAAAGACGGCGCGCTCAAGTTCCCCGTCATCGCCGTGAACGACGCCGACACTAAACATCTCTTCGATAACCGGTACGGCACCGGTCAGTCAACTATCGACGGAATCGTGCGCGCAACCGATGTTCTTCTTGCAGGGAAGAAGTTTGTGGTGGCAGGTTATGGATGGTGCGGCCGCGGCGTCGCCACGCGCGCTCGCGGGATGGGCGCAATCGTGATCGTAACTGAAGTGGACCCGCTCCGCGCGCTCGAGGCCACGATGGACGGATTCCTTGTCATGCCCATGAGCGAAGCCGCGCGAGTCGGCGACGTGTTCTGCACGGTCACCGGTGACACCTCGTGCATCCGCAAGGAGCATTTTGCGGTGATGAAAAACGGCGCGCTCGTCTGCAATTCGGGCCACTTCAACGTCGAGGTGAACATCCCGGAACTTGAGAGCATCGCCGTTAAAGTAAACAAAGGCGTGCGCAGAAACGTTGATGAATACGTGCTCGCTGACGGGAGAGCGATCAACTTGTTGGCTGAGGGCCGGCTGGTGAATCTTGCCGCAGCCGAGGGACACCCGGCCTCGGTCATGGACATGAGCTTCGCCGTTCAGGCGCTCACGACTGAGTACGTGGTCAAGAACGAAAAGAAGCTCAAAGCCAAGGTGTACGACGTCCCGCGCGAGATTGACAAATGGGTCGCAAGGCTCAAACTGAAGTCCATGGGAATCGAGATCGACGTCCTCACGCCCGAGCAGGAGAAGTACCTCGCATCGTGGGAAATGGGCACGTAGCAGAAGGGCAAAGGCGAAAGGGCAAAGCGGAACATAGAGACCATCCCATAATTCTGTAGGTG
>CAYVDS010000192.1:5521-9160 GCA_964450145.1 uncultured bacterium
ATTCGGTGCGAATAAATTCGCACCTACAGAATCATATCCCGATTCGCCAGTTACGCGACAATCTCCATGGGTCCTATTCCAACAACTCCGCAAGTTTCGATGCTGTTTGCGCAGCCATTTCGACGCATTTTTCGTGGCCGGTTTGATACCATTTCGCAAGTTGCTCGGGGTCGCGAAAATCGACGCCGCCAGTAAGGGTCCCGCACATATCCGAGCCAAACTCATCCCGGAACCAGTCAAGGAACTGGCTGCATCGCAGATATGCATTAATGGCCGCGCTCATATCGTCTTCCCTGCCGCGGCCATGTTTGAGACCGATTACCATGGTGCTTCCGGAGATGACGCCGCAGATGGAGCCGCGTCCGCCTATTCCGCCTCCAAAACCCGTGGCGCACTTGAGCACAAGGTCATCCTTCACATCGAGCAGCTCCTGCCAGGAGCCGACAACTGATTGCGCTCAGTTGAACCCCTGATGCATCATCGCGCTAACGCTTTCGCGAAGACGTTTTTCCATTGTTTCCTTTTCCATTACTCTGCCTTCTTTCTTGGTTGAGCTAACTGCCCTAATAATGTGGCTCCAAAGCCCCCCTGTTTTCTCGGTAGTATATCACAGGACTGGAAGAGCCAATTTGCCGAAGGGACAGACCGGATAGCGACATTCCTTGCAGTTGAGGCAGAGACCGCCATGTCCAAGCCGGGCAAGCTCCGGCGTGCCGATGTGCTCCCCTGCGAGAATCCGGGGAAGCACCAGGTCGAATACGGTCGCCTTATGGTACAGCGCACAGGCGGGTACTCCCATGACGGGAACTGAGCCGCCGTCTTGCTCGTTTTCGATGTAGGCAACCAGGAGCATCGCCCCCGGCAGAACGGCTGAACCATACACGAGATCCGTTGCGCCCAACTTCCGAATGGCGAACCTTGTCACGTCGTCAGGGTCCACAGACATTCCGCCGGTCGTCACGAGCAAATCGGCCCCGGCTTCCAGACATTCTCGAAGCTTGCGCTCGATGTGCTCTACGTCGTCAGGCGCGTAGCTCAGTGAAACAACCTCCCCATCGAATCGCTCGATCTTCTCGCGGATTATTGGCGCGAAACCGTCCTGTATTCTTCCGTGATAGACTTCGTTTCCGGTGATAACAACACCGGCGCGCGGTTTCCTCATTTTTCTGACTTCGACGATTCCATCTCTCGCAACCGACACGGCCGTCTTCACAACGCTTCGTTTGATAACCAGCGGGATCGCGCGCGTGCCGGCGACTCTGACGTCTTTTTTCACAAGAGTGTTGTCGTGCAGTGTGGCGCACATCACGTCTCCAACCATATTGAACTTCTCGAGCGCCTCAACGTTCACTTTGAGAAGACCGTCCCAAGCCGCGAGCAGGTCGATTCTTCCCTCCTTAGGTTCGCCACTGAGAGCGACGCCTGGTCCCATCAGCGAGCTTGCCAGCGCCTTGGCCGCATCGTCTTCATGCATCTCGTCTTCAGAGATGTTCAGCACATAGACCTTGTCTTTACCAAGTCGCTGCAAGTGACAGACGTCGTCGGCCCGTATGATGTGACCCTTCTTGAAGGCCCTTCCTTTGAACTCTCCCGGCCTTATTTCGGTGACGTCGTGCGCCAGCGCCATGCCCACAGCATCGGTAACCGGAACTGTTTTGAAGGCGCTCTTCGCGAAATACTGTGCGCTTGCGACATTTCCCTCACACATTTCAGCCTCGCCTTTCTTTCCGAACAAACCACGCCACACTCGTGGCCAAGCGCTCCCGGTTGTCATTGCTTCGTCACTTCGTTCCTCGCAATGATAAAGTGGAACAGTCTGATCGGCTGTTCAGAATGACGGTTTCAAACAACCCGAGAAGCGGCATATCGGGCCGGCAAATAATACATAGCTACCTTCTTGTATTGTACACGCTACAAAGAGACTCTCTCCTTGATGTGATAGTAGCCGCCGAGCTTACAGGGCCTGCAGAGTGTTCGCCCTTCCGCACGTATCTCTCTCATGTCCTGCACGTGTTCACCGCATCGGTCGCATCGCATCCGGCTGAGAGGCCTTCCGGGCATGTCCTCGGGCCTCAGCTCCACTTCTACTTCAAGCGCTTCGAACAGGCCACTCTCGGGCATAACCTTGTACGCTTCGAGTTGCGCCTGATGGCGGTCGGGTATCTCCGGAAAATGAGCCGTAGCGAGTTCGCGCGCTTCCTCACGCGCCAGCACGCGCACCGCCTTGCCGGTGCGCAGATTGACGAATGTAGCGGCCATTTTGCCGTAGTCCATAAATTTCAAAGTCCGTTTTCCCAAGGTGCAACCCGTGACCGACTGAACCGCGTCCGTGGCGCACCTGTCCATCTCGACGAAAACGAGGATGTTCTTGCGGTCCGCGCCCTTCGGATCAGATATGCCCGCCTCCTTCAGACCGAGCATAGACATCCTGACGCCGAGGACCTGTCCGGGACAAAGGTGTCCATGTGTTTTGACAGATTCATCGAGTAGCGCTTCAAAATCCATTCTGCTGCCTCCTAAGAAACCGGATTCATGGTTCGTAGCTTAGTATGCCCGTTATTCTATATTGCATAACGGTCTTTGTCAAGCGGGCTGGGCAAAGAACGCAAGGGAAAGACTGGTTGACGCACGACCGCTTTAGTGCTAGCATAAGTCGTGCTCCAAAAAGGGCGTTGCGGTTCACCCTGCCGGGCCTTAATCTCGAATAGTCAGAGCCCTTTCGGCGTCAATCTCAGGATCAGCGCCAATATTCCCAAGCGGGAAGGAAGAAAATGACTTACAGGGCTGTTGTTTCGTCGGATTGGAATCAATGCCTGGCGCCTGCGGGTCCTTTTGACTCCATCTCGTTCCATTACCAGGATTTGACAGCTGCTCTTACCGCCATCTTCAAGGAATACACAGGCAACGCGATGTCGTTCAGAGAGGCCATCGAGAGAATACAGGCCATTATCCCTTCCCCTATTTCAGAGGACCAAATGGACGCCTATCTCGATTCATGCTTCAAGACGTATTCCGGCGTGCCGGAGTTGATCAAATGGTGTCTCAGCAAGGACATCCTTTTTATGATCAACACTACAGGTCCTCACGGATATTTTCAGCGTGTTTTTGCCAAAGGTCTTCTTCCTCAAATACCTGCCATCTCCGCCAGCCCCTTTATCCGGTACCCTCGAAAAACGAGTGACCCTGCTTTCGTGTATGATCTTTTCGATACTCTGGACAAGCCAAAGCATACTGAGACGGTTCTCCGCACTCATGGCATCCCTGCCAGTAAAGCCATTCTCATCGGCGATAGCGGAGGCGACGGGCCTCACCTTAAATGGGGGTCTGGAGTCGGCGCATACCTCATTGGAAGCATGACCAAGGAATCTCTGAGGGAATACTGCGCGGACAGAGGCATTGCGATAGATCTTCATTTCGGTGTCTTGGACACCGGGGGACAGGTGAGAACTCAAGAAGAAGAGATGCAAGTAGACTTCATGGAGTTGTCATCTGTCATCGAAGCGGTATTAAATCTCTAGCCAGCACTGCCCGCTATTTCACGACTAGCACGGAGCATGGCGCGAGACGCACAAGGCTCTGGCAGGTGCTGTCTATGACGCGTTCGTAAAGTGCGGAGTTACCCATGAATTCGATCACCAG
>CAYVDS010000193.1:0-9114 GCA_964450145.1 uncultured bacterium
CGGAGAACTTCATCCGCTCCCTGGAGAACGCATTCCGGGCATTTGGCGGCGTCCCTGGAAAGGATGTCATTGATCCAGCTTGCGGCGTCGGCTGTGAATTCCCATTCGTTCATGTGGTCGGTTTTTCATAGGGCGCAGCACGCTGCGCCCTTACAAAACGTGTGCTGCTGCGGGCGAACACGAGGTTCGCCCTTACGAAACGTGTGCCAAGGCCCATAAATGCAATAATGTGTGCTGCTGCGGGCGAACACGAGGTTCGCCCCTACAAGAGAGGAAAAACGCATGACAGCACTCGAATGCGCAATTCTGACGCGCGCATTTGCCTTTAATTTAATCTAATGCACATGGAAAAATCAAGGCGGAGACACAAAGGGCTTCGCAGGGGAAATGGGGAAGGAGGAATGAAGTGTGAGGAGACATAAACCACGAAGGCGCACGAAGCAACACTGAGGACAAATGGAAATCCGCTGATTTGGGCTGATTTGCGCAGATTCTAATGAGAAGAAATCGCGACAGGAATTCGCGATTTCGAACGTCAGTAGTACAGGGATCACGGGAAAAGAAACCCCGTTTGCCCTCTTCCCCCTGTCTTTATTGTCTAACGCCCCATGAACAGTTTGACTTCTTCAAGAAGCGCCTTGTCCACCACCTTCAGCTTGCCGACGGCGTCAGCGATGGGGACGCTCGTTATCTCGGTTCCCCGCAACGACGCCATTTCGCCGAATTTCTCGGCAAGGATGAGTTGGACAGCTTTCACGCCGAGGCGGGTCCCCAGCATCCGGTCGAAAGCCGAGGGAGCGCCTCCCCGCTGCAGATGACCGAGAATCATCTCCCGGGTTTCCTGGCCGGTCTTCTTTTCAATGACCTTCGAGAGCCGTTTCGCAATACCGCCGAGTTTGACGTGGCCGAACTCGTCTACTTTGTCGTCTTTTGTTATGAAATCGCGGGCATCCGTCGGGACAGCGCCTTCGGCCACAGCGACTATAGTGTAGTTGTATCCCGCTTTCCGGCGTTCTTTTATCACTCTGCACACTTCGTCCACATCGAACTTTTCCTCGGGCAACAACACGATGTGCGCCCCGCCCGCCATACCGGCGTTCAGCGTGAGCCACCCCGAGTAGCGCCCCATGATCTCGACTACCATCACGCGGTCATGCGACTTCGCCGTCGTGTGCAGCCGGTCGATCGCCTCTGTGCTGATGTTTATTGCGGTGTCGAAGCCGAACGTGTAATCGGTGGCGGAAAGGTCATTATCAATGGTCTTGGGAACGCCCACCACTTTGATCCCATCCTCATGCAGCTTCAGGGCGACTCCGAGCGTGTCGTCGCCTCCAATAGCCACGAGCGCCTCGCAGTCGTGCTTTTCGAGATTCCTTTTTATCTGCTCCATCCCGTTCGGATGCTTGAGAGGGTTGGTTCGCGAAGTTCCAATGATGGTGCCCCCGGTGCGATGAATATCGTCGACGTCCTCGAGCGCAATGGGTTCGACGTCGCCGCCGTCGAGCAGGCCCGCCCATCCGCGTTTGATGCCGAGCACTTTGATGCCGTACTTATCGGCTGTCACCACGATTGCGCGAATTACTGCATTCAGTCCCGGCGCGTCGCCCCCACCAGTCAAAACACCAATTCGTTTGATGCTCATGTTTTCTTGTCCCCCGTCACCAATTCATCCGGATACACGAAAACGTGGTCGGAAATGTGCAAGAGAATCGTACATCTGTGGTTGTCTCCAAACAATATTAACACAGCGAATTGCCTTAATCAAGCGAGCTCTTAGCCAGAAATAGCGCGGCTTTGCTCTTCGACTTTCTACTTTCTCAGATGGCGCGAGGGATTGGCGGCGCTTCTCTGGTTCCAATCCGCAATCCACAATCCGAAATCCGCAATCGGTCGACTCGAGACTCGACACCCCGCTCCCTTCGCGCGGTTCGCTTGCAAAGGGCGCAGATTGAATGCTATCATAGTTTTAGCGGTATGTCGCGCGGAGGGGGATTTAATGTCTAATGGTCGTTCGAATGCGGAGTTTTCACCCTATTTCTTCAGGCTGGCGGAAAACCTGCGAACAATTTTCGACAGCCTGTACGATGGTATCATCACGGTCGACAACAACGGAACGATCCAGCAGTTCAACAAATCGGCCGAAAGGATCACCGGTTTCACTGCCCAGGAGGCCCTCGAACAGCCTCTCCATAAAGTGCTTATCTCGCGCAATGGAGCAGCCCTCACCGAAGAGATTATTCTGGCCATTCGTGAAGGACGCCGCATAGAAAACTACGAGGTCGAGATAACCACCAAGGACTGGGGCCTCAAAACCCTCAGGATAACGAGCACAACCCTCTCCGGCCTCTATGAAGACGAGACAGCCGGAGCGGTCATAAGCATCGCCGACGTGACTGAAATCCACAGTCTGAAAGAGGAGTTAAAGGGGCGATACCAGCTCGACCACATTATCGGCAACAACTACCTGATGCAGCAGGTGTACGACAGGATTCTGCTCACCGCCGACAGCGACTCGACCGTGCTGATTCAAGGCGAGAGCGGCACCGGCAAGGAGCTTGTCGCGCATGCCATCCACTACCATAGCCGCCGCGCCGATGGTCCGTTCATCAAGGTGAACTGTTCCGCGCTTGCCGAGACGCTTCTCGAAAGCGAGCTTTTCGGGCACGTCAAGGGGGCGTTCACCGGCGCTATCTTCGACAAGATCGGCCGCTTCGAGGCGGCAAACGCAGGCACGATCTTCCTCGATGAAGTCGGCGACTTCAGCCCGTTCATACAATTGAGGCTGCTCAGGGTGCTGCAGGAAAAGGAATTCGAGCGCGTCGGCGATACGGCTTCGAGGAAGACCGATGTCCGGATCATCGCTGCCACCAACCGTAACCTCAAAGAACTCGTTCAGAACGGCCATTTCCGCCCCGACTTGTATTATCGCCTGCGAGTCATCCCGATCTATTTGCCCCCGCTCCATGAGCGAAAGGACGACCTGTCGCTCCTCATCGGTCATTTCATCGAACGCTTCAATACGAAGATGGGGAAGAGAATCCGCGGAGTGACCGAAGACGCGATGGGCATATTGCTGAACTATGAATGGCCGGGCAACATTCGCGAACTCGAACACGCGATCGAGCACGCAATGGTGTTGTCGCAAGGCCAGATGATTGAATTGCAGGCGCTTCCTCTCGAGATAAGGAGGGGTGAGGAGTTCGAGTCGTCGCCGGCCGCCGGGACGCATTTTCACCGTGGCGGCCCGTTCGACCAGAAAGTCGAGCGCTCGATGATCGAGCAAGCGCTCTTCGATGCTTCCGGCAACCGCACGCGCGCGGCCAAAAAGCTCGGGATGAGCCGCACTACCCTTTGGCGCAAAATGAAGAGCTATTCAATCGGGTAAGACAAGGAGCAAGGCGAAAGGGGAAGAATGATATAGTGGGAAATACCCCTTCCGTCTTTCGTCTCATCCCTTTCGTCTTTTTGCCAAGCCCCACTGCACGTGATACAATCCCTCCGCCGATAAAAGAAGGGCAAAGGCGAAAGGACCAAGGCGAAAGGGAAAAATCAGCAGAGGAATTCCCTTCGCTCCTTTCCAGCCTTTTCATTTTTGCCAATCTTGACGGCGCGTGAATGTCATTTCCGCTAAGGCGGGAATCCATTTAATTCGTTTTGTTCGATCAGCCGCAACGTGTTTGCTTGTCTCCCCGAACGTGATCGTCCGCGCCCCCGTTGCTCTCTTGTGCATATCGCGGGTCTGCTATCAGCTTGCGACGGGCATTTGGGAAAAAAGAAACTGGGAACCATGAACGATTTTGTTTCCCTTTTGGCCATTTCCCCGTTTCCCTTTTCCCCCTATCCATGTGGGAGGTGATGTCAGCGCCCCCATTAGTCGAAATGGCGGCTACTGAATTCTGCATACTATCGTCCCCGTGAACCGGAAGATTTACAAAGGAGAGTGGCTATGCCGGAAATCTACATCGAAGAATGGCCCCCATATGCTCCCAATGATCAGGCTCGAAAGGAGAGCGTGGTCACGGCCGCGCGCATGATGGCGAACGCCGCCATTACGGCGCCAAGCCAAGGGGGCGTCCCCATGGTCGAGTGCCACATCGTGTACGGCGTGACCGAACTCGACAAGGTTGCGCGAAAGATGGAGGAACTGGCCAGGCTCAGGCCCCAGAACAACCGCTGGAAGCGAATGTTCAAGTATGAGGCGGCCATGGTGCGCGACTCCGACGCGGTGTTGTTCCTCGGAGGACTGGCCGCGTTCCGCCCCTTCGACCTCGGGTGCGCCCAGTGCGGAGGCAGCGGCGGCTGTCAATTCGTCTACAAGCGGCATAAAGGCCGCTATGGGCACGTCGACCCGACCGAGCCCGAGCATCCCGACTGGCTCGTTGACGGCCCGTTGTGCACCATGAACGCTGCCGGACTCGGATGGGCTGTCGGCTCGGCGCTCATGCTCGCCAACCGCATGTTCGTCGACGCGCGTCCGATGATGTCGGTCGGCGTCGCCGGCCAGAAGCTGGGCTATTGCCCGAAGTCGCCGATAGTCGTCGGAGTGCCCGTTGCCGCGAAAGCGAAGAGCCCATATGTCGACGTGTTGCCCGACTACCATATGCACAACCTGTCGCGCGTGGTTGACACGCTCCGGGACAAGTATGTGGTCGCGCGTATGGTGAAATGGCTCGATTATCGCCATTGGGACCCGCTGAATCCCGATGACGGACAGAAGAAGGAGGGCTGACACATGGCGTACTACGACGGAAAAAAGCTGGCCAACGAGGGGCTTCTGACCGTGGCGCAACTGTGCGCGATGGCCGCCCTGAAAGCGCCGCAAATGACGGGCACGACCGAACTCAAGATTGAAATCCTTACCAACGACGACATCGATGCGATTACCGAGGTGCTCGGAATTCTCGGCGAGGACAACACGGTCTGTTACGGCGACAATAAGACGCTGCAGTCATGCAAGGATAAGGGAACTCTACCGACCATTCTCCTGATCGGAGGGACCGGCCTCGGGAATTCCGGACTCGACTGGGATTGCGGCGCGTGCGGATTCGCCACCTGCAAGGAACACGACGCCTTCCTGGCTGTCGAGCGCGATAAGCCCCCTGATTTCACGCGCCCGAGCGCGTTCGGCGCTCCCGGCCCCGTCTGCGTGTGGAAAGCCATCGACGTGGGCGTGGCGATGGACTGGGCATGCGCTGCCGCATACCAGCACAACGTCGAAAACCGCGCGATGGCTTCCGTCGGCGCAATCTCGCAGGCGCTGGGCTATCTGCCCGGATGCGAGGTCGTCATCGGAATCGCTCTTGGCCCGTGCGAACCGGAGGTTTACTACAATAGGCCTTCACTTAAGGGCACGTTCGACGAAGCCGACATTATGAGCTACCTGATGCGGGCGATTCCTCATCACTTCATGGGGTTCCCCGGCACGGGCGACCCGCGTATGAAGTATTCGGATGCGTGGGAGCAAGACGCGAGATACGTCCGCGTCGCCAAACGTCAGGAGGCCGACCAGTCCAAGAAAGAGGCTGGTATGGCGCGTGTGATGCAGCTTGTCATGGAAACCCGCGCGAAACTCGCGGAACGAGCAGCAGCCGAAGCACAAAAGTAGTCCAAAGTCGAAGGTAGAAGGTCGAAAGTTGAAAAATCCCCCCTCGCCCCCCTTTGCAAAGGGGGGAAGGGGGGATTTGATGTGACAGAAGAAAACTAGAGCCACGGGCGGTCTTCCCAACCGCGCGCGGCTCTTTTTTTCGCCTTTTTCCCTATTTCCCCGGTCTCTTATCTATCGAGGGGACAGCGCAATCCTCAACGCCTTTTCTGTGGCGATAACATACTTCACTTCGTCCCGTCTGCCGTCTTCTTTTTTTCGACTCGAAACTCAGAACTCGAAACTCCACTTAGGCGACGCGGCTTATTCACAGTGCGACGGGATGTATATCTTCTCTTCGTACATCATGCCATTGGCGCCGGTGACACTTCGGAATTCGTAATGTTCGGTCACCCATCTGTGCCCCTGAGCAGTGCATTGAGCTTCAGACGTATAGCCGCCGTAATAGGCTGGTGGCGGTGGCGGAGGGGGAGGCGGTGGTGGCGGCGGTGGCGCCGCAGGCCGACGGCTCCTGTCTATCTCGCGGCCAATGAGGCCTCCGCTCAGCGCTCCGACAGCGCCGCCTATGAGGGCGCCTTCGCCCCCGTGGCCGGTCTGATGGCCGATAATTGCTCCCGTTCCTGCTCCTATCGCTCCTCCGGCGAGCGCACCCGACTCCGTAGTCGTACAACTTGCCAAAAGGACCGCCAAGAGCATCGCAACCACTCCGAACGCGACTTTCTCTCTCATTCTCATTCCTATCCCCACCTTTCTGTGGGATTTGATGGTGTCGAGCACCGCTACAGTTCCAGACCATTCTGCGTGCTCTTAAATTTAGACGCTCGAACCGTTGATTTCCTTCAATTATGCGGTGTGCAAGCGACAAAAGGCAAGCGCAAAATACGACAAACATATTCGTAAGAACATGGGACAAAACAATTTATGTATCTCAGGAAGCCTTGGAGATGTTTCTCGAAATAGAATCAACACTGTCCATCGCAGGAAAATGGGGGGCATGATGCCACATCGTGTCCCCCATTTTCCCAGAATCCATGGTTTGGGATCTAGAGTTCAAGGCCCAGTGCCCAAACCGACTTTGGTGAATTCGTTGGCCGGATGGGGCATGGTATCATGATTTTACGCATCAAGCGCGAACGTCAGGCGATTTTGCGTCATTAACCTGCGCGAGCGCAGCCCTGTAAAACTCGTACCCTTTCAAGTGGCGCCGTTGGGAACCCATGTAGCGGGTCCGATATTCGACGGAACCGAGATCTTCGATCAGGCCCAAACCGCATCCTTTGAGATAACCGGGAAGCTCGGCGGGGTCGAGCCCGAACGTCCACGGCTCGTCAAGGCGCTGGAGTGTTCGGGCCAAAGCTCGAGTTCCCTCGAAACTTGCGGGATTTTCGAGGACTCCACGATGGACGTACGTAAAGACAATCTGACTGCCTGCTACGGTTGCGCTCACGAACCGAAGCGTCGCGCTGACTGCCTCTTCGGTAAGATAGTTGGTAACCCCTTCCCATATGAAGAAAGTGCGAAGCTTGGCGTCGAAGCCCGCAGCCTTTAAGACCTCCTTGAGGCTCTGGCGGTTGAAGTCGATTTCGACGAAGACAACACGCGAGGGGACACCCCCCAACATCTGTTGAACAAGCTCGCGCTTCGCGGCCAGTGTGTCGGGGTGATCGATCTCGAAGACGCGAGCGTGCTCGATGCCGGGAATCCGATAGGCGCGGCTGTCGAAGCCTGCGCCCATGATTGCGACCTGATTGACGCCATCTCGCAGCATTCGTGCGAGCATGTCGTCGATGAGACGCGTCCTAGCGACGCCGGATGTCCTGGCGCCGGGCCACCGTTTGTCGATGAACCAAGGCGCCAATGCGCCAAAGACCGGAACGCGCGAAAAGTTAACCACGCGCCTCAAAGACGGCTTAAGAAAACCCTGCGCGAAAGGGTCCTCGAAGAGACGGCTTTCGGCCGGGCGACATGACTCGATCGCCCGAAACAACGCCATGTATTCCGCCGTCCGGCTCGCTTGACTCTGTTTCACTTGTCCTCCTTAGTGGAAACGTAAATGCGAATCCATCCGCACGTTTTGTCGGCCATTTACACGCCTCAATCTGCCAAGTATGCCCAATCAACTCTTTCCGTCTATTATAATCGTCACCGAATCCAAAAATCGAGTGATTTTCTCGGGGAAGATGAAAAAAAGTTTGGTATTCTCTCAAAGCGCAGAACATATCCATATAAGTCATTATTCTCGAATGGATTCCCGCTCCCCGATCAGATCGAGGACAAGCTTCGCGGGAATGATAAGGAAACGGCTCATTCGTGAAATTCGCATAATTCGTGACATTCGTGATCCAGAGTTTCTTCTTTTTGTGATTCGTGGTATTGGTGTCCAGATTTGTTGCGACTTTGCCGAACAAGGGTCATGATAAGGAAAACCGAACGGAGGCGATGAATCCTATGAGCGTGAAGCGGTTGAACCACGTGGCAATCATCGTTGACGACCTGCAGAAAGCGCATGACTTTTACAGCGGACTGCTCGGATTGAATCGCATCGAGAGGCCGCCCGAGGTGAAAGCGGGCGGACCGGGCGCATGGTACGCGATCGGCGACCGTCAACTGCATGTGTTTGTGAAGCCGGGGACGGCAGAGACCACTGACAGGCACATCGGTCTCGAAATCGATGACATGGACGAGCTCGTTGAGCGGCGCTCAAGACGGCGGGATATACCATCGAGGATGCCTTCAGCTTTGGCGAATTCAAGCGGCGCAAGTTCACGCGGGACCCCTGCGGCCACTTGATAGAACTGATGTCGAGGGAATAGCGCTTTGCGCGGGAAAGGGAAACAGCATTTCATGACTTGTGACTCCCGGATTTTGTGCGGGCCTGCGACATAAAAAGGGGTCTCAAGCGGCGCGTTGCTCCCAGAACTCTTCGATGCGGCCCGAGAGATGACAACATCTCAGAGCGATTATTGAGTTTGCTCCTCGCACCGTCCATTCCATGCCTGATTGCTTGAGTCTTTTTCCTATGACGGTTTTGCAGCCAGCTTCCACTACGCCGGAACCCACAAAGAAGCCCTTGTGCGCGGTATTTTTTATAATGCATTCTATGGGCGTTATTCTGGAAGTAGGTAAGCTCTTTCTTTGCTAGAGATCGGCGCTTACCGCTACGAGGCATTAGCTTGCGCGCCTCCTTTAGGATTCTTTCCACTTGTCCCTTATCCAGCATCCTTTCCCACCGTTCTTTGAGACGGACAAGCGCCTTGCCCTCTTGCGGAACCAGCGAGGCGCACAGGGCGCAGAGATGTTGCCGCGCATGGTAGAGGTCTACTATGTGAGTGGCCATAGGGAAATGCGTTTCCGCTATTTCCCAGTTGTATTTCGCAGCATCGCCTATCACAACTACCTTTTGGGCTCTGTTCAAACCCCGCCTGAGCGCCTCAGCATATATCCGGTTTCCGAACTTATCGGAACTCTCTATTGCCCCAACAAAGCTCGTGCTTGCGTCATCCCGCACAGCA
>CAYVDS010000194.1:0-8984 GCA_964450145.1 uncultured bacterium
CACACCGCGCATGCGAATAAATTCGCGCCTACAAAATTATGGGACAGTCTCCAAAGGGGGATTTAAGAAGTCGCAGAAGTCCTTGGGAAACGAAAGTTTCAAAATCCCCCCTTATCCCCCCTTTGCAAAGGGGGGAACGTCGCCGAATCAATGCATGTTATTTAGGAAACGCGGTACTAGATAAGTATTCGCCGCACACTGAGGCTGCAAGTAGTTGTGAAGATAAGGGAAGAGAATGATGGAGTTTAGACAAACGCTTGTGCAGGGGTTAGCGCAGCAAATGATAATGACCCCCAAGATGCAGCAGGCGATCGAGATGCTCCAGTTATCCACGATCGAGCTGGAGCAGTATCTCGAGCAGCAGCTTACTGAGAACCCTCTCCTCGAGGAAGAGCCCTCCCAGAACCAGGAAACCGATTCGTCGCCCTCGGCTGACCAAGCGATGACCGCCGACGCGCCAACAGACGCGGAGCCGAAAGGCGCCGAAAACGAACGCGACATAGACAAAGAAATCGAGTCCCTCATGGCGTCCTACGGCGATTACCATTATGCGGGACGTGACTTTAGTGTGTCCGGGGAGGACGGCAAGAGAGGATTTATTGAAAACACTGCTGCCGAACCGGAATCCATGGCAAGAGATTTGCTCAGACAATTGTCCCTGAGCACAGACAACCCCACCGATTACAAGATTGGCGAATGGATGATCAGCGAAATAGATGAAAGAGGCTATTTCTCTTCATCCATCGAGGCAGGTTCACAGAAGCTGGGCGTTGAGCCCGAAGAAGTCGAACGAGTCCTAAAGATCATCCAGACGTTCACCCCCACCGGCATAGGCGCGCGTGATTTGCGTGAGTGTCTTCTGATTCAAATCGAGACATCACATGACGGCAAGCTCCCCTTGAAGAAAATCATTCAAGATCATCTGGAACTGCTGGCAAAGAAGCAATACCCTAAAATCGCCCGGATGCTCGAGATATCCGTCGAGCAAGTGCAGGAGTTGAGTATAATCATTGCCTCGCTCGAGCCGTTACCCGGCCGATACTTTTCAAGCCGCGAAGCCGTCTATGTCACACCCGACGTCATCGTGAAAAAGGTGGATGGTGAGTACGTTGTCTATATGAACGACGACGGTTCGCCCAAGCTCCGCATCAATTCGTTCTATCAGAAACTCCTCAAGAGCCACAACGGAAACCCAAAAACAAAAGAATACATAAGAGATAAGCTCCGATCAGCTCAATGGCTGGTCAAGAACATACAGCAGCGGAAGGACACGATTCAGAATGTTGCGCAAAACATTGTGGATGTCCAGAAAGAGTTTCTGGAGAGGGGCATCGCCCATCTGAAGCCGCTGGTCCTGAAAGAAATAGCCGATCGCATAGGGATGCACGAATCCACGGTCAGCCGGGTCACGGCGAACAAATACATGGAGACCCCTCGTGGAATATTTGAACTCAAATACTTTTTCTCTTCCGGCATCGCGAGTTCATACGGTGAGGCGGCCTCGTCAAAGAGCGTTAAGGAAGTGATCCGGATACTTATCGAAAACGAAGACAAGCGCAAGCCTTCGAGCGACCAGCAGATTAGTGAACTCCTCTCCAAAAAGGGCCTCCGCATCGCGCGCCGCACCGCTGCCAAATATCGGGAGGAGCTCGGTATCCTGTCGTCGAAGTACCGGCGCGAATATTAGGCCATATCCCTGCGAACCGTGCGTTCGGCGCACACCGGGGCTGGGAGTGTTTTATGAAGATGAGAATCTTGGACTGGCTTCTTGGAAAGACTGAGAAAGGCCAAGGGAAGACTGATAAAACCAAGAACGACCAGTCTGAGATAATGCCGGATTACATAACACTTTTTGCCGCGTTGCCAAACACAATTAAGGCAACCGCAGTCGAACAAAAAGAAACAAAAACGCAAGATGCCCTTTCTATTCAAGAACATGCAGCGGCCAAAATCGTTGCCCAAACGGAAGCAAGATCGGCAACCGTCAAGGAAAAGGTAAAGGACGTTCATACAAGAATCCAAACGGCCAAAAACAGACAAATGGAGATTGTCTGGCTTCTTCAAGCAGACAAGGATATTCCGTACAAATCCCTCAGCGATCTTATTAGGGGTTTCGAAAATGCAAAGGACAGCGCCTCGTATAGAGGAATGTCGGTTAATTATGTTCTTAACGGAAATTTGCATGAGATTTCAGCCTTGGATGGGGAAGATTTGGAAGGCCTTGCCCAAAAACTGGAATCCGGGGGAAAAGAAAGCAAATCTTCTTCTCCTTTTGCACTCACTTAGTAGTCTTTTTCAGAAATACGGTTGCGTTTTTCTCTGGGTCGTGAGGTTAATTGTGGAAAAAGGCGGTTCACACAATTTGTCATTGCGAGCGGAGGGCCGCAGGCCCGAGCGAAGCAATCTCTCTGGTTTCTTTGTTTCCTTTAACCATGAACCATAAACCCTAAACCATGAACCGTCTTTCTTAGTAGATATGGAGGTGGAATGACTATGGGAAGAAACAATATTAGAGAGAATGGCGCCACTGTTGAAGGGCCGGTCCTTGATTTCCTCTCCGAGAAGTTCCCCGACTTCACTGATGGGGAGAATCTATGGCTGGTGAAAAATATCATCGAAACGGCCAAACCCTTCTTGCCCAGAGTGGCCGCAATCAAGGTTCGACTATTCAGTTTTCAATCCGCGCCCAATTCCCCAATTTCGGAATCCGGCGAGCGAGATTCCGGGGGTCGTTCTGTCCGGATTACCTTCGAGACTTCTGCCAACATAGACGACGTACGTGAACGCAGTCTCAGGCTCTATGGCGCAATCGAATTCAAATATCCACCTCAAATACGCAACTATTTCCGATGCGAACTGTCCCGAATCGACGAGAAGCAATGATCCAACTTTTAACTGCGGAGGACGCCGAGGACGCGGGGCATTGATTTATAAGTCTTTCCTCTGCGTTGCTCACTGTTAATTTCTTGAAATCTTGTCACGATTTTCAAGAACCAGTTGTGTAACTCATTGTGATTAAATGGATCCCCGCCTTCGCGGGAATAACATTGAAGAGGCTGTATTCGTGTGATTCGTTCAATTCGTGACATTCGTGATCCCAGCTTCTTCTTTTCCATTCGTGTCATTCGCTTTTTCATTTGTAACATTCGTGTTCCCATGGTTTCTTCTTCTTTCTTGGTTGCGGCTTCGCCGCGGAGATGACCAACCTGCCTACCGGAAGATTCCGCGGCCGCCTTCAAGGGAAATAAACAAAGGGCGTCCTGCCGGACGTTTTTGTGCTTGACAAAAGCTGAACGTACGATATATAGTACGGTCGACCAAACAAAATATTCTGGAAAGGGCGAATAAATGGGCAGGAAAAGTCTGAAAGAGCAGAGGCGCGCGCAAATCATCGAGGCTTTCTCGCGATGCGTGGCGAAGAGCGGGCTGCAGAGGGCATCGATCCGGGAGATCGCAAAAGAAGCCGGGGTCCAGACCAGCATAATCCATCATTATTTCAAGGACCGCGACGATATGATCGAGGAGTTTGTAAGGAATATCGCTGGTGAAGTTTTCGCCCGCTACCGGTCCGAGACGCGTCGTCACAAGAATCCGCAGACCCGGTTCAACAAGGCGTTTGAATTCCTTTTCGGACCTGACATGATTAACGACGAACATGCCACGTTCTTTTATGATTCGTGGGCTGAGGCTAACAGGAATAGAAAAGTTCGCGAAAGCTTCGTCACTCTCTATTCTCGATTCCGAGAGGCCATCATGACCTTGATGGTGGAAACAGGCAAGTCTCAGGGGCTCACGCCGGCGGAGATACACGAGCTCGCGACCGTTGTGATAGCCATTCAGGACGGCATATCCCTGCAATGGGACATGGACCGGGAAAACGTGGCGCTAGACAGGATGGCGCGTTTGACAAAGCGAATGATTGAGCTTTACATAGAAGACAAAGATAGGGCGAAAAGGGGAACGGGGAAAGGCGAAAAGAGGAAACGACAAAGAATGACGAGTCATGAATGATGAATGAAACCACAAAAGGACAGACTTCATGGAAGACGTCGCAATGAAAGGGGGAACCTCTTAGATGTTTTCACTCAAAGGGAAAGTGGCGGTTGTCACGGGAGGCGCGTCGGGCATCGGCTTGGCGACGGTCAAACGATTCGCCGAGGCGGGCGCAAACGTGGTGATAGCCGACATCGCTGAAGCCGCGTCGTTGGCCAAAGAGGTGGGCGGCCTTTTCATCAGAACCGATGTAACGAGTGAAGAGCAAGTGAAGACTCTCATGGATAAGACCGATCAGAAATACGGGCGCATCGACATTGTGATCAACAACGCGGGAGGCGGCGAAGGTGACGGCCCGAACTTCATTCACGAACTTCCTGCCAAAGATTTCGACTCCGGCTACAGACTGAACCTCATGAGCGTCGTCTTCGGCATCAAACACGCGGTCGACCACATGACCGGCGGCTCGATAGTGAACACTGCCTCGGTGGCCGGCTATCAGGGCACGGCCACATATGGCCCCTATGTTGCGTCGAAGGCGGCGGTCATAGGAATTACGAGAACTGCTGCGCTCGAGCTTGCGCCGCGCAATATCCGCGTGAATTGCGTGTGTCCGGGCACGGTGGACACTCCGATGGCTTACAAGGACGGAGGCGGCGCGGAGTTGAAGATCGCCAGGATGATGATGCCGCTTGGCCGCCTCTGCAAGGCCGAAGAAGTCGCGGCGCTGTTCCATTTTCTGTGTGCGGACGATTGTTCGTTCATATCAGGTCAGGCTATTTGCATAGACGGCGGCATGACCGCAGGTCTCAGCTTGGGACTCGTCATGCCACTGTTAGAGAATTTGTAGAATCTTCACTAAGAGACTGTCCCTTAGTTCTGTAGGTGCGAATTTATTCGCGGACACAGGGCGAAAATGAGCCGGAAGCAAAGTGCGAATAAATTCGCACCTACGAGGCCAAAGGGGGAAGTAAATGTCGTGCAAATAAATTCGCACCTACACGATTGCGGGACAAACTTCCTCACATCCCTTTATTAAGGGAAGGAAAGGAAGCGCAGAAAGGAGACGATTCCAATGGCGCAAATCACAGGTGGCGAACTCATTCTCAGGTGTCTGGTTCAAGAAAAAGTCAAATATATTTTTGCTGTGCCGGATGCGGGATATTGCGTCCCGACGGTAAGAAGCACCAACGCTAATATGTGGTCACAGGCGATAGCGCGAGCGGTTTCAATCTGATGGAAATCGAGACTGCCCGGCGCGAGAAGCTGCCCGTCATCGTGATTATCAATTATGACTATCAGTGGGGAATGGAAGCGCCGGGTCAGACAATGGAATTCGGCGGACCCGAATTCATGGTAGGAGTTGCGCATTATCCCATAAGATATGATAGAATCGCGCAGGCGATGGATTGCCACGGGGAGTATGTCGACAACATACGCGAGCTCAGGCCGGCGCTCGAGCGGGCTCTCGAATCGGGGCTGCCCGCCGTGATTCATGTGGTCACCAACAAGGATGCCAACACGTGACCGCCGGGGTTGGCGCATTTCGCTCGCGTCTACACGGGCGCTTGTGAATGATGAATGATGAACGCGGAATGATGAAGGGCAAAGCAGCAGAAATTCGTGGAGGTGGGAGATGGCTGACCTGAAAGGCAAAGTCGCAATTGTGACGGGAGTCGGACGCGCTCGGGGGATCGGGCGCGGATGCGCGCTGCGCCTCGCGCGCGACGGAGCGGACGTAGTCATAAGCGATATCTGCCGCAAATATGAGGGAGACCTTGCGTTCTACAATCTCGGCGATTGGGAGCAATTACAAAACGTGGTGCGCGAGATCGAAGCGCTCGGGAGACGCTCGCTCGCGTTCAAGGTGGACGTGACCAAGAAGGACGAAATACAGGAGATGGTCGATGGCACGCTCAAAGAGTTCGGGCGCATCGACATTCTTGTCAACAACGCGGGGTCGGCCGTCGGGGTCGGGCCTTTCCTCAGCATTAGCGAGGCGGCGTGGGATAAGACATTTGCCGTCAACGCGAAGGGGACATACCTTTGCTGCCAGACGGTGCTTCCTGCGATGCTCGAGCAGAAATGCGGAAAAATCGTGAATATAGCATCCACCGCGGGCTTGCGCGGCTCGGCCTCGTATGGCGCATACTGCGCGTCGAAGTTTGCCGTGGTCGGCCTCACCCAGGTGCTCGCGGCGGAGTTCGCGCCATTCAACATTAATGTCAACTGCGTGTGTCCGGCTATGGTCGAGACCGATCTCGGTTTCGAGGAATACGAATTCCTGTCTTTCGTGCGCGGCGGAACCGTTGAGGAAGCGCGGCAGGCAGTCATCGACATGATTCCCATCGGGCGCGCCGCAATCGCCGAGGACATTGCGAACGTGGTTTCGTTCCTGGTCTCGGAACGCGCCAATTATATGGTCGGACAGGCGGTCGCCGTCACCGGTGGAATGGAACTGAAGCACTAATCGAAAGCTAAAGTGCGCTTGCCCTACGGAATTTCCTGAAACTCTTCGAACGTCGCGCACGAGAGCGTCGGATTGGTTTTCTTCTCTTGTCCAATAGTTGATGAGGGCCGGTCGCCGTAGTCGTGGCCGGGGTACACTTCCACATCGTCGCCGAGCGTCTTAAGCTTCTTATGAAGACTGTCGAACAACTGCCTCGTGTTGCCTCCCGGCAGATCGCTTCGGCCGCAGTTGCCGACGAAGAGAGTGTCGCCGGTCATGAGCTTGTTGCCGGTCAATAAGCACATGCTTCCCGGCGTATGGCCGGGAGTATGTATCACGCTCACTTCAACCTCGCCAATCTTAACTTTTTCTCCATCCTCGAGCGCTTTATCGACCGGGATGCGTCCGCGCTGGAGGCTAGGGACGTCTCCTTTGTGAGCCGCTACCTTCGCGCCGGTTTTTGAGGCAAGCTCTTTTATGCCCGCAGTATGGTCGGAATGGCTGTGGGTCGCAAAAACCCATTCGATCTTGAGATTGTTCTCTTTGGCCAGGCCGAGAATTTCCGAGAGGTTGGACGAAGGATCGACGACGGCCGCGCGCCCGGTCTTCTCGCACCCAAACACATATGTGAAATTCCCCATCATTCCGGTTGGTATCTGTTTGAATATCATTTTCCCTCTCCCTTCCAAGAACTGCCAGCTTGTTCCCTTAATCCGGGGACACCATGCGGCATGGTGTCCCCGAATTAAGGGTCGTTTCGCCGTTCGCCTATTCTGGACCTACAGTTTTTCGCCTCTCCCGAAAAGCTTCAGCGCGGTCTTCCAGAAAAGTTTTTCAAGGTCGTTCTTCTTGATCTTCAATTTTGAAAAGAAATCAATGGAGTCTGCGTGCGACGCGAGGCAGTAATCCGTGCCGAAAATCAAATGGTCCGCGCCGCAATAGTAGATGACGCTTTCGAGCCGGTCGAGCATGCGTTCGCGGTATTCGTTCCTATAGGCCTCCGGCATGCCTGTGACCAGGCCGGACAAATCCGCATACACGTTCTCATTCTTATATATGACTTCGGCCGCGTCCCAAAGCCATGGGTTCCCCATATGCGCCATCACGATTTTCAGGTCGGGGAATCGGAACGCGAGGTCGTCGATAGTCAGCGGATGGGAGAACTTCAAGCGCGCCATCGTGCTGACGCAATCGCCAGTGTGGAAAATAATCGGCACGTTGTGTTTCATCGCAAGCTCGTAAATGGGGACGCAGTCATCGTCGTCCGGATAGTAGTGCTGATAGCCTATGTAGAGTTTGACTGCGCGAATGGTCCGGTCCGCCATGTCGGCTTCGAGCGATTTGAGCGTTTCGGCGCTCAGGTTCTTCGGGTCCGCCGAGCCTGCGACCCAGAAGCGGCCCGGGTGTTTCGCGGCGAATTTCTTGCCGTCCTCGAGTTGTCCGGGAACGGTCATAATCAGCGCTCGCGCGACGTTGTTTGCGTCCATATCCTTGAGCAAGCCTGCGGGAGTGTAGTTTAGTCCGACTTTCTTGGCAAGCTGCTTCGAGTATTCGCGCGCGAAATTAATGTGCAAATGAGCGTCGATAACCGTAGGCTTTTGCCGCTTCGCTTTCTCGCCTTTTGCCATTGGCCGCTACCTCATTTTGGTGACACGAGACACGGAACCAGATGTTCCCCGCTCTCCCCGCCGATCGCGGGCTTCTCCGTCGCTCTGCAATAGAAACCGCTGAACTTTCCGCCGAACAGATATTCGCCGAGGTGGACGAACCTCGTCTGAATCCGCACCTCATCGTTCCATGTGCCGATGCCCATGGTCGCCGCGGGAATCAACTCTTGCAGCACATAGTCGTTCTTCAAGGCGCCGGGGATCAGCTTTTCCCATTCGTCGCGGCTTGTTTGTATTCCCAGCCTGACGCCTCGGCCTTCATACAGATTCGCGGGCTTTAACACAAAATTGTCCTTCTCATCCCTCGCGAGTTCGGCCATATTTACGCGTCTGCCGCGATACTCGCATGCCGTATCCGCGAACTGCTGCGTCCACGGCACATGCTCATGCGCCAGCTTTCTTTCTGCGTCCGTGAAAAAATGGGCGAACCTCGGGTCATGCAGAACTGCGAAGGTTTTCTTGTTAAAACCCACGTCCGACCTGAACGAACCCACTACGCAGACGTTATGATCCTTGAACGCGCGCGTCATCGCTTTCACGTCTCTTAACCGCGAAACGTACTCGAAAGAGATGACTCTTCTATACACTATGTCGATCTTCATGCCGCGGTGCGACAGCGCATGCCCGTCATATTCCAGTTCGCGCGGGTCAGCGACCACCGCTTCGTGTCCGTTCGCGCAGCAGAATTCCGCAAACGCGATGAACTCTTCGAACGTCCGCGCCTCCTTCCAGTCCACGACCGCTATGCGCGGGGCCTCCGGCGCTTTTCGAGCGACAAAGCTCCTGTAGCACTCTAGCAGCGCCTGCAACACTCGATGATTTATGTCAAACGTTTGCATGGGGCGGGTCGAAAAGAATTCGCGCATCATGGGCGC
>CAYVDS010000195.1:0-8014 GCA_964450145.1 uncultured bacterium
TAACCCTCTCCAATGAGAGGCTCAAGCTCTCATATATCATAGTTACTGTGGATTCCCGTTTCTTCTTCTTTTTGGTCGCAGCTATTTCCCTCTGCGAACCCTTGTGCCTCGGGTCTGCGACCCCTCTGCGGTATGGCTTCTTTTTTCTTGGACAGCAGTGACCGTGAGCCTGAAACCTTACCAATACAAGCGCGATTTTCGCCGCACGCCTGAACCCAAAGCGCAGGAAGCGACCACGGGGTCAGGATATTCTTATGTAATCCACAAGCATGCCGCCCGCCGTCTGCATTACGACCTTCGCCTCGAACTCGATGGTGTCCTGAAGAGTTGGGCCGTCCCAAAGGGGCCGAGCCTCGACCCCTCAGAGAAACGGCTTGCGGTTCAGGTCGAGGACCATCCGATTGACTATGCCTCGTTCGAGGGAATAATTCCGCCGGGTCAGTATGGCGCCGGCGCCGTGATGGTTTGGGACCGAGGCGAATGGGAACCAGCCGGAAATCCGCAAGAGGGACTCGCAAAGGGAAGGCTCACTTTTCGGCTGCATGGAGAAAAACTGCGCGGCGAATGGACGCTTGCCCGGATGAGCGGCGAAGCCGGCGACGGCGGCAAGAACTGGCTCCTCATCAAGAAGCGGGATGCAGAGGCGCACCCAACGCAAACCGGCGATATCCTCGAGGATCAGCCATTGAGTGTTTTGACGGGCCGGTCGCTCGAAGAGATTCGGGAAGCGGGCGACAAGGCCTGGGTGGATCCCTCCAAGCTGACGGGCGCGCGCAAATCGCCTCAACCAAAGGAATTCAGGCCGCAGTTGACCACGCTCGTGGAGAAACCGCCCGCAGGTGAACAATGGCTGCACGAAATCAAGTACGACGGCTACCGTCTTGTGTGCATATTGCGAAACGGCAAGGCGCGTCTTCTTACCCGCAGCGGCAACGACTGGACGCGCAAGTTTTCGGAGATCGCGCGCGCAGTCGAGAAGCTGCCCATCAAGCAGGCCATTCTCGACGGCGAAGTTGTGGTTCTCACCCCCGACGGCGTTTCCGATTTTCAGGCATTGCAGAACGTGTTGTCGGGCGTCCACGACGGAACGCTTATCTATTACGTGTTCGACATCGCCTATTGCCAGGGTTATGACCTGACGGCAACCCCTCTGATCGAGCGCAAGGAGTTTCTGAAGCCTTTGCTGGAGGGCAGGAGCGCGGTTCCGACGGTTCGCTTCGGCGACTACATTCGCGGGCAAGGTTCCATCGTGAGCGAACAGGCATGCCAGTATGGCCTCGAGGGAATCATCTCCAAACGCGCCGACAGCGGGTATATACAGGCGCGTTCTCGCAGTTGGGTGAAGGTGAAATGTCTCAAGCGGCAGGAATTCGTCATCGGCGGCTACACCGGGCCGTCGGGCGCGCGAAGGGGATTCGGCGCGCTCATTCTAGGGTATTATGATGCCGGGGGCAACCTGATACATTGCGGGCGGGTCGGGACCGGCTTCAACGAAGAGACGCTCGATCAAATATACGGAAAACTGCGCAAGCGCGAGCGGGAAAAGCCGGTGTTTGCAAATCCGCCCACCGGACGTGAAGCGCGTGGCGTACATTGGGTGGAGCCCGAACTGGTGGCCGAAGTAGAATTCGGCTCGTGGACGCGGGAAGGCGTCCTTCGACAGGCGTCGTTCAAAGGTCTGCGTGAGGACAAATTGCCGAGCGAGGTCAGGCTGACGAAACCGGAATCGAATCAGCGGCGGGGAAAGGCGATGAGGGGCGTGAAGATTGCCGGCGTGAAGTTGACGAACCCGGACAGGGTTCTCTATCCGGAATTGGGATTCACGAAAACCGACTTGTCCGAGTTATATGAACAGATAGCAGAGTGGATTCTGCCGCACATAACTCACCGGCCGCTCACGCTGGTGCGGTGCCCCGAGGGTTACGATAAGGAATGCTTTTACCAGAAGCACCTCGACGACACCATGCCGGAGAACATTCGCGGTGTGCGAATCAAGGAAAACGACACTGAAGAGGTGTACGTCGTCATTCGCGACCTGCCCGGCCTTATCTCGCTCGTGCAGATGGGCGTTCTGGAGATTCATCCGTGGGGCTGTCGCGACGACCAGCCCGAGCGGCCCGATCTGCTGGTGTTCGACCTCGACCCCGGGCCGGGGGTAGCGTGGGAGGACGTTAACGCCGGGGCGAGACTCCTGCACGATTATCTTTCCGAGTTGGGACTGCAAAGTTTCGTCAAGACCTCGGGCGGAAAGGGGTTGCATGTGCTTGCGCCGCTCGTTCGGCGGTCAAGCTGGCGCGAATTAAAGGCATTCGCGAGAGCAATCGCCGAAGACATTGCCCGCAGCGAACCCAGTAAGTACGTCGCCACCATGAGCAAGGCTAAACGCGAGGGAAGAATATTCATCGACTACGTCCGCAACAGCCGTGGCGCAACCAACGTCGCGGCCTATTCCACTCGCGCGCGCAAAGGGGCCCCGATATCCACTCCGCTTGCCTGGGACGAGCTCTCATCCACACCCTCGTCCGCCGTCTACACCGTCAAGAATCTCCTCCACCGCCTGCGTTCGCTGAAACGCGACCCGTGGGAAGGCTTCTTCAGCCTCCGCCAGTCCATCACGAAACAGACAATATCCCGCATGGGCCCGCTCTTCCGCCCGCCTCGCTCTTAAGAAACTACCTTCCTCTTATCATTCCCGCGAAGCATGCCCTCGACCTGATCGGGGGGCGGGAATCTATCTCCTAAGGACATTGGACTTCGGGCAACTCCTTTTCCCCGCTCTTGATTTGCCCGCGCCCCGCGCGTCTCCTTGACTTTGATTGAGTGAAAGTAGTATTTTGTAGCGGCACATCGGAGAACACAAGCAATGATGACCCTGCGGCAGTTTGCGTCCGGGCTGGAGAGCATCCCGGCGGCCACGTCGTGGTATCTCGCCGACCTCGGAGAGACCCGCGGCAGGCAGGAACTCTTCACGCGCCAGTCTCCGCAGAGGCTTAAGGCGGTGCGCGAGCATGCCCTCATTGAGAGCGCCGTTTCATCAAACCGGATCGAGGGCGTCACCATAGACCAGGCGCGCGTCGCGACAGTGATATTCGGCAGGCCTGCGCTCCGGGATCGAAACGAAGAAGGAGTGCGCGGCTATCGCGATGCGCTCAAGCTCATCCACGAAGAAGGAGCAAAGCTTTCTGTATCCGAGAAAACAATCCTGAGATTGCATCGTATGATTCGCGGCGCCGGCGCGGACGCAGGAAAATATAAGGATAAGCCGGGCGACATAATCGAGAAATACCCGAACGGCCGCCAGAGGATACGTTTCAAAACAGTCGAACCAGCCAAAGCGCCCGCATTCACGAGTGAGCTTGTAGAACTATGGGGCGACTGCCTTGCAGAACGCTGGGCGCATCCCCTGATTGCTCTTGCGAGTTTCAATCTCGATTTCCTGTGCATCCATCCGTTTCGCGACGGCAACGGACGGGTTTCACGTCTTCTGCTTCTCCTTCAGTGCTATCACTTGGGCTACGAAGTCGGTCGCTATATCAGCCTCGAGCGCCTCATCGAGCAAAACAAGGAACGCTATTATGAAACACTCGAGCAGAGTTCCCATCGCTGGCATGACGGCAAGCACGACCCCTGGCCTTACATAAACTATGTGCTTTTCATCCTCAAGAGCGCATATCGCGAATTTGAGGAGCGCCTTGGCAAAACGGCTGCGCCGAGAGGGGCCAAGACCGAAATGGTAGAGAATGCCGTCAGCAAATTCGACGGTGAATTCACATTGAGCGCGTTGGAACGCGCCTGCCCCGGCGTAAGCCGGGATATGGTTCGTCGCGTTCTTCGTGAGCTCCAAAGAGCCGGGCGCGTCGAATGCCTCGGTCGCGGTCCTGGAGCCGCCTGGCGGAAAAAGGGTAATACCCGCAAAAGAGGGTAACAGAGAGGGTAATTGGGTTCTCACGCCGTAGACATTGCTTCGATTTGAAGACAAGGCATGCTTCCTGATAAACTATGGTATTGACCGGATATCCGGAGAAGTTACGGGGGCTTGACCATGAATCCGAAGACTCAAATTATACTGCGTGAGTTACGGCTGCAACTTGAGCAGACCTATGGAGAACGCCTTGCGCAAGTGATTCTGTTTGGCTCGCAAGCGCGAAAAGACGCAGTTGAAACTTCGGACATAGACGTCATGGTCGTGCTCAAAGGCTATGTGAGCCCGGGCAAAGAAATCCTCGACACAGGCGAGATTGCGGCGGCCCTTTCGCTGAAGTATGATGTCGTAGTCTCATGCATATTTGTCTCCGAAGAGAGATTCAAGAACGAGCAAAGCCCTCTATTACTCAACGTCCGAAAAGAAGGAGTGGCCGCTTGACCCCGGAACAGGCAGCCCTTACCGAGAAGGCTCGTGAAAGTCTCGATGCGGCCAAGCTGCTTGAGTCTCAAGGATATCTCGATTTTGCGGTTTCGCGCGCATACTATGCAATGTTCTATGTTGCAGAGGCATTCTTACTCGGCGAAGGTCTCACTTTCTCGAAGCATTCCGGCTCGCGCCTTGCGCGGTGACAGGAAAATCGAACGGGCTTGACAGCAACGAACATGAGTGATAGATTGAGAATGTCATCCCTGTGAGATTTATATCTCACAGGCCCCAAGGTCTGGTGGCCTTGGGTTTTTTTTGCGAGGAGACTCCCCGTGAAGAGAGTGGTGCGTTTGGCAACCCCGTTCCGGCGCTATCTTGCCCCTCGCACAATAACCCGGGTCACTTTGAAAATAACGAACCGGCCATTGGGTTTCCCTTTTTATGTATTCTTGGCATGATTTGTGCACTTCTTTTCCGTATGTACCTTGAGCTGTAGAATATGGGATTAGCTTGACATGGGGTTATATTCGATAAAAGAAAGGCGTCAACTGACACCTTCCAACTATTCCTGTTATACTAGCGGCAGATTGCTAACACAACCCATTTTCTAAGAGGTTAAAACAGAAATGGGAGTGATTGAACATGATTAAGAAAGAGAAGCGCATTCAAATAGTGTTTAAGATCGGCATTTGCGTCGAAGAAGATGACGGGGGTTTTCACGCTTTTTGTCCCGCATTAAAAGGCGTGCATGCGCCTGGAGATACAAGAGACGAAGCTATTGAAAACGCAAAAGAAGCTATTGTCCTCTATATCAAGTCGCTGATCGAACACAAAGAACCTATTCCGCTTCCCGTGATGCAATTGGTCAAAACCCATGAGAGAAGTGGTCAACCTTCGCATGCCTGCCCTCCGGAACAAATTGAGGATGTTCTTGTTACAGTCTGAGAACCCTACATGCAATACTCCCCACATGTAAGGAGAAGAGGGTGCTTGATGACAGGAGTGATTGATATCATTGAGCGCAAACGGCTTAATTCAAAATTCAAGACCTGGCCCCATGCTTCTCCCCAACTGGCCAGAATGCCCGAGAGAAATCGAGATTGTTGAGCTTTCAACATTACTGGGTGATGCCGAACAGATCGACACGCAAATCAAGACAAAGAGGAAATTGACTTCATGGCAGGCGTTCTGTCAGCGGAAGCGTCTTGAGGGTGTCGCGAGTTTCGCGGAGATCGCCCGTCTGTGGAGAAAGCAGAAAGGCAGGAACCGCAATAACGGCACGTAGGAAATTACCGATAAGCATGGCAAATCCTGACGACAGCCGTTGCTTGGGTCTCAGAAGGGAAAACGGTGGCAACTAACTCAACACTTCCATCTCAAGCGGCTTTCCACCACGCAGTCTTGCGTTATCTGGCTCAGCATCCAGAAGGTGATCTACGACACAACATCCACGAAGCTATGCCAAATCTGATGGCCCTTAGTGAGACGCAACGCACAGAGCGACTCGCAAATCTCTCTCACCTTCGATACCGGCATCGAAGCGGCTGGGCGCTAAGCATGCTCAAAGCTGCGGGATACGTTGACTCTCCTGCGCGCGGAATCTGGCAAATCACAGATCGGGGGCGGGATTTGCTTGCGCGCTATCCGGAGGGATTCGACGAGGAGACCGGCCGCAGGATTATTCGCGAAGGCCGGAGAGAGACGCAAGGAGAAGATGTCGCCGACGGTGGCGTGTCCGATACCGGTGAAGCTGGAGCACAACAGACTCCCGAGGAGCGGATCGAGTGCGCCTTGGAGGAGATCTGTCGCGAGGTTGCTCGAGAACTGCTTGATAGGATTGCCCAAGCGCCACCGGCATTCTTGGAAGAATTAGTCCTCGACCTGTTGCACGCATTGGGTTACGGCGCGACCGACGATGATATTGAGCGCGTGGGTCGTTCAGGGGATGGAGGGATCGATGGAGTAATTTCGCTCGACAAGCTCGGGTTCGAGAGAGTCTACGTTCAAGCGAAACGCTGGCAGGGGTCTGTTGGTCGGCCGGAAGTGCAGGCGTTCTATGGCGCGCTAGCAGGGCAGCATGCGAGGAAGGGCGTCTTCATCACCACTTCCAGCTACACCCGCGAGGCGCGAGAGTTTGCGAGCCGAGTTGCGGAAAACATCGTCCTCATCGATGGCGCTCGACTCGCCGCGTTGATGATCGAGCACGGTGTCGGCGTTGCCCACTATCGGATTCTCAACGTGCCCAAGCTCGACCAGGACTACTTTGATGAGGACTCATGACCGTGGCCGGAGAATCGCGGCCCAAGCTGTTGGGCGGACCGTAGCCGGCCAGTGAAGGTGACAATGAAAGAAAGCCAAGACTACTACGTCTATATGTATGTTGATCCTCGTAACAACGAAGAATTCTATTACGGCAAAGGGCGAGGAAATCGCAAGTCTTCACACCTGCTTGCAAAAGGTGATTCAGCCAAGGTCAAGCTAATAAAGGAAATCCAGAAGGAAGGTGAACAACCAAAGATAAAAGTAGTCGCGACTAATCTGACTGAGGAACAGGCGCTTCTCGTGGAATCGACTCTCCTCTGGAAACTCGGCAAGAACTTGACGAATGCCGCTGCCGGTGTTTTTGCCAGCAATTTCAGGCCCCATAACACTCTCCACAAGGAGTTGGCTGGTTTTGACTTCAAACATGCGATTCACTTTGTAAATGTCGGCGAGAGTACACACCGGTGTTGGGCCGACTCGCGAAAGTACGAGTTTCTCTCTGCCGGGCACCACCGGAAGTACAGCAAGCAACTTGAAGCTCTCCGGGCCGGTGACGTGGCTGTCGCCTATCTAAACACGCGTGGTTATGTTGGAATTGGCATAGTTGAACAAGGACCGATGCGAGTCATGGACTTTCGTTGGCGTGGGAAACCGCTGAATCCGTGCGATTTGGACCAACCGCATATACTAGACGACGCTGATGATAGTGATAAATCGGAGTACCTGGTGAAAGTTAGATGGAAGAAGACGGTTGACTCTCCAAATGCCAAGTGGAATAAAAATGCAGGATTATTCAAAACGCGGTTGGTCCGCGCTTCTCTGGCAAGTCAGACCAAGACGCTGAGCTTCCTCGAGTCCGAGTTTGGAATCGAGTTCGCAACGATCGACAAGGAATAAGTAACAAAGTCCGCTTCCAGCTTAACGATATGCAGCGCGGAGCCCTTCGGAAACATTCGGCATCACGGCCAAGAACCACGTCTCAATCCCGATGGCCGCACAAATATCGAAGTAAAGTTCATGGCTTTGATTAGGAACGAATGCACATTAGCCACGAAAGAGGAAAAATCTTATGAACTGGCAGCATCTCGACGCACAAATGCAATCTTTTGCCACTCGCCTGACGAGCGACGTAAGGCTCACCCCTGAAATGGCAGCAAAGCTTGCAACAACCGTTGCCGGTGATGTTCGTTTTTTGTCGCAAGAACAGAAAGCCGACATAAGGGCCGCCTCGCCCGTTCCAATTGAAGATCGCCTAGCGGAGCTTCGAGCTTTTCAGCAATGGATGGATTTGGCGCATACCGTTCGAAACGATCCGATTATAACTCGAGCCCAGATTCTAACACAGAATTACATTTGCTTTGTTTACTTGCCCGAGGCGTGTTTCCGTATTCTGGCTAAGGT
>CAYVDS010000195.1:8024-8981 GCA_964450145.1 uncultured bacterium
TATGTTCAAATGCATCTGCAACAAGGAAGTGCGCTCGGTTCTTGAGGGACAATCCAGTCCGAGCTTTTCGAAACGCAATCGCCCATGCAAACTGGACATACCGCGCTGATTTCGCAGCTATCATCTATTGGGCTCGAAAGGGAGATGACAAGAACGAACCGGTTGAGAGGTTTGAGGTCGAGTTAGACAACCTTTTGTTTTGGCAAGCTCTCAGCAGATGTGTTGCCTACGCGGCCTATTCCAATCTATAGTGCGGCCAGCCCAGTATCTCTCCGTGTGGTGCAAAGCGCTGACAACTGACTGAACATGACTCGTGAAAGTGATATACAAGATAACATACCCGAATGGTAAGATTTACATCGGTAAGGACCTGACCGATAGCATCAACTATTTTGGCAGCCCGGATGGCGGGCTTATTGAACAGGATTTTTCGAGGGAGCAGCGCAAGGATTTCTTCATTCGGAAGGAGATTCTTTGGGAATCGTAAAAGGCGTCGGACAGGGAGGTCAGCCGGAAGGAAGTGGAATTCATAGCTCAATATAGGTCGAATGATCCGAGTGTTGGTTATAATCAATGGCCCAAGCCGAATGGTTTGATTCCGTAGTGATTCATTGTATAATACTTTTGGAGGGTAAGCGTTTGGGCTTTTCAGATCAGGGGGTCTGACTTCATGGGTATTCATGAACTGAGACAGAAGCGAGAGGAAATCCTGCGCATTGCGGCTAAGCATGGGGTAATAGCTATTCGCGTATTTGGCTCCGTGGCGCGCGACGAGGCAAGAGAAGGCAGCGACGTTGACTTCCTGATCGAAGTCGGTGGCCCTACGACCCCATGGTTTCCCGGCGGCCTCGTTGCCGATCTTGAAGAATTGCTCAGATGCCGTGTCAGCGTCATAGCCAATTAGGGGTCACCCATTAATTATACTAAGTTAAGTATTCTTGACATTTTCTTGAGTTG
>CAYVDS010000196.1:0-8908 GCA_964450145.1 uncultured bacterium
CACCATCCGGTACCCTTCGGAGGCGCCTTTATATGATTATCAAATCTTTACCCTTTACCGAACTCGCCGCCCATGGATCTCCACGGAAAAGCATAGGGGTCATGCATTGTTACTTTCCAACTCCTTTTGCCTGCTCTTTCCCTGTGACTCCCCCTTTCGCCCTTGTGCTTTCGCTTTTTTTCTTCCCTTTGCGAACTTCTGCGCCGCTCTGCGGTTTTCCTCTCAATTCTCCCTGCTGACTCTGAGTCTTGGTGGCGAGATGTCTCTTCCTGTTACTTTCCCGCTCGCCGTTGAGTGGATGGGGCGGGTCGGGGAGTCGGCGATCCAGATTTCGGCACCGCATGATATTTCGTTGAGGTGTTTCATATGGTTCAGCGAGCGCGGTGAAGAATAAAGAGAGAAAGTCGGTTCAGAGTTTGGGGTTCAGAGTTGAAAGAAGCAAAATCCCGCGAGGCGCGGGATTCGCTGCGCTCAGAATGACAGAGGCGAGGCAGGTGATTTCGGATTTGGAGGATGATGCGAACGCCAAAGGTGGAATAACCGGTGATTCGCAGAAGGAGGCGTGATCTGTTATAATAATGGAAACCCGAGGGGAGGTCGGAGAATGATTTTTCATGTTGTGCTCGAAAAGGCCGAAGATGGATGGATTGTGGCAGAAGTGCCCGCCTTGCCAGGCTGTGTTTCTCAAGGAAAAGACGAGAAGGAGGCGCTGGAGAACGTCAAAGAAGCCATCACCGCATGGTTGTGGGCTGAAGACCAAAAGGCAGTCGCTTCGTTGCCCAAGAAACCAAAACGCAAGCCAATTGTGGTTGCGGTATAGTCAATGGGCAGGCTTAGGAACATATCCGGCAAGGAGGCCGCTAAGGCTTTTCAGAAAGCGGGATGGCAACCTGTCGGTCAAGTAGGGAGCCACCTTGTGATGACAAAGCCAGGCGTAAGGGTTAACCTCTCCATCCCTCAACACAAGGAACTCTCCGTAGGCACGCTTCGCGCCCTCATTCGAAATGCCGGCATGACCGTTGACGAGTTCCTTGACTTTCTGAAATGAGTCCGTATTCAAGCACCCAGCCTCCCGCTCCCCCGTGACTCCCGTGGTCCATCTCTCCCTCTGCGATCTTTGCGCCTTTGTGGTGCGCCCTCTCTTTTCAATCCAAAATCCGCAATCGAAAATCCAAATTCGGGGCGTTCCCCGTGGTTCTCATCCCTTCTTCTTCGTCGCCTCTTCCACGATCGCTACTTCTTCTTCGCTAAGGCCGTAGAGTTCATAGACGAGGGAATCAATCTGCTTATCTGTCGCGTCAATCTGGCGATGAAGCATGGTTTTGTCGGCAGGTATTCGTACGGAATGGAGTTTCTTCTGCAGTTGGAGCATTACCTGAACAAGCTTGGCGAGTTTTGTCCTTTCGGATTTGTCGGTAGACGGAAAGGGGAGCCCAAGAATGTCCTTGATGGTCACCTGGGGAAAATCGTCCTTTGTGGCTTGACTGACTTGATTCAAATAAAGATATGAGATCAGGCGGCTATTAAGAATCCCAAGAAGCATCTCACTCGAGGTATCTTCTGATGAAGGCTTTACGGTGTAAAGGTTCTTGTTGGTAATGTATGTCGCCTCCGTTATGGTCGCCATGAGACGCTGCTGGCGGTTCACCAACCGCCGTAACAGTATTCTTTTGCCCTTGAACCAATGCAACTCCTTTGGCCGCTCTTTCATTTTCGACCCGAAAGGAACCCACTGCTTGGCAACTTCATTCGCAGAGTAACGATACACATCTCCTTCAAAATACCGATAGTGATCCTTCGAGGCCTTCTTGGCAACGAGCAACTTCCGATCAAACAGAACGCCTCGTTTCATAATCGCGATATCGGCCAGTGTCCTCGCTCCGGACTGACGGAGCCTCAACATAAGCTGAACAGTGGCAGGACTCAAAATGAACTTCTTATCCTGTGTCGTTGACCAATAAGCCTGTTCGACCCTCTGATATTCTTCCGGCTCCAAATCAATCGAGGAAAGCTTCCGTCTTTTGGGATATACATATGTTTGGACTTTGTGGCGGCCAGCCGGTGCGTTTTTCGACAAAACAAACACGAGTGTGTCAATATAGGCATCGGCGAAAACATCAAACGGAAGCATGATAATTCTCTGCAACTCGTGGCCCAGCATGAAGCCCCGCATGTCGGAATAGCTTGGTCCGCCAATCCATGCCGACGGTACGATAAACGACAACAAACCCCCATCGTGCAGCAGCCGCGAGCCTTTCTCAACAAAACACAAATACAGGTCCTTAATGCGGGAGAATGTCTCGAATCGCGGAGAAAGGTATTCTTCTTCTCTTTCCTGGAAATATGAACCGTACGGCGGATTGCCGATCACCGCATCAAAGCCACCCCTCTTGAAGGTTTCTGAAAACTCATTTTGCCAGTCGAAAGCATTAATCCGATACCGGTCCTCATCATCGAAAAGCTCACCTTGATGATTCTGAAAGAAGTCGGGACCGATGAGCGAGTTGCCGCATTTGATGTTCGAGGCGAGGTCGGGGAGGGCGCGCTCGCGGAAGAGCTTGAATTGGCGTTCGAGGGTGTCCTGATTCTCGCCCTCGAGCAGCTTCAAGAGCAGATTCAGCTTCGTGACTTCTACAGCCTGACTGTCAATGTCAACGCCATAGACGTTGTTGAGGAGAATCTCTTTCTTTTTTCGGGTGGTGAGATACCACTGGCCGCCGCGACCCTGATATATCTCGTTCGGGTGTTTTCCTGGCCCCTCCTCCATGTATCGATCCCGATGCCAATCCAGCAGATATGCGTACGCGCCAATAAGAAAGGAGCCTGACCCGCATGCCGGATCAAGAACCCTCAGCTTTGCGACCTGCTTGTCGGTCTTGCCTTCGCACAGCTTTCCGACTGTGTTCTTGACAATGTAGTCGACTATGTACGACGGCGTGTAGTACACGCCGCCCGCTTTCTTGACCTCTGGTTTTTCCTCGACTTTCGCCTGGTGGCCGGGGGTGAGACGTATCACTTTGCCGAGGAACTGCTCATAGACATTGCCGAGGATGTCGCCGCCGAGAACCGAGAACTCGTACGGACTCTCGGGATAGTAGAGCCCCTTCACTATATCCCTGAGAACCGCATCGTCTATCTTCAGTCGCGGCGTGAGTTCGTCGGGCGGCTCGTCACGATCTTTCTCTTTCTGAAAATGGAACAGACCGGAATTGTAGCGCTCGTCAGCGCGATCATACAGTTGCCGCAGCCGCGAATAAACCTCTGCGCCGTTCATGAGCGACTGCAACTGGCCGTAAGGCTCGATGCCGCGATCCTCGGCCATTCGCAAAAAGATTATTCGGTCAATCGTGCTTTGCACAGCGTAATTCAACTCGCGGACGGACAGGTCGGGATTCCGAAGCGCAATATGCCGCGCCAGCGCTTCACGCCAGCCTTCTATCTCCTTTAGAAACTCCGCGTCAACCTGCGAGGTGCCACGCTTACCAAGCGCCGACTCGGCGTATTTGTCGAACGACCCCTGCAGCACAGCCTTCTTCGAAAAGATGCTGGCAATGTGTTCCCACTTCTCCGGATATTCTTTGTATGTGCAGAAGAAGACGCGGGCAGTGCTGACTTTGTCGTTCGGCCTCGGTCGTATTCGACAGTCGTAAACGGCAAACCCCTCGAAATCAGTCAATATCGAAAGCGGCAGCTTCGCGCTCCACGCATAACGCCGCAATTGGTATGCCGGAGCCCCCTCTCCCCTGCCCTCTGCCGTTATATCCACCGACGGCTTTTTCGTTTCGACAAAGAACTTGCGCATTCCGCCTATCCGGAAACAGTAGTCGGGCGCTTTGGTCGCGCCGCCGACATGTATCGCATCCTCATGAATGACTTCCTTATACGCCTCGGCACAGCCCTCCCTGTTATATACGTCCCACCCAAGCGCCTCAAACAACGGATTAATGAATTCCGTCCGCAGTTGCGCCTCTTTATACGACACCGACCGATACGACTCGATGTTCCGCTCAAACCGCTCAATCAGCGCTCGTATCTCGTTCGGCAATTCCACCATTCATTCGCTCCGTCAATGAATATCGCTCGACCCCGCCGTGGCTTAGTTACCTGTGGAACAAAGGCCTTGATTCAGTTTTCGACTTTTGACCTTCGACCTTTAACTTTCGACTCGCTTCAATTGCCGCTTATTCTAACACTTGCGCAGGCCGTTTTCAAAACATTTTCCTGTCCGCAGATTTCGTCGATTCTCAATGTTTGCGGACGACCGTTTTGAATAAAGGCCATCATTGTGAATTCTTGGGAGCTTTTCCTCCATCCGTGCAATTCGGTCCATTTGTCACATTCGTTATCCAACTCTTCCCTTTTCTCTCTGCGCTCTTTGCGCCTTGGGCCTGCGGCCCTTTGCGGTTAGATGTGTTACGCCTCCCAACCGCAAATCATAAAATCGAGACTCGGAACCTCTGCGCCCTGCGCGCCGCTATTTGTGGTATAATCTGCCAGACGAGGAGGGAGCACATGACGACATCTTTTCGCGACAAGACATCTGCCGCGCTTGCGTGCGCGGCTCTGGCATGCGGAGTGCTCTCGTGGGTATTGACTCGCAAGCTGTTCATGGGATTGGATATAGCGGCTATTGTTCTCGGAATAATCTCACTCAGGTTGGCGTCTAAAGACGTGAAGCTTATCCGCCGCATCGCTTGGCTAGGACTTGCTATCGGCGCTGCAAAAGTTATCCTCATTATCTTTGGCACCATAGCGCTTTTCGTCGCTTTCATGATAAATCCCGTGGCACACTAAGTAGGTTAAGAGGATTCTTTTCTATGTTCGTCAACGTCCACGCGCATCTTTATGCCCACGATGACCTCGACCTCATCATCGAGCATCACCGCCACCCGGATGTGCGCTGGACGTGTTTCTGCGGTATCGCCGAATCGGACAATCCGGCAGTCAAAAAGGCGATGGAACAGTATCCGGACTTCGTCGTAGGTCTCGGCGTTGTCGAACTGGGCAAGAAAACGGCCGATCCCGATGCCGTAAGCCACTTGCATGAACAAGGGTTCAAAGGGCTCAAGCTTATCTATCCGTTCGAGCGATACGACAGTGAGAAATATTTCCCGGTCTACGAGCGCGCGCAATCACTCGACATGCCGATTCTGTTCCATACCGGCTTCGTGGCGCTCGAGCCGCCCGGCGACCGCCCCGGCGCGACAATGACGAAAATGAGGCCGGACTGTTTCGACGCGATTGCGCGCGGTTTTCCCAATCTTAAAATCATCGGCGCGCACCTCGGGGTTCCCTACTATTGGGAGGCGGTCTCGATGGCCACATACCACGAAAACGTCTACTTTGACCTTACTGGCGGCTGTGTTCGCGCGCTTCCGCTACCTACATTACGCAGTATTTTCTCATTTGCCGACCTGTATTCGACTCCTGGTCGCACGGGAATCGATATGCCCTCGGAAGAACTTCGCGTCAACACCGAACTCTTTCGGAAAATTCTGTTCGGTACAGACGGCCCCTCTCCACAGTATTTGCTGGATTTCTATATTTACTTAATGGATGCGTTTCGCGTAGAAGACGCGATTCGCAAAGGAGTCCTGGGCGAGACGGCAGCCAGACTTTTCGGGTTAAAAGCATGACCGGAAACAAGACTGGACTGTCTGTTTCCCAAAAGGTAGTGGTTCTTTGTCATTCTGAGCGAAGCGAAGAATCTCTATTTACATGGTAAATCTCGCAGGAAAATGAGAGATTCTTAATCGCTCGGAGCTTTCGAGGACAGTCCCGATTCTACGGCGCAAAGCGCCCGTAAATCTGGGACAGTCCCCTTCGCAGCGCCTTAACTTATTTCGGAGACACCACACTGGAGACCGTAAGCATAGGCTGCCCTCAAGCTGGTGGCTCCAGCCTCTGGTCTCCAGTCTCCCTCCTTCACTGTTGGCACACGTTTGACACACAAATCAACATTGCGTTAGAATCTATGCTGAAAGGACATTCAATCGCCTGTTTTTATGAGATATCACCGTAAAGGGCCACAGGCCCGAGGCGCAAAGAAAGCAAAGAGAAGAATAGATATCCCTCTTTGCGAGCTTTGCGCCTTCGCGGTTTATGTCTTTGCGGTTCAATTCGCGATCAATCCTGCGCCGCTATGCAGCGCTTTCCAGGAAGAAGGGCGCTAATTTACTTGCAGACTTTAGACTTTAGACCTTAGACCTTGGACTTTCTTAAGAATTTATGCCTCAATACGACGTGCTGATAATCGGAGGCGGAATCAACGGAGTGGGCATCGCGCGCGACTGCGCGATGCGCGGGCTCAAGACGATTCTCGTCGAGAAGAAAGATTTTTCGGCCGGCGCGACCGGCACATGCAGCGGCATGATTCATGGCGGCCCACGCTACCTCGAGTATGACATCGAGACCACCCGGACATCCTGTCTCGACTCCGGCTACATCCAGAAGATTGCGCCGTTCCTGCTATTCAGAATCCCTTTTGTTTTCCCCGTCCTCAAAGGCGACAAGTACAATATCGAGCTTGTCGAGACGTTCATGGAAGCCTATGACGAGTTCGTGGCGCTCAAGAACGGGCGCCCACACGCGCGACTCACGCGCGCGGACGCGAAGAAGCTCGAACCCGGCCTCACGAATGAAATCGTGGGCGGTGTCACCATGGACGAATGGGGGTGCAGCCCGTTCCGCTTATGCATTCTCAACGCCCTGTCCGCACATCGTTACGGGGCCGAAATTCGCAATCATACCCTTGTGGAAAAGCTCCTGCTCGATGAGAACCGCCGGGTCATAGGCGCTAAACTCCGAAACACCTTGACGGGCGAGCACGAGGAGGTTCGCGCTCGCATTGTGTTCAACGCAGGCGGTCCATGGTCACCTCAAATCGCAAAGATGGCTGGCGCACAGGTGAAAATTCGGCCGGCAAAAGGGGTGCATCTCGTTTTCGACCGAAGGCTCTCGAATGTCGCAATCACGGCAGAGACAATCGATGGAAGAAGCATTTTTATCATTCCCTACGAAAATACGTCGCTCGTGGGAACGACGGATGACGATTATTACGGTGACATGGACAACGTGACGGTGACGCGGGACGAGATTAAGTATTTGCTCGAAGGCATAGAACGCGTCTTCCCTTCGATCCGGCGCGAGAGGATAATCCGCGCCTTTGCCGGTGTGAGGCCCACGCTTTACGAATGGCGCAAGAACGAAGACGCTCTGTCGCGCGAGCACGCGATCTTCGACCACGAACAAACCGACGGTGTGAAGGGGCTGCTCTCGATTGCTGGCGGAAAGCTTGCCAGCTATCGGCAGATGTCAGAGCACGCGGCGGATGTGATTTGTCAAAAACTCGGAATATCGGCGAAATGCAGAACCCATCTCGAGGCATTGCCGGGCGGCGAGGGAGACGTCAACCTTCACGAGGCCGCGGCCGAACACGGCGTGCCCGCCTATATCCTTCAGCGTCTGTATCAGCGCTATGGCGCTGAATACGTAAAGGTGCTTGCCGAGGAGCCGAAGGAGTCGGCCCTCTCGGTAGTCTGCCAATGTGAGTCAGTCACTGAGGCGGAGATACGGCACGTGATCCGCCACGAGTGGGCGCGAACGCTCGATGACGTCCGCCGGAGAACCCGCCTAGGATGCGGTCCATGCCAGGGATGCCGCTGCACGCTCGCCGCCGCATGCATCCTTGCCGAAGAGCTGCGCCTTGACCCTGACGAGCTGACCGGCATGGCGCTTGAATTCTTGCAGGCGCGATGGAAAGGCAAGCTTCCCATACTTTCAGGATTGCAGTTGGCGCAGGAAGAGATTACTCACGCCTCGCATTTCTTATCGGCAAACATTCATCAGATGATTGCCGCGGAAAGGCACACGCTACATGGAGGCTGACGTCGTCATAATCGGCGGAGGACTCGCCGCGACAATTGCCGCCCTTAAAGCTGCAGAGCGGGGCGTCGACGTCGTCCTTATCCGTAAAGGCTTCGGCGCAAGTGCAATGTCCTCCGGCACGATAGATATTGCCGGGCCCGAGCAGTTCCTCCCACTCGACGCGTGGGATACGCTCCCGAGCATCTATGACAGGCTTACGGAAATCCTCCGGACAAACCCGCTGCATCCCTATTCAATAGTGGCAGGCGGGCGCAGTGGAGTTGATCGGTTGCAGGCTCGCCTTCGCGAGGCGTGCGATTTCGCGGCGGAGAAGATCGCGGGCTTGGCACTCCGTGGCTCGTATAAACAGAGCCTCGCCTTGCCGACCGTTGCGGGAACAGTCAAATTCACTGCATTCGCGCCGCTATCCCTCATAGATGGGGACTTGTCCGTGATAAGAGACGCCAATCTCCTCCTCGTCGGCGTCAACGGCATGGCGTTTTTTCATCCGCATGTTTGCAGACAAGCCCTCGCCAGATACTCTTCATTGCACTCGCCGCGCTGCATCGCGGAGATTGATGTCATTCACTGCGACGTCCCGGGCAATTCGAACGGGAGGCCCGCAGCCCCATTTGAAATCGCAAGGCGACTGGATGACCCGCGCGCCGCCGAGGAGTTCGCTCGAAGGCTCGCCGCGCAAGTTTCTGCAAACATCACGCACATCGGATTCCCGCCTGTTCTCGGGCTGGACAATTTCGCGCAAGCATTCGACACGATACGCGGCCAATTGCGGCCAAAACTCTTCGAACTCATAGCGCCAAACTTCTCGGTCCCGGGTTACAGGCTGCAATTGGCTCTCGACGCCGCCCTTCGCAAGAGCCCCGTGCGGGTGATTACCGCTGAGGTCGTAGACGCCAAACGCGACGGCAGGATTGTTCGGAATCTTCTATTCGATGCGGAGAAATCCAAGCGAACGGCGACCGCCAAAAACTATATTGTCGCCACGGGCAAATTCAGCGCCGGCGGCCTCGTGGCCAACGAC
>CAYVDS010000197.1:0-8906 GCA_964450145.1 uncultured bacterium
CCGGGGAGTAGTTTATGAAGGGGCGGACTTTCGATTTACTCCGCCTGTGTTCGAGAATATTTGTATGAAACCGTCGCTCTCGGTAGGTGGGACGGGCAAACGCGTTGGCAAAACCGCGCTCGCAGCTCACATAGGCCGTGTACTTGGCGGCCAGGAAAGTGTGAATGCTCGCTTCAAGCCATGTATTGTCACGATGGGTCGAGGCGGTCCGCCGCAGCCGGAGGTGATCAGGGGTGAAGAACTCCGAATCACACCCGAGTACCTGCTCGCCGAGAGCAGGCGAGGGAAACACGCCGCAAGTGATCATTACGAGAACGCACTCATGGCGCGGCTTACGACCATAGGATGCAGGCGTTGTGGCGGAGGCTTCGCCGGGGTCGTCTTCACTTCGGTAGGCCCGCAAGGCGCGCGCGTCCCCAACGAACTCCCAAATGACGCCGTACTTTCGAAGGAAGCGGTTCGTCGATGCCGCCGATCGCCACCGACGCATGGGTTCTCGCCGTCGGCGCGCATCAGGCGCCCGAGTATGTCACCGGATACATGGGTCCTTATCGGATTCGAAAGTCCGACCTTTGCATTCTCACCATGTGTGAGGAACCGATGGCGGATAAAAGCAAGATCGCGGAGATGAGCGGATACATACGCGCATTGAATCCTTCGGCGCGAGTGGTGAGAACCATCTTTAGACCCAGACCGCTCGAAAATATTCGCAAGGAGAACGTCCTCCTCACAACGACTGCCCCGCCCAGTATGGGTGAAACGATTCGCGAGAGCCTCGAGCGCGGCTTCGGCTGCGAAGTTGTCGCGATAAGCCACAATCTGTCAAACCGGCCCAAACTGCGAGCTGACATCTCGGATGCGATAAGAAAGCACAGACCCACGGTGTTGCTCACCGAAGTGAAAGCCGCAGCCATCGACGTGGCCACCGCGCTCGGTATCGAGGCAGGGCTGCGGGTTGTTTATGCCGACAATATACCGCAAGAGATTGACGGCGAGCCCAAGCTGGTTGACGAAATTCTTCATGTCGCCGAGGTCGCTGTTGAACGCTTTAACACGAGGGAAACAACGTGACAGGAATCCATAGTGCTTTTGTCATTTCCTCTAATGGCGGCGTTTATTCGGGGACACCATGTCCCGCCAAGGGCGGGATGTCCCCGAATAAATGTGACGACCTTCTTAAGAGCGGAAATTCATTGTTCAAACGGGTGAAGGCAACGTGACGACAACCCATAAAGGAATCATGCTGATTATCGACGGTCTGGGTGATCGCCCAATCGACGAGTTAGGCGGCCTCACCCCGCTCGAAGCAGCCCATACTCCATGCTTCGATCTCCTCGCGAGAACCGGAATCACCGGCCTGATGGACCCGCTCTCGCCCGGCATCCGCGTGGGCACCGACGTGGGCCATCTCGCCCTCTTCGGATACAACCCGCTAAAGGTTTATTGGGGCAGGGGACCTATTGAGGCCGTTGGCATCGGGATCGACCTCAAGCCGGGTGATGTCGCCCTTCGCTGCAACTTCGCGACTGTCGACGACAAGTTCATTGTGTTGGACCGCCGCGCGGGCAGGATTCGACACACTGAAGCCCTGGCCGCTGTGCTCGACGGCATGCCGCTCGACAATGAACTTAACGCCATATTCAAGCCTGCAACCGAACATCGCGCAGTTCTCGTGCTTAGCGGAACGCGGCTCTCGGCGGATATCACTAGTTCCGACCCCGGCCCCACGAACGAGGGACATCCGATACGGGAAGTGAAGCCCAAGCGACCCGATCAGCCTCTCGCCGAAAAGACATCGCAATTAGTCAATCAGTTTGTGCGAAAATCGTATGAGATACTGAAAGGCCATGATGTCAATAAGGAACGCGTGAAGAAAGGGCTTCTGCCGGCGAATATCGTGATTACGCGCGGCGCCGGCATGGCGGTGAAAATGAGGAGCCTCACTGAAAGGTTCGACATAAGAGGGTGCTGTGTCACAGGAGAAAGCACCGTCGTGGGAATAGCCCGCATGTCCGGCTTCAGAGTCCTTACCAATGAGAAATTGACGGCCAACGTGGATACCGACCTCGACGAGAAGGCGCGACTCACGGTCGAAGGGCTTAAGGAGGCTGATTTTGTCGTCACGCATATCAAAGCGGCTGATCTCATGGCCCACGACAACAGACCTCGCGAAAAATTGGCGTTCATTGAACGCGTCGACAGGATGTCGCAGAAAATAATCGATTCGCTCGACAACCCTCAAGACGTCTATATCGCTGTCACCGGCGACCATTCGACCCCGTGTGCCATTCGTGAACACAGCGCCGATCCTGTCCCAGTCTTGATTCACGGCGACGGTGTTCTTGTGGATGACGTGAGAAACTTCGGCGAGCGGGCATGCGCCCGCGGAGGACTTAATCGAATCAGGGCGAATGATTTCCTGCTTTCCTTGCTCGACCTCATGGGAGTAACCTATCGCTTCGGGAGTTGAACCTCGCTATGCTTCTCGCCAAAGACATAATGAAGGTGAACGTCACAACCATCGACAAATCCGCATCTTTGCGCGAGCTTTCAAAACTGCTCGCCGAGAGGGGTCTTACTGGAGTTCCCGTAACTGACAAAGACAAAAGGCTCATTGGCATGATCTCGGTGCGGGACCTGATCCGTGAGGAAGCGCGCACACTCGGCGCAAACCTCGAGTACCAGGATATCTATGAGCTTTTCACCTCAGCAGCGAGTCCGGAAGAAGCCGGCGGGGTTTCCAGCAAGCACCTTTGGGTTGAAGAAGTGATGTCGCGGGATCTTCACACAGCAACTGAACTAACGCCCGTTCGAGAAATATGTAAGATCATGTATACTCATAACGTGCACCGGGTTCCTATCCTAAGAGAAGGCAAAGTAGTCGGGATTGTGACCGCTATGGACGTCTTTAGGGGCGTCGCGGAAGGTAAGAAGATAGAGTAACTGCCAAAGGAATTCAAAACCAAACGTTTAGCTTGCGAGCTTTGGATGGACTGAATGCGGCAGGTCTGAACAAGGCAAAAGTTAATAGAATTGGATACTTATCTGGCAGGCACAGGCCTGGCCTTATCTCGGTGGGGTCTATCTGAAACAATCATGCCAGTCAGAAGTCGCCTCAATATTCGACGGCTCCGAAGTTTTGCGGCCAGCCTTCTATCGGATGCATTGCAGCAAGCCACGGAGCAAACGCGCAAATCCATCGTGTTCAGGCAATACCCCGGGCAACCTTTCTGTCCGGTGCGCAGCTCGGACGCGCATCCTTTTTCTCGAAGGTCGCTGAAATCAGATGCCCGGATGCCAAAAAAGTGGCCGCAACTCTTTGTGAGATGATGGAACAAGAAGTGGTTATATCTATGATTGACGAAATCGGGTTGGTACCCCACTATTTTGACGTTCCTATCGTTCAGGAAGTCTCCCCTCGTTTTCCACTCATGACCGCACCTGCAAGTCCTGTATCCGGAATTCTTTTTCTGAGGCGACATGATTTCTATTTCCTCCCTCTCATTCCCGTGAAAGCGGGAGTTGAGTACCCTAGAATAACCATTTGTAAGGGCGAACCTCGTGTTCGCCCAAATTCGGCAGATTCCATATTGGGCGAACACGAGGTTCGCCCTTACAAATTCGCTATTTGTGTTCCAGCCTTTTCTTCTCCGCGGCGAGCACTTCCTCGCGCAGCGCCCGCTTAAGTATCTTCCCTGTCGGAGTCGTAGGCAAGCTCTCGCGGATTTCAACTGCGCGAGGCGCTTTGTATTTTGCGATGCGTTCGCGGCAGAAATCGATGATTTCCTTCTCGGTTGCGGCCTCTCCTTCTTTTAGAACCACGTAGGCTTTTGCTATCTCTCCTTTTATCTCGTCAGGAATCCCGATTACTGTCGCCATCGCGATCTTCGGGTGCTTGTAGAGAGCATTCTCGACTTCGGCGGGATAGATGTTATATCCGCCGGTGATTATCATGTCTTTTTTTCTGTCAACAACGTACAGATATCCGTCAGAATCGAACTTCCCCATATCGCCCGTGTGCAGCCATCCGTCCTTCATTGCCTCCGCAGTCGCATCAGGTTTGTTATAATAGCCCTTCATCACGTTCTTGCCGCGAATAATTATCTCGCCCACCTCTCCGACCGCTACGTCTTCGTCTTTCTCATTGACGACTCTTACCTCGCACCTGATGGGTACGCCCACCGAACCGGCCTTGCGCTCGGCGTCTATCGGGTTTGACGTGACGAGCGCGGTGGCCTCCGTCAGTCCGTATCCTTCTGTAATAATGGCGTCCGTTCGCTCCTCGAAGCGCTTCAGCAGCGACAGCGAGAGCGGTGCGGAGGAACAGAAACAGATGCGGAGAGACGTCAGGTCATAATTGTCAATCTCAGGCTCGTTCAACAGCAGCGCAAACATGGTGGGCACGCCCGAAAAGGAATTGCATTTGTACTTCGCTATGTTCTCGAGAACCATCTGCGGCGCGAAGAACTCCATGAGCACGCTGGGCACGCCGCCGTAAATCGACCCCATCACGCAAATCTGCGCCAGGAGATGAAACAGCGGAAGCCCCGGCACAAGCAGGCAGTCACCCGGCGCAGTCTTCAAGAGTTCGGTGGCCGATTCGAAGTTGTGAAGAAGATTTGCATGTGTCAGCATTGCGCCTTTCGGCCTGCCAGTGGTACCGGAAGTATAGATAATGCACGCGACCGAATCGGGATGGATGTCCAACGACGGGAACTCGTCAGAAGCGTTTTCGACGAGTGGCCTGAGCTCCAGCGCCGCCTCCGGCGGATTCTCATCCAGATAGAGTATGTGCTTGATTGTCGGCAGTTCGTCGCGAATCGGCTCGATTATTGGATACAGATATTCGGTGGTCACGAGTATCGTTGCGCCCGCGTCGTCGATGATGTACTTGGCCTCGTCCGCCTTCAGCATCACGCTCAGCGAAATCATCATGGCGCCGATCTTGATCAGTCCGAAATGTGCGTAGAGAAACTCGAGTCGATTCGGAGTGAAGAGGCATACGCGGTCTCCCGCACGGACTCCCATCTCGCGGAAAACGTTCGCGTACTTGTTAGCCCACGCATTAAGCTGGGAGAACGTCACCATCTCGTCGCGAAAATAGAGAGCGGGTCTCTCGGGGATCGTCGCCGCATGATGCTCAAGCATTCTGCCCAGCGTTGTAACGCTTTTTGGAAGACTAGCCATGTGTCACCCTTTTCTTACTTTAGCGGATCAAAGAACTGTTTCGCCTCGGCGCAGATTTGCTCCGGCTCGAAAATCGTCAGCACCTCATTGTGGAGTGTATTGAAATAGTTGATATCGCTCGCGTTCATCGGGGGAAGCAGCGCGCGGGGAACCACCTTCGCGTGCGTCCAGAAATGCTCCTCGCCCCGCCCCGAATATATCGCCATGTTGAGGCTGTAAAAGCCGCGGCTGTCGAGCAGTTTCAGGGTGGCCGACAACCCGCTCGAGAAGTCCAGCCAGGCGGATTCAGAGATTTCAGTGATGGTCAGGACGCGGTCGAATATCGCCATGATGTCGATAATGCCTTTCGGCGCGAAACTCACGAGCCAGCTTGTTTCACCCACCTTTCCGATGAACCGTTCTCCGAGACGCGCTTCTTCATCGATCAAGTCAGCCCAGTACGAACTCGAGTTGGCCGCCGCATAGGCTGCGCTCGATTCAAGAATCCTGCGGTGATAATTGGTTCCCTTGCTCCCGGCGATTATCTGCAAGTGCGGATGTATGATTGTTCCTCCCGCAAGCGGCATGTAGTTCCAGTTTATCGTGTGGTACAGAGGTGTATTCGGCTCCGATGCTTTTACCGATGCCAGATATTCCTGCGATGCGCAGAAGCCGTCGCACAAAAGCTCGGGCTCGAATTCGGCCATCGGCTTGAAATGCTCGCCCGAAAATATCGCGACCGCGCTGTAAGTATCGTATGGGAACATGTTCGGAAACACGACCGCGCTTTTTCTTTGAATCCGCTCTTTCGGTGTCAGGTCCGCCGGAAACTTCGGCGTGACCATATCAAGCATTTGCGGGCAAAAAGGGCAGCCGAACTCGAGCGACCGCTCCACCATCTCGCCGAGTTCCGTCTTCTGAGCCCACCGTATCGGAAAATGCAGCAACCGGGTGGTTTGTCTGGTCAAGGGGTCCACCCTGATTTCGGTCGCTCGCTCATTCTCGGCAAAATTGAGGGCGGGATCGAGGAACTTCGTTATCATCCGGTGTTTTTCAAAGTTGATTTTCATGGATCAGGGCTCTCATACTACTATCGCGAAAGGGATGCTAATTCGGGGACACAATGCCGTGCTAATCCGGGGACACAATGCGGCATTGTGTCCCCGGATTAGCTTGTCTCGGGATAGCCATAATCGGCGCCTATTCAAAATAATCCGCGAATTCGGGGGGAACCTGGGTCTTGTCCACTTGGAACAACTCTATCAATATATCATCCGGCGCGGGTATCATAATATACTTCCACACGCCCAAATCAGTGATTCCCTTCTTGAACTCGATTCCTCCCGCTTTAAGCTTGGCGACGACTTCTTCAATGCTGTCCGTCTGAATCCCAAAATGGTGAATGCTTCCTCGCCCCGTATTCTTGGGCGGCTGATCGTAGAAGTGAATCCGGCCGTTGCCGATTCTCATGAACACGTTGCGCGCGCCCGCGAATTCCGCATCGAGGACTACTTTGCCGCCAAAGAATCGCTCGTAAAACTTGATGCTTTTCTCGATGTCCGAGGCGAATATGTGAACGTGATGAATATGATTAGTCATTAAGAGCACCTGCCCACGCTGCGGCGCGGTTAATATAAAAGGAAGGGTATATCGGCTTTGATCATTGCGAACGGAGCGAAGCAATCTCTCTTTTCTTTGCTTTTCCCCTTTTGCCTTTGACCTTTCGCCTTCCTTAGGAGACCTCCATGCGTCGGATAAATCCCGCTCACGAATCTGCCCCGCAATTACACGTTCGGGTTAGGCTATTGTAGGTGCGAATTTATCGCATAATATTTCGGCCTGTTTGTGCGTCGTGTGTGCGAATAAATTCGCACCTACAGAACTACGGGACAGTCTCTCACTTCCCCTTTGTAAAGGGGCCTGCGTCACACTCCCCCTTTGTAAAGGGGGAAGGGGGGATTTATTCAGACTTCCGGTTGGGGCGCGGGTGCGCTCAGACGCTGCAATGTTTCCTGAAGAATTTCCTTGAAAAGGGCGGGGTTCTCTTTCAGGAATCTACGAGCGCTCTCGCGGCCTTGTCCGATATGCTCATTCTTGTACGAGAACCATGCGCCGCTCTTGCCGATGACTTTCTGCTCGATTGCGACATCGATCAAGCTGCTCTCCTTCGATATCCCTTCATCAAACAGGATATCGAACTCGGCCTCTTTGAACGGCGGGGCCACTTTATTCTTTACCACTTTCACCCTCGTCCGCGCGCCCACGGTTTCCTGTCCCTCTTTTATTGTGCCGAGGCGTCTCACATCGAGCCGGACAGAGGAGTAGAACTTGAGGGCGCGGCCGCCCGGCGTAGTCTCCGGATTGCCGAACATCACGCCGATTTTCTCGCGTATCTGATTGATGAAAATCACCGTCGTCTTCGACTTATTGATCGAGGCAGTGAGCTTGCGCATCGCCTGCGACATCAGCCGCGCCTGCAAGCCCATATGCTGATCTCCCATCTCGCCTTCGATCTCGGCGCGCGGTACGAGCGCCGCCACCGAATCTATCACAACGATGTCAACTGCGCTGCTCCGCACGAGCATGTCGGTTATCTCGAGCGCCTGCTCGCCGCTGTCGGGCTGCGAAATGAGCAAGTCGTCGATGTTCACGCCGATGCGCTTCGAGTAGTCGGGGTCGAGCGCGTGCTCCGCGTCGATAAATGCGGCTGAGCCGCCCTGCTTCTGAGCCTGCGCCACAATGTGAAGGGAGAGAGTGGTTTTGCCCGAGGATTCAGGTCCGAAAATCTCGATCACTCTGCCGCGCGGAATGCCGCCCACGCCGAGAGCCAGGTCGAGCGCAATGATGTCCGTCCGTATCGCGGGAACGCGGGGCACTCTGGCAGCCTCTCCCAGCTTCATGATTGCGCCCTTGCCGAACTGTTTTTCGATCTGGGAAATAGTGATTCCGAGAAGTTTGTCCTTGGTTTCGCCTTCCTTCGCGGTCATGTTTTCTCCTCTTTTGGTAAGTAATTTACCTGCATCACCGATGCGGCAATTCCTGCCGCCGCACGTTGTCAACTTCATCCATCATCCTATCCCATAGAGCAAGCGTTTTCAAGTCGAGAAAGACTTTGGAACACGAATGCCACAAAGTGTCCAAGTTCAAGGAATAAAGAATTGCTCCGGATATTCTCTTCCAATCAAAAATCCGAAATCCAAGATCCAAAATAACTCGGCCTCCGGACGGGCATAGCGACGCTATGCAGCAAAGAATCGAAGACCCCAATCACGTTTGCTGCAGTAAAATCGCTTTCAGTTCCGTGTAGACCGGTCCGGTCGAAAGGGGTTTGCTCTTCATAACCGACAGTTTCTCGGCGCGCATCGAGCCGATGAAAACGTTTCGTTCTTCCTCGAGGAGGCTGCACAGCCTCGACATTCCCTGCTGTCCTTTCATGCGCCCGATGGTCAGATGCGCCTTGAACGGCTTGTCTTCTTTCGGAAAGCCGATGCGTTCGAGTTCGGCTTCCACCCGCTGCTGAAGCTGCTTAATGGATTCGGCCCCCTTCTCGATTCCCAGCCACACCACCTTTGGCCGCTTCATCGAGGGGAAACAGCCGACCGCCTTCACTTCAATATCAATCGGGTTGAAGCCTTCGGCCGCTTTCTCGCAGGCCGCGAAGACCTCCGGCAGCCGCGCCTCCTCGACGTTGCCGAGAAACTTAATCGTTACGTGGGCGTTATGTGGTTCGACCCATTTAA
>CAYVDS010000198.1:0-8889 GCA_964450145.1 uncultured bacterium
ATCGTGAATCTCGTCTTCCACACACTCAATGCGTTGCTCCTGCTGTTGTTGCTCTGGCAAATCGGCCTGGAATACGGGCCAGCTTTCGCCGCGGCCCTGTTGTTCGCGGTACATCCCGTTCACACAGAAGGCGTGACTTGGATATCCGGTCGCGGCAACGTGCTTTTTCTGCTGTTTTTCCTTCTCGCATATTTGCAGTATATTAAGGCCGACTCAGCCGCCGGTGTCAGGAGGTTAGTGTTGTTGTCGGGGGCGCTGGCAGCATACGCGGTTTCACTGCTGGCAAAGGAAATGGCGCTTCCTCTTCCCGCGATCTTGTTCGGACACGATCTCTATTTTCGCCGCGAATGTGGCCGGAAGCAATGGCGCCGCAGGCTTGCGGCCTATGCTCCCTTCGTCATCATCACCGTGGGCTATGTTCTCCTCAGGGCGAATGTGCTGGGCAGGGTGGGGCAGGTTCCCTACCATGGAGGAAGCCCTTATGTGACTTTCCTGCTTATGTTAAGGGCGATCGTCATATATGCACGATTGCTGTTTTTACCGGTGGGGCTCTCGTTGTCTCGTCATTTTCAGCCCCATGTTTCGATTTTCGACTCCGCCGTTTTCCCGAGTTTCTGTCTTATCCTTATTGCAGGCGCAGTGGCCGTCGTGACAATCCGACGCGAGCGGCGCATTTCATTCGCCTTGTATTGGTTTGCCGTCACCTTGCTGCCGGTATCGAATATAATTCCCGTGAATGCGATAGTGGCCGACCGTTTTCTCTATGGCCCATCTGTCGCTTTTTGCATTTTCTTCGGGGTCTGGGTAGCCGCTGCAGGGAGAACAACCGGATTGCGGCTACTTACCGCCACGGCGACGGCAGCTATCGTCATATGGCTTGCGCTCCTGTGCATCGGCCGGAATAATGACTGGAAGAACACCTTTGTCTTGTGGTCAAAGACCGCCAAATCATCTCCTACGAGCTTTGTCGCCTTCAATAATCTCGGGTTCGAGTATATGAAGCGAGGGCAAATTCCCGAAGCTGTCGAGGCCTTGAATGAGGCCGTTAAATTGAAGGACGATCTTCCCGAGCCTCACATCAACCTTGCTCGCTGCTATTCGCGGATGGGGCGCATTGATGAAGCGATCTTCCATTATAAGGCCGCGCTCCCGCATTTGGAGAAAAAGGCTGATACTTATTATGAACTCGGCGAGTTGTATTTCAGACTGCGTGACATGCCGCATGCCGCAGACGCTCTGCTCAGCGCCTTAGCGCTCGACCCCCACGACGGTAGGGCGCAAGAGCTGCTAAAACAGATCGAGAAAACCCCGCTTTCAGACCAAATTTCTGATTGACACAGTCTCGAAACTTGTGTTAGTATTAATCGCTGCAAGAGTTAGAATGGCTGAGCGGGCGCATAGGGCGCTCGTTGCGTCTCTTATCATAAGCGATTGACAGCACAAGGATTAGCGACAATCTTTGTCATGAATCTATTCAACTATCATCACGGTGAGCTTTTCTGCGAAGACCTACCGATTTCCCGAATCGCGGAGACGGCGGGAACGCCGTTTTATCTTTACAGCAAGAACACATTATTGCGCCATTATCGGCGGTTCGACGACTCTCTTGCTGGTATCGGACACATCATATGTTTTGCTTTTAAGGCAAATTCATCCTTGGCGATCCTGAAGATTCTTGCTGATGCGGGCTCGGGGGCTGACGTCGTCTCCGGCGGTGAACTGTATCGAGCGTTGCGGGTGGGAATCCCGCCCGGGAGGATCGTTTTCAATGGCAATGCGAAAACTGAGGAGGAGATCAAGGCTGCGCTCGATTGCGATATTCTCATGTTCAATATTGATTCAGAAAGCGAGCTCAATCTCCTCAGCCGATTTGCCGGGCAAATGGGGCGCAGGGCTCGGGTAGCTCTCAGGGTCAATCCCGACATTGATCCGCGCACACACCCGTATATCTCGACGGGTCTGAAGGAGAACAAGTTCGGCATCCCGATTGAACATGCCCTCGAATTTTACAAGCAGGCCGCCGAAATGCCGAATATCGAGGTTGTCGGAATCCACAAGCATATCGGCTCGCAGATTGTGGAATTATCGCCGTTTATTGAAAGTCTCGAACGGGTAGTAGGGCTTGTGACGGAGCTCAACCGTCTCGGGCTAGGTATCCGATACATGGATATGGGCGGCGGGATAGGCATTACGTATAACGACGAAGAGCCGCCTTCGTTCGAGGAGTACGTAGGGGCCGTCCGGCCTTTGATCGAAACCTGCAGGTGCACCCTTATTGTCGAGCCGGGGAGGGTCATTGTAGGCAATGCGGGCATTCTTGTGACCCGGATATTGCACGTGAAGTCGACGGGCCGCAAGACGTTTGTGGTCGTCGATGCCGCGATGAATGATCTGATAAGGCCAAGCATTTACGGAGCGTATCATCAGATAGTTCCGGTCAGACGCCGCGAAGGCGATGCGAAGAAGATTGTCGCCGACGTGGTAGGAGGCATATGCGAGTCGGCCGATTTCTTCGCGCGAGGCCGGGAACTCCCGGAACTCGAGGCGGGCGAATTAATCGCGATAATGAGCGCGGGCGCATATGGATCGACTATGTCATCGAATTATAACTCGCGGCCGCTGATCGCTGAAGTAATGGTGAACGGAACACAACTGAAGGTGATCCGCCGGCGGCAGACCTTCGATGAGATGGTCGCGCTGGAATCGTTCTGAAGAAGGTGCATACTCCCTGGTCTCCGTAGGAATCGAAGGACGCTCATGACTCCTGCTGACAAGGCAAGTCTCTACGAAGACAAGAAATTCGTCGAGGCGCTCCGCAAGGTCGCGCCGGGAACTCCTTTGCGGGAAGGGCTGTCTTACATACTCCAGGCCGGCACTGGAGGCCTCATCGTAGTGACGAGCAGTCACAAACTCAGGGCTCTCGCCGAGGGCGGAGTCAAAATAAACTATCCGTTTCGGCCAACCTTGCTGTATGAACTCGCCAAAATGGATGGAGCGATATTCGTTGATAAAGATATCACGAGGATAATCTCGGCCAATACGTTTCTTATTCCGGAAGAAACGATCTATTCGGAGGAGACCGGCACGCGGCACCGCGCAGCCCAGAGGTTTGCCCAGCAGACAGGCGAGATGACAATCGCCATTTCACAGCGTCGCTCCACGGTTACGCTCTACGTGGGGGACAAAAAGCACGTGATGGACAACATCGCGACGCTTTTGAACAAGGCAGCTCAAGCGCTGCAGACGCTCGAAAAATACAAAGCGACGCTTGACCGTGTGCTCGTCGAACTCAGCGTGCGGGAACTCGAGGACTTGGTCACCATTTATGACGTTGTCCGCGCCGTCCAGCGAACGGAGATGGTGCTCAGGATTGTGAAGGAGATAGAGTATTACATTATTGAACTCGGCATCGAAGGCCGTCTACTCGAGATGCAGTTGCGAGAACTCGAGGACAGCATCAACGAAGGGCTGATGGTCATCCGCGACTATTATCGAGACAAGGAAATCAGGAGTGAGAAAGAAGTGCTAGTCCGGCTGGGCAAATTCTCCTCGATGGAACTCCTGAACCTGGGCAATATCTCCAACGCGCTCGGGTATGGTCTCAACATAAGCGCGGTCGACGAATACCTCATTCCGCGCGGCTACAGAATCTTGACTAAGACCCATAGGCTGCCTCGGCCGGTCATAGAGAATCTCGTCAACACGTTCGGTAATCTCAGGTCGATAATACAGTCTCCTCACGATAAACTGACTGCCGTCGAGGGCATGGGCGACGTTAGGGCCGAGAAACTGAAAGAGGGCCTGAAACTGCTTCGCAATCAACTCATCTTCGATCTCCATTGAACGAAGGCGGTTCCGTTGAAGTGACAAGAGCCACTGTTAACCCAGCGCGCCAACAACTCCGCTCCGCACTCGCCGAACTTCTCTCTGACTATTGTGACGCTAAAGGATTGGAAACGGGCGGAAAGCTGCGCGGCGGACGCGAACAGCATTCGAAATATGCTCGTGTCCGGCCAGAAACGCATTCCAAACACGAAGGATTTCCCGAAGCCGATCTGGCATGGCTGCACAAAGGGAAAGTTTTGTGGAAATTTTACATTCTGCCTGATGGGCATGTGTCCCGCCGGCTGAATCAGAGATTGAGATTCACTGAAAACGTCATCATATGCGTGGACTCGGCGGGAAATATGGGTTTCATCGAGCCCACGGGGTTGCTCGGCATGCTTGCCGAGCGTTTTGCCTCTATCGATTCTTACAAGATACGTTCGCTGGCAAGGGATATGCCGTTGGCGCGCGTTCCCTTGCCAAATTTGCAGTTCGATGGAATAGTCAGCGAGAATCGCCAGTTTGTCAAGGACCACTTCTCGCTGCGTATGCAGACCGGTTTGGTTCAAAGGCCGGTTCCCGGCCAGTTCCTTCAGCTTATGTGTGACCCTGCGCCCCACACAGAAAGTCCCCGTTATCGGCGCTATGTGCGCGGCGAGCGCAGTTGGCCGAAGCTGCGCGGGGCCGAGATTTCTGGCCGGCGCCCATTTCTCCGGCGGCCTTTCAGCGTCGCTTCATACGGGCCGTTGTCACAGCGATCCGTTTTGGTGGAAACACGTGGTTTTGTTGTGGAGCTGGCGCGCATCATCAATTGGATGGATTCGGAGATCGAGGTCATTTACAGACGATTGCCCGGCGGTCCCGGAACAAATGCCCTTGCAAAATATGGAAAGGGCGACAAGATCAATATTGTCGGTCCGCTCGGCAGAGGTTTTACGTTTTCTCCCGCACCCAATGTTGCTCTTCTCGCGGGTGGCGGCATTGGCGCGCCACCGCTCAAGTTTCTGGCCGAAGAGCTTTTGAACTCTGGATCTGAAGTCAAAATCTTTCTTGGAGCAATCACTAAATCAAGGCTCCCGTTTGAACTGCGCGGGACCCGGAGAGACAAGGTGACCACTTTCGAGCGTATGGGCCTTGACCACTTCGTCTGCACCGACGACGGCAGCGCCGGACGCAGAGGACTTGTGACCGATCCGCTCGCCGAGTACCTTGAGGGCAACCGAAACACTGTCGGGTCAACCAGAATATTCGCGTGTGGTCCGAGGCCCATGCTTGCTGCGCTGAATGGGCTCGCCTGTCATTATGATCTTCCTTGCGAGGCTTTACTCGAAGAAAGAATGGCGTGCGGGTTCGGCGCGTGCATATCCTGTGTCTGCGCCGTCAAGGAGCCCGGCCAGAAGGCCAGATTCACTCGCATCTGCACAGAGGGACCTGCGTTCGATGTCAGGACGGTGATGTGGCATGCGTAATCGCACAAGCATGAGAGTGGACGTCGGCGGCATCGAGATGAAAAACCCCGTGATTACCGCTTCGGGCACTTTCGGATACGGGCTCGAGTTTTCACGATTCATCGATCTCACGAAGCTCGGCGCGTTCGTTACGAAGGGTGTTTCGAGCAGACCATGGCAAGGCAACAGACCGGCGCGCATTGTCGAGACTCGCGCGGGGATGCTCAACTCGATTGGCTTGCAGAACGTGGGCATAGACGCCTTCATTACCGACAAGCTGCCTGAAATTCGCAAAATCAACACAGCGGTAATCGTCAACGTGGTAGGCCGCGAGATCGATGATTACGTCGCGGTTGCGAAAAAGCTAAACAATCAGGACGGAGTCGCCGGCATCGAACTGAACATTTCGTGCCCAAATATCAAACAAGGCGGAATCTCGTTCGGACAGAACCCCAACTTGTCCGCGGAAGTGACGCAGGCTGTAAAGCGCGCCGCCCCGAGGAAACCGCTCATCGTCAAACTTACGCCGAACGTGACAGATATAGCCAGCATCGCGCTCGCCGTTGAGAGCGGAGGGGCTGACGCCATTTCGCTCATAAACACGCTCACCGGGCTGGCGATCGATATAGATACGCGAAAACCGGTTCTTGCCAACATTACCGGCGGCCTGTCGGGGCCGGCTATAAAGCCGGTGGCTCTCAGAATGGTCTGGGAAGCGGCCCGGGCGGTTAAGATTCCCATTGTGGGGATTGGCGGAATCTCGTGTTGGCAGGACGCGGTGGAATTCTTGATAGCCGGCGCGACCGCCGTGGCCGTCGGCACTGCCAACTTCATAAATCCGAAAGTGACGCTCGAAATAATAGATGGAATCGAGCGCTATCTCATCAAAAATAAAATGCGGGACGTGTATCAACTTATAGGGAGCCTTGTCACAGATGAACTTGGACCCCAGGGAAAGACTGATTGTTGCGCTTGATTTCCCGTCCGCCGAAGAAGCGCTGAATTTCGTGGAGAAAATGGGCCCGATCGTAACTTTGTACAAGGTTGGCCTCGAGCTGTTCAGCGCCGCCGGGCCGGGGATTGTCAGGACCCTGAAATCCCTCGGCAAATCAATATTCCTCGATATGAAGTTTCACGACATCCCGAATACCGTCGCCGGAGCCGCTGCAAGCGCGGTCCGCATAGGGGCCGACATCTTCAATGTGCACGCTATCGGCGGAATGGCGATGATGCGGGCGGCGGCCAATGCGGCCGACCAGACGTCGGAGCGACTCGGCGTGAAGCGCCCAGTAGTGCTCGCTGTCACCGTCCTTACCAGTCTTGACCACAGAACGCTCGAGGAAGAGATAGGCTTTTCTCTTGGCGGCGGTATCGGCCCTTTTGTGACGTCAAAGGCGCGCCAGGCGAGAGAGGCGGGTCTTGACGGCGTTGTCGCTTCACCGTTGGAAGCTGCTGAAATCCGTACTGCGTGTGGTCCGGATTTCCAGATAGTAACTCCGGGCGTCAGGCCGTTATGGGAATCCTCGCATGACCAGAACCGGATCGCGACACCCGCCGAGGCGCTGGCTTCGGGCGCCGACCGAATTGTCGTGGGCCGCTCGATTACCAAGGCGAAGAATCCGCCGGAAGCTGCAGAGAGGATTCTCGCCGAGATTGCCTAAAGGAACAAGAACACATGCCTACAAGGAAATCAAGAGCGCCGGAGTTATCAGCGAAAGAAGTTCTGCAAATCTTCGAGGAAAAGGGCGCACTGCTCAGTGGTCACTTCCTTCTGACTTCGGGGCTTCACAGCGAAAAATATCTGCAATGCGCCATAGTGTTGCAGCACTCCGAAATCGCAGAGCGCATAGGTTCTTCAATCGCCGAGAAGTTTTCGGATGGGAAAATTGACTGCGTCGTCGGACCCGCCATTGGGGGAATAGTCGTGGCGCAGGAAGCGGGAAGAGCCCTCGGGGTGCGCGCAATGTTTACAGAGCGCGAATCGGGCTCGATGACGCTCCGGCGAGGGTTTGGTGTGACAAAAAACGAACGCGTGCTTGTGGTTGAAGACATAACGACCACGGGCGGCTCCGCTCAGGAGGTCATAGACGTATTAACGCAGATGGGAGCCATCGTCGTTGGTGTAAGCGCGGTTATCGATAGGAGCGGCGGGAAAGCGGAATTCCGCGTCCCGTTCAAACCGCTGGCCCGCGTACAAGTGTCGACGTTTCGCAAAGAGGCATGCCCTCTCTGTTTGCGAGGCGTTCCGCTGCACAAGCCGGGCAGTCGCAAGCCGTAAAGCAGGTCTAAAGTCGAAAGTCCAAAGTCTAAGGTCGAAAGTGTCTGATTTGGCTTCGTTAGCCTGACAGCCGCAGGCGGACTTGTTCACGATGCAATCCGAATATCCCGACCAGTACAAGAAGGCGATTGTCTTATCCGACGAGACGCACATACATCTGCGGCCTATTAAGCCGACGGACGATGACCTGATTGTCGAGCTGTTTAATTCGTTTTCGAAGGAGACGATTTACTTCCGCTTCTTTTCCACCCTGAAATATATGCCCAAGGAACAACTGGAACAGCTTACCCATGTCGACTATGAAAAACAAATGGCAATCGTTGCGCTTGTGAAGGAGAGCGGCAGAGAAAGAATTGTGGCAGTCGGCCGCTATACGCTCGAAGAGAAAGAGCCTGGGGCTGCTGAATTTGCCATCGTGGTTCAAGACGCGTATCAAGGGCGCGGCATCGGCACGGAAGTGTTGCGGCATCTCGCTCATGTAGCGAAACTTCAGGGCGTCCATTCCATAATCGCGTACATTATGGACGAGAATGCCCGGATGTTCGCGGTTTTGAAGAGAAGCGGTCTCAAAATGTCAAGAAAGTTTTGGGATCGGGGAATAACGAGAGTAGACATACCGATCGACGAAAACGCCCAAATAGTGTGAGTGAGAACAGGCATGGCTTTGACAGTCTCAGTTCAAACATGATAAAGTGCCAACAGCATTTCAAGTTGAATCATTCGGAGATTCGGGAGGGAAACTTGCACGCATGAAAAGGGGCATCGCACATCTCGTTTGCCTTATTGCGGGCTTGTTTCTGCGCTCGGTGGAGGACTCCTCGGGGGCAGATTAGCGGCGCATAGGCTCAGCCTGCCTGCGCCCGCGGAAACAGAGCAGCCTTCCGCAAGCGTCGAGACGGCTCCATCTGCGGAAACGCTGCAAGAATCTCCTCGCGCGGCGGTTTCGTCAAAGTTGGAACCGGTCCCTCCAGCCATGCCCCCTACCTCCACGCAGACCGCGACGCGGAAACCTCCACAGGCTGAGAACAGTAGAACTTTGGCTCCCCGGACTCAAGGAAAACCGATTCCACTGCCGCCTAAGACAGCGGCCAACGCAAGGCCCGACGCAGGCCGTTCCCCTGAACCTGTCGGCACAGTCGTGAAAGAATCAAGCCCCCCCGAAACTTCAACTTCTCTTGCGGGCGAGAGCAAATCTCGCGCAGGGTCGGCGAAGTATGTGATTCAAGCGCTCTCCACTGCCAGTGAGGCTGACGCGGTCGCCATAAGGAAAAGGATACTTAATGAAGGATTTGCCGCGGGTGTTTTTGAAGCAGACCTCGGACAAAAGGGCAAATGGTA
>CAYVDS010000199.1:0-8826 GCA_964450145.1 uncultured bacterium
ATAAGCTGACGATGGGACATCATGTCCCCGAATTATTGGGCATTTCTCCCACAACTAACCCCACCGATCTTCCACAAGTAACCCGAAGTTGCTGCATTGCCCTTTCGAGAATGCATGGCGCTCTGTAGGCGCGAATTTATTCGCACGAAAAGGCTAGAAATATTGTGCGAATGAATTCGCACCTATAGGAGCCCCTGCCCGAATCCCGAATAGCCGGACAAAGTTGCCGTATTGCAATCCTTTGTGATAAACTTTGGGCAATATGTCCATGAAGTATGGCAAGAAATCCCCCCTTGCCCCCCTTTGCAAAGGGGGGAACTTCTTTCTCCTTTTCTTGGGGGCGCCCGGCTCCATTGCACGGGTTTGATTGTGAAAGAAAGAGTGAACAGATTGTTGTCATCGCGAGCGGAGCGAAGCAATCTCTCTTCATTTTTGATTTTTCCCTTTCGCCTTGCTCCTTTCGCCTTTCCCCTTTCCTAGGAGGGGACAATGGGCCCGTGGGTAGTATTGTTTCTTTTCTTTATCACCGGAGCGGTGGGGCTTGCATTCGAAGTGCTTTGGATACGAATGCTCGTCAACGTTTTCGGGACCACCGTGTACGCCGTCAGCACCGTCATCGCATCGTTCTTCGCCGGCCTGGCGCTTGGCAGTCATCTCTTCGGTAAAATCGCCGACAAAACGCGCAACCCGATTCGACTTTACGGCCTTTTGGAATTCAGTGTCGGAATTTATGCTCTGCTGACGCTCGTTCTATTCACCCGAGTTAACAGCTTGTGGGGCGCCGTCTACTCAATAGTCGGCGGCAACGCGCTTCTCTATTCGGTCACCCGGTTCGCGCTTTGCTTTCTGATTCTGCTCGTTCCCACCACGCTTATGGGCGGCTCGCTCCCAGTCCTTTCGCGGTATTTTGTGAGGAACATGAAGCATCTGGGCTGGGACATCGGGCTCATCTATTCGGTGAACACTTTCGGCGCTTTGGTTGGCTGTTTTCTCGTGGGATTCCTGCTCATTCGCTCCGCCGGCATCCGCAACACACTCTGTATGGGCGTAGCGTGCAACATGATGGTGGCTTTGACCGCATTTATCCTCAGCGCCCGCGAGAAGGAGCGCGGCGGCATTGCCGACACGGAGGCAGAAGTATGTTCCGAACCGAATACGGCGGGAATGAACCTTTCCCCGTTGACGGTGAAACTTGTGCTGGGCGCTTTCGCCGTTTCGGGATTCGCATCTCTCTCGTATGAATTGCTGTGGACGCGGGTCCTCGTCTATTTCATAGGTGTCCAGACGTACGCGTACACGGCCATGCTCATGGCGTTTCTTTTCGGGATCGCGCTGGGAAGCATCGTATTCGCGCGGTTCACTGATTCCGTGCGAGATAACGTATTTCTCTTTGGCGCTGTCGAGATTCTCATCGGCCTGTTTTCGGTTGCGGGTCTCCTCTCAATGGGGCCTGTCGCAAGAGTGACGGACAATATCGCGATGTCCGGGTTTGTGCGAACGTGGTGGCACTACGCCGGCATTAAGTTTCTCTCGGCGGCTCTTTTCATGCTCGCGCCCACCCTTCTCATCGGAAGCACGTTTCCGATTGTATCGAAGATTCTCGTCGATAATTTGGCGCGAATCAGCAAGTCGGTGGGGAGAATATATGCGCTCAATACGGTCGGCGGCATTTTCGGGTCGATACTGACCGGCTTCCTTCTCCTTCCTCTGCTCGGAATCCGGCGCAGCATCATGCTGATAGTGGCAATTAACATCGGGCTGGGTCTCGCGCTCATCATGGTGTCGTCGAGGCGTAAATGTGTTATGGGCAGGGCCGCGAATGTGGTGGGCGCCGTGACTTTGATGCCCGTCGCCTATTTCTCCACATTTGACAGGCCGATCCTCCAGGAATGGAACGTGCACCGCGAGAAGTCGGCATATGAGATTCTGTATTGCAAGGAAGGCCTCGAATGCACGCTGTCCGTGCTCCGCAACAAGGGGACGGGCGGGCTCGAGCTGAACATCAACGGCCAGTCAACCGCTTACACAAGTTATCGCGATATACAGGTGCATAAAATGCTGGCGCACGTGCCGATGCTCATACATCCCGACCCGAAAGAAGTGCTCGTGGTGGGCTTCGGGCTCGGCTGCACTAACTATGAGGCCACGCTCTACGAGAATGCGCGTGTCACCTGTGTCGAGCTTGTGAAAGACGAACTCGAGGTCGCGAAATACTTCAACGACTACAACAAAGGCGTTCTCTCGAATCCGAAGTTCCGTTTCGTGCACGATGACGGACGCATCCACATCCAGCTTGTGGACAAGAAATATGACGTTATCTCCTTCAATGCGATACACCCGAGATTGAGCCCGGGGCTGTATACGCAGGAGTTCTATCAGATGTGCAGAAACCGTCTCGGACCGGACGGCGTCATCTGCGCGTGGCTGCCCACAAACTGGATCACCACCGAGGAGTTTCGTTCGCTCGTGGCGACATTCATATCCGTGTTTCCCGACAGCACGTACTGGCTCTGCAATCCCGACCATGTCCTTCTCGTGGGCGGCTTGAAGAGGCTCGAGATTGACTTCGATAATCTCAAGAGGAGGATGGCTCAGCCCGAGATACGCGAACACTTGCAGGCTACTAACCTTGGTGATCCCTTGTCGCTGATCGGAACCCTTATTCTCGGCCCTGCGGGGCTCAGAGCCTATGCCGGAGATGCGCGGGTAGTCACTGACGACCGCTCGGACGCTGAATTCTCCCGATGCCTTGATTACGGACTAAACGACGCGGTCTGGCCGCCCATTCTCGCTGTCCGGCAGGACCACTTCAGCGAGCTCATGGGGATGATAAGGACGTCAAATCCCGCTGACAGGAGGGCCATTTACTCCAACTTGTGGAGCTTGCCTCCTTCGCTAAACGCTCAAATCCTTTCGGATTTCAAGTACAACATGCATGAGGAAGCGTTGCGCGAATATGATAAAGCGTTGCGCCTGGCGCCCCAGAATCTTAACATAGTCTATTGGAAGCTGCAATCGGAAATATTGAACGGTCTGCAGAGATAAGCTGGGGCTTCTTCGTTACCGCCTTCAAAGTTCACTTGCCCACTGGCCGCACGGCGCACCCTCTTGACAAGATAATTACAGTGATGTATAATTCAGATAGTAAATCATTTCAATAATAAAATATATGCCACATGAAAGATTCAAAATATGAAGTGGCGACTTCTGCCACGAATCCCGTTGTCAGGTAATTCGGCACATCTCAACACGATGTTGTCATTGAACGGAGGTGAAATGAAATGGATGCTCAAAGGAACATAACCCGTCTATCCGAGGCATTTGACAGAATCACAAAGTCGTTTACGCCGGTGGGAAACGTGGCTGGCGATATTAGCTTGAGCAAATCTGAAATCCTTGCGTTAGAGGCCATTTGCGGAAATGAAGGACTCATCATGAACGAACTGGCCAAGTCCTTGAAGATTACCTTAAGTGCTGTGACAGGAATCATGGATCGCCTTGTGGATAAGAAGTTGGCTACAAGAAAGAGAAGTCAGGGGGACAGGCGTGTCGTAAAAGTATTCTTGACGGCAGATGGCAAAAAAGTATCGGCCGGTTTGCGAAAACAGAGGGAGGAGTTTTTCGGAAGAATGTTGAACTTGCTTACTGAAAGCGAACAGGAAATCTTTGTTTTGGTTTTGGAGAAAATCGCGAGAGAAATTGAGAAAAAGAAATTGAGACGCTAATTTCTTGCGGAGAACGCCGATGAATAAAGGGGAGCGGTCCAATTACGGCGTGTGGCCTTCCGACCGTCCAAGGTGCCTGATTTCATTAAACCTCCCAGTGCAGGGGCACACGGAAATCCGCTGACTTCCTTGGAAAGGTGGTCTAGAAAACATGAATCGAAAAGATGGTGAGAAAGGCGAACGGATCGACCGGATATGGGAAGTCTCCGTCTATCTGTGTGCGGTCCTTATCATGTTTTTCGGCATACAGAATTTTCTTGAAAGGAAATTGTCGTATCTTCTCATCGTGCTGTGTTTCCTCTATGCCGTTCCGACGCGCAAATTCGGAAGACTTGGGCTAACCAGGCACAACACAAAAGGCAGCATCATAGTTGGAGCCGGCATAGGAATCATTTATGGAACGATAAGAGGCTTGGCGCTGACGTATGTCTCGGGCAGTGAATTAGTTCTTGGAGCGGATCTGGCAAGGATAGCCCCAAGACTGACGACCGGCATCGAGGTGGGTCCGCTGGTTCTAACTAAGGGCGGTGTCATTCCTCTGGTGGTCCTCTTGTTCCCGGCCATGCTCGGCATGGAAATGTACTTTAGAGGTCTTTTGTTCCTCAATCTCAAAAGACATGTCCATTGGACGGGAGCGGTGGCAGTTACATCGGCAGTTCAGGCAATCGGTCGTAGAACTCCTCACTCCTTGATAATGGGGTCCATTGCAGGAATTCTAATGCAAAAATATGACAATGTCCTCGCGCCCGCAATGATGCATGCATTCCAATTTTTCTGCGCTTTGTCCATCTTCTTGTATCTTTCATAGGGAGGCAAGGGGGAAGCGCGCGCGATGAACGGCGATTCGACCTGCGGAGGCAAGCAAAGCCAAACGAGACGAAGAAATTGTCATGAGCGGAGTGCCTAGCGGCCAAATAGAAAAGCGCCGCGTTACGGCTCAGCATAAAGGGGGAGCAAGAAATGAATAACCAAAAGGAAGAAATACGTAAGAAGGAACAGGCGTGGAGAGAAAACGTCGTAGCGAAAGCTCTTCAAAAATTTCCGCTTCTGCAGGAGTCTCCGAGCCGGTTTTACACTCCATTAGATTTAGCAGACGATTTCGACTTCTCAGAGAAAACTGGTTTCCCCGGTCAGTACCCCTTTACGGCAGGCGCATACCCTTTTGAGCCCGTGGCCGGCCTCTCTAAGTATGCGGGCAAGGCGCCGCCGGGCGTCACCTCGACGCGTGCGGCACTATACTCCGGTTACGGCAAACCGGAGGACACTCGTGACTATTACAAGGGACTGATAGAAAGAGGAAGCACAGAAGGCCCCAACTTGGCAATGGATCTCCCCACGCAGTGCGGATACGACTCGGATAACCCTGCGGTGGAGGGGGAAGTGGGTAGGGTAGGGGTTGCCATCGACACATTGCGGGACTTGGAGGTCATCTACGAACCGTATCAGGGAGACCTGAATCTGGACAATATTGCCTCCAACTTCACAATCAACGCCCCGGCCATTTATTTAATCGCCATGTACGCGGCCTTGGCGGAAAAACGCGGCGTTGCCCTCGATAAATTACGAGCCACTCCTCAAAACGACATTCTAAAGGAATACGTTGCTCGCGGAACCTATATCTTTCCACCCAAGCAGGCCATGCGCCTCTTCCGCGACACACTGGTTTTCATCAACAAGCACATGCCCCGCGTGAACATAACGAGTATCGGCGGCTACCATATCCGAGAGGCCGGCGCCACACGCAAGCAGGACCTTGCTTACAGCATGGCTATCGCAATCGCGTACTTTCAGGAAGGTGTGAATGCGGGCCTGAACACAGACGACTTTGCCCCCCAATTCACTTTCAATGCTTTTGGCGGCAGCATGGAATTCCTGAGGGAAATCGCTTTCCAGCGGGCCGCCCGGCGGATGTACGCCAAAATTGTTAAAGAGCGATTCGGCGCGAAAGATTCTCGGAGCATGATCATCCGCCAGCCTATCGCGGCTCATATAGGGCCATCCGACACCACGATTCAGCGGCCACTTAACAATCTGACGCGCGCCGTCATGGGCGCCATTATGGGAGCTCTCTCCGGCGGAACGGCCGCTCCCTTTCCCCCGTACGATGAGCCGATGGGTTTGGGCTGGAGCATGGAAGCTCAGCAACTCATGTGGGATGCCGGCCGGATACTGATCTGTGAAGCCAGACTGCTAGACGTGGCGGACCCGTTCGCCGGCTCCTACTGCATGGAAGCTCTGACCGACGAGATTCAGGCCGAGGCATGGGATGAGTTGAATAAGGTGGAAAAAATGGGCGGCGCCGTCGCGGCCATCGAGAATGGGTACATGCAAAGGCAGACTGCCAAGAGCGCCTACCAACGCCCAAGGGGCATCAGTGCAGCGGAAACGCTCATCGTTGGAGTCAACTGTTTTACGGATGAGAATCAACTCCAAGTAAAGACCGCCCGTCTAGTGCCTCATCCATATGACCCGGAGAAGCGTGAAAGGGCTGAGAAAGAACAGATAGCCGCGCTTAAGGAAGTCAAACGCGGCCGGAACGACAAGGATGTCACCCGTCTTCTGGTAGAACTGGAAGAGCAGGCTCAGCGGGAAGATGTCAATCTTGTGCCTCACCTGATCGATTGCGCCAAAGCTTATGTCACCATACAGGAAGTTTGCGACGTTTTGCGAAACGTATTCGGGGAGTACAAGGCGCCCTCGATCTTGTAATCTGAATTTGTATGGGCGCATGGGGAGATAAGACATGGAAGAAAAGACGAGAGTGCTGGTATCCAAGATAGGTCTGGATGGACACGACCGGGGAGCCAAAGTCGTTGCCTATGGCTTGCGAGACGCCGGGTTCGAAGTCATCTACCTCGGAATCCGCCAGACTCCGGAGCAGATTGTTCAAACCGCCATTCATGAGGACGTGAAGGTCATAGGTTTGTCAATACTTTCAGGCGCGCACCTCTCTCTCACCAGACGGGTCGCAGAGAGGCTCAAGGAAGAAGGCGCAAAGGACATTGTTATCTTGCTGGGGGGCGTAATCCCCGAGACAGATATCCCACGTCTCAAAGAAATAGGAGTGGCTGAGGTTTTCACCTCCGGCACGGACCTCGGCCAGATCATCGACGTTATCAATAAATCGTGTCAAGGGTGAAGACTTGGCGGTACGCGGGTGAGATAGTTCGGCGATCACCCACGTCTGAAAGGAGAGATTCTTGTGGAATGGAACATCGGGTATATCGTGAGGAAACGGGCAGCCTTCACGCCGGAGAAGGGAGCTCTGATTTACGAAGGCAACTCGATAACTTACAAAGAGCTGAATCAATCCGTCAATAGGGTCGCTCATTTCCTTCAGGAGCTCGGTTTGAGAAAAGGCGACCGGATTGCGGTAGACCTTATGAACAGCCCCGAGTTTGTCTATCTCTATTTTGCTGCCGCAAAGCTCGGCCTCATCTTTGTTCCCATTAACTTCCGCTTGGTGGGACCTGCAATCGAGTACCACTTAAACGATTGTGGCGCACGCCTGCTCGCATTTCACGACCTTTTCACACCAACCATCGATTCGATCAGACAGTCCGTGCCAGTAGAGCAGAACAAGTTCCTCTTTGTGAAGAGTTTTACGGGCAGGTGTTTCGATTGTCCCGATTGGGCAGTCTGTTATAATGTGGGAACAGCCAACCAACCTTTTGAAGAGCCGGAGCCAGATGGAGTCATTCACTTGAACGACCCTCTGGCCATCATCTACACGTCCGGCGTGACAGGTAATCCCAAGGGCGTTATCGTATCGCACAATCAGACGTTTTATAAGACCTTCCAGATTATTCTCTATTCGGGCATGAAACCTGACGATGTCTATTTGTTCCAACTACCACTCTTTCATTCTGCCGGTCTCTTTATCAGCCTCACCCCCGCCTTGTGCGCCGGCGTTACGACAATAATGAGGCAAGGCTTCGACCCCGAGCGGTTTGCCACAGACATAGAAGAATACTCTGCGACTGTGGTTTTTGCCTTAACAACAATGTGGAAATTTGTCCTGGAGACAGGCAAACTCGATCAAATCAATATATCGAGCATCAGACAAGTGGGCGGTGGCGGAGAAAGGACTCCGCTCGTCCTGCTCGAAGAGCTTGCCAAGCGGGGTCTCCGCATGCAGCAGGGATTTGGGCAGACCGAAAACTCCGCCATGATGATGTTACCCATAAATGATTTGAAACGAAAACAAGGCTCAGTCGGATTATCCGGGTTCTTCACGGATGTCTGGATCGCGGACAAGAACGGACGTAAATTGCCGCCACACGAAATCGGAGAGATAGTTGCCAAGGGCCCAACAGTAATGAGCGGTTATTGGAACATGCCTGAAGCGACAGCCGAAGCGATACGAGATGGCATTCTCAGGACCGGCGACATGGGATACATGGATGAAGATGGGTACTTTTACATTGTTGACAGGGCTAAGTCTATGTATCGTAGTGGCGGCGAAAACGTCTACCCGGCAGAAGTCGAGAAGGCGCTGGCGAGCCACCCAAAGATACAGAACGTGGCCATCGTAGGCGTTCCGGATGACAAATGGGGTGAGACGGGAAAGGCATTTGTTGTACCTAACGAAGGAGAGACAATAGCGTTGGAAGAAATTCACGTATTTCTTGTCGGGAAGGTCGCCAAATATAAATACCCAACCATCCTTGAAGTATTGGAAGAGATGCCTATCACCGCCTCCGGGAAAATAATGAGGGCAGCGCTTACAAACCGATAGAGCGATCTCAAGTCAACAGGCGAAACCAATAACGCAAAGAATGGAAGTAGAATGAGAAACAGAATAACGCAAATCTTGGGTGTCAAGTATCCGTTTATCTCGGGACCAATGCGTCAGATTACGTTGGGTGAGATGGCGGCCGCTGTTTCCAATAGCGGTGGTTTTGGTCAGATTGCAGCCTCGGGATTGTCTGCCGACCGCCTGCGAGAAGAAATCCAAAGAGCGAGACGGTTGACCGACCTCCCTTTTGGAGTGAACATTCCTCTCCATCGTGCTAATTCCTTTGAGGCATTGGAAGTCGCTGCCGAGGCTGGCATCCGAGCCATAACGACTTACGGCGGCAACCCTGCCAAGATCATGGGT
>CAYVDS010000200.1:0-8688 GCA_964450145.1 uncultured bacterium
TGACAGAAACGTCATCATTGCCAACAACACGATCAACAATAACACTTCCGAAGGCGGCCGGCATGGCGGCGGCGGCCTGTACGCCTACGCCTATGAAGGCGGCCGCATTGTGGTAAGAAACAACGTAATATACGGCAACGTCAGCGACCGGTTCGGCGGGGGCATCTACGCGTATGAAGCGCAACTCATTCACAACGTTGTCATCGGAAACGTTGCAACCGAGCGGGGCGGCGGCATCTACGCCGTGGATTCGCCCGTCCGCGAAAACATTGTGCAGTCCAACACCGCGAAACAGGGCGGCGGAATTTATGCCGAAAACAGCGAGCTTGTCTTGAACAACGTGGCTCAAAACGTCGCTCTGAGGCCCGAGGGTGGCGGAATCTATTATTTCGGTTCTGGCGAAATCAACCACAATTCCTTTACTTCCAACAGCGCGAGCGGTGAGGATGCGTGCGGAGGTCTCTATGTGTCAGGCAACCCTCATATCCATAAGAACAACATCCTGAACAATCGCGGATATGCGTTTCGCGTCGCCAACGTCGCCGAGGCCCCTTATGTAATGGCGATGGACAATTATTGGGGAGCAACGGAGCGAGCGATACTTCATCTGACGTTCGACTGGCTCGATAATGACGAAGTGGGTCTGGCCAGTTGCATGCCCTACCTGGATAGACCGGCGCCGGATGCCCCTGCGCCGCCGCCTTTGAACTTAATCGCTACTGCAAAGGCCGGTGGTGTAGAACTCACATGGGATGAACTGCAAGGATTTTCGTTCGAAGCGCACAAGGTATATGTTGGGACCGAGAGCGGCTATCCATACCGGCAACCGGTCAGGACAGGGCCTGAGAGGAAATTCACCGTAACGGATTTGGCGCCGGGACAAGAGTACTCATTTGCGGTTTCGGGTTGCTATCGCAGTAACGGCGAACAGGTGGACACACCGCTCTCGGAAGAAGTCCGTCTGCGATTTTCCGGTTCCGATGAATCCGTCGCTTCGCCGCGAAACCTGTCACCGGCCGACGGAACCACGGACGTTTCGAAAGACGCCGTCCTCGCGGTTAGCCTTCTCGAGACGGCGGACGCCGTTGCCATCTCCAGATGGCAGATATCGACTTCTGCGGACGATTTTACAACTCTCGTGGCCGACGTGTTGACATCGGGCGATGGACTCTCGAAATTCTCTCTTGCGCGAGGAGCGCTCCTTGACAAGCAAACCTACTTCTGGCGTGTAGCGTATCGAACGGCCGCCGGGAGTTGGTCGCAGTGGAGCGAACCGACCTCTTTTACGACTCTTGCCGACAGCCCGTCGTTACTGTCCGGCCCCATAACCTCGTCCTTGAAACTCGAAAAGCGGTTCAGTCCTTATAGAATCATCGACAACGTGCTCGTTATGCCCGGCAGCACGCTCGAAATAGAGCCGGGCGTGGAGTTGCGGCTGGCGGCGGGAAAGAATCTGATGGTGCGCGGAGAGCTGGTGGCGAGGGGAACATCCTCGAACATGATAACGTTCACCGGAGACTCAGGGAAGAAATGGGGGAAGATAATTTTTGCGGATTTGAGTGACGACGCCGTGTTGAACGAGGCCGGCGACTACCAGGACGGAAGCATCATCGAGAGATGTGTGGTGGAGAAAGGCAAGGGGATACTCATAAACTCAGCCTCGCCGCTGATAAAGAACTGCATGATTGCACACCATGAGGGAAGCGGGATAGCGGTTCGGCAAGGCGGACCCGTTATTGTCGGGAACGACATATACGACAATTCCGCTCCGACGAACGGCGGCGGCATCTATGCGTACACAAATGATATCATTCACATAGTCTCCAACAAGATTCATGATAACAAAGCCGGGGGCGACGGCGGCGGCGTTTTCGCTTACGGCTACATGAACACTTCGACTATCCGTGTGGAAGGCAACGACATTGTTTCCAACAAGGCCGACGGTGACGGTGGTGGTGTGTATCTGTCGAGGTCTTCTGCCGTCGAAAATAACGTGGAGTCTAACCGTGCTGACGGCGACGGCGGCGGCATTTATGCGACCTTCGGGCTCGTCGAAAAGAACAGGCTGCATGACAATCAGGCGTCAAAGGGCGGCGGCATTTACACTGAGCGCAATAGCGCCATAACGCGCAATTATGTGTCTTCCAACAAGGCCCTCTCCAGATTCGGAGGTGGCGTTTACATTAACTTCTGGGGGATGTCTATTGAAAATGAGGTCTTTACTCAGAACACGGTGAACAAGAATTCCGGTCTCTCGGAGAAAGATAACGGAGGCGTGTTCGTGGTGGGGTATCTCATTTTCGAACGGAACAATATTTATGGAAATTCCGGCAGCCAACTTTACAACGGAAACGAGGCTCAGACGGCGCCTTTTGTTGCATCCGAATGCTATTGGGGCGCCGACGATGAGAAGACCATTTCGAAGAACATCGTGGATGAACGCGTCGACCCGAAGCTGGGGAAGGTGACTTTCGAGCCTTTCTTGCCTCAGCCGTTGAAATTCGATTGAACCAGAACATGCCATAACAACTTACTCCGGGAGTCATTCCAGGAAAATAGGGACAGACCCGTAACAAAGGGCCTGTCCCTATTTTCCCTTGGGCCTAAATCCGCCAAACCCACTTTTATGTCGCAGGCCCGAACACTCGTCAATAGTTGAAAAGTGTAAACCCGCTCTATTATAATTGTCCACGTTCCACGAACAGGCGTATTTGGCCTGTTTTGAAGCCTTTGAAATAAGCACCGCGGACTTCGCCCAAAAGGAAATCTCGTGTTTAACAAGAAAGAGCACAGGCAGATGCGACTCGTCATGTTTCTGGTTTATATGTCGTTTGCATTTGCCTTCAGAATCACCATGGCGGGCCCCGCTCCGAGAGACACCCACCTACCGGACCTGAGCGGCGATTTCATGATGAACTATGATATTGCGGCCGACATCCTGGGAGCGCAGTCAATCATCAACGGTTCATTCGATGTGTACACAAAAAACTACTTCCCTAAGGAAGTCCCGCCGGACGGATGCCCGATCCCCTATCCCCCATTCTCTTTCTATTTACAGGCGCCGATTGTCTGGGCTGGACTATCGATGGGATTGGAGCCGCAGGGATTCGCATCGTATGGCATATGCGGTCTGCTCTATGTCGTTCTCAGCGGATTATGCGCGCTTCAGGCAGGAAGAGTTCTGAAAAAGGGGCTCGGAGTATCCGATGAAACGACGGTGACTGTCACTGTGTTCCTTCTCCTTTTCTCCTCGGTTATGTTTTGGGTGGCGACTTATACGGCTCGATTTGATTTTGTCGTCGCGCTGTGTTTGCTGCTGGCAATGTCATCTTTGGCGGCTGACAAATACGGATGGGCGGGGTTTTTCATCGGATTAGGGATGATGACTAAGCAGACGGTCTTCCCCGCCGCGATAGTGTTCATGGCAGTTCTGCTCGTGGGGTTGCTTAGAAAAGAAATCCCTTTCAATAAAGCGTTGCGCATGGTCGCGGGGATTCCCGTGTCTTTTGTCATGCTGATTCCGTTTCTCGTTGTTAGTCCTCGCCGGATGTGGGACGGCCTTTTCGGAACGCTGCAGATAGAGCCGATCCAACGACCCAGCTTCGTGTACCTGGTATTGCAGTTGGGAAAAACGATATTCCCGGAAGAGCCCTTGCGGCAGTTTCTCACATCGTACTCAAACTGGATAATTCTCATTGCGTGCATATGTTTCGTCTTTGTCGTCGCTGCGAAAAGAAACGTGAAGTTCGGGTCCAGCCAGTTCTGCGCGCTCGTCGCGGTCGCCTCTTTTTCCATTCCCGTTCTGGCAAAACTCCCGAGCATCGAAAGATATACGGCGACTCCATCGGTGTTCATGCTGCTTTGGGCCGCCTCGCGCAAGCCGGGGTTCCCTTATGATGCGCTGTGGTTCATCATCCTGCAAGGGTTTATTCTCGATCATGTGCCGATGATATGGAAGCACCACGTCGGATTGGTGTTCTACGCCGTAGTTTGCATCTACGTATACTTCGCGGCTTTTTCAGAAGCCGCGAGCGGCGCCTTAGCCGGAAAACTTGATCAGACCAAACGTTCAGAGGCTTCTGTCTGAATGCTGCGCCGCGAGACGATAGCTCGACAGCAACAACGCGTGGAAGGTACGAGATGATATTTCAGAATAGCCCGGTCATGGACGGCAACGAGAAAAAATATGTTCTCGACTGCCTCGAAACAAACTGGATATCATCCAGCGGCAAATACGTCTTAGAGTTAGAACGATATTTTTGCGAGTATTGCGGCGTTTCACACGGGGTTGCGTGCAGCAGCGGGACCTCAGCTCTCCACCTGGCCTTGGAAGCTCTCGGCATCGGACCGGGAGACGAGGTTCTTGTCCCTTGTTTTACGCTGATCGCCGACGCAAATATGGTGATCCTTGCCGGCGCAAAGCCCGTATTTATCGACGTTGACCCCTCGACTTGGTGCGTAAACCCCGACCAAATTGAGGGAAAGATAACGGATAAGACAAAAGCGATAATATGTGTTCACATGTATGGACATCCGTGTGATATGGACCGAATCGCGGAAATAGCGAAGAGGCGCAATTTGTTTGTCATCGAGGATGCCGCCCAGGCACACGGCACGGAATACCGTGGCCGCATCGCCGGCAGCCTTGGCGACATCGCCTGCTTCAGTTTTTATGCATCAAAGACACTGACCACAGGCGAGGGTGGGTTGCTCGTAACCAATAACTCCGCGATAGCGGAGCTCGCAAGAATAATGCGCAATCAGGGATTCGAGGGCGACGGCAGGACTTATGTGCATCGGCTCATGGGGTTCAATTACCGGCTCACCAACGTGCAAGCTGCAATCGGGTTGGCGCAATGCGAAAAGCTTAGCGAGAAGATCGAGAAAAAACGACAGGTTCGCCTGTCTTATACGAAGTTGTTGCAAAACGAACGGGGCATTACTTTCCAGCACGAAGAATCGTGGGCCAAAAATTCCTATTGGAATACGGCCGTTCTGCTTGAGAAAGATTTCGGAAAATCCAGAGACGAAGTCATCGCTCAGCTCGCGCAGATGGGTGTGGAGACACGCCTCTTCTTTAAGCCTCTCCATCAGCAGCCTGTTTATGCCGAAGGGGATGATCCCAGGTACCCCGACGTTCAAGGAAGTTATCCCGTGACCGAAATGCTCTCGGAGAGCGGCTTGTGCCTGCCCTCGGGCCTTGGCCTCAGCAAGGGAGAGATAAAAGAGGTCGCTGAAAAACTGCTGCAATGCCGCGGCTAAGGACGATGGATGAGAGTTCAGGACGCAACGGTGTCGGTGGTTTTGGCAACATACAATGAACGCGAGCATATTGTCCCCCTCATCGACAGCCTGCGCGCGCAAATCCACCAGCCGTTGGAAATCATCGTCGTTGACGACAATTCGCGGGACGGCACAGCCGAAAGCGTCGAACGGTTAGGCTATGCGAATGTTATTCTCATCAAGAGGAAAGTAAGGGGGCTTGCCTCCGCGTTTCACCGCGGTATCCTCGAAAGCAAAGGCGATATTGTCTGCTGGATGGACGCCGACCTAACCATGCCGGTGGAAGTCCTTGTGAAGATGATCGCAAGACTTAACGAATACCATATAGCGATAGGTTCACGTTACGCTGAAGGGGGAAGCGACAATCGGCACATAATCAGGGTGTCGGCAAGCAGGTTCATAAACTGGCTTGCGGGAACGATCCTCGGTGGAGGCATCAAGGATTACGATAGCGGTTTTGTGGCGCTCAGGAGAGAAGTCTTCAACAGCGTCACGCTAATCCCCATCGGCTATGGCGAATATTTCATCGAGATGGTGTACGACGCGTATCGGTCCGGTCTCAAGATAGTCGAAGTGGGGTATGCCTTTAGAGACAGATCTGCTGGCCTTTCCAAATCGATGCCAAGTTTGTGGGCGTTCTTCAAAACGGGGATGCGCTATATAATCCGGATATTCTCTTTGAGGATTCGGTCCCGACGGGGAGGCAATTGACAAAGATGGATAAGCGACAAGCGAAGAGGCCGGTCCCGGTCGGACCTTCTTTTGAAAGAAGAGACGAACGGGGATCATTCATCGAAATCGTTAACGAGGGCCCGTGGGAAACGATTATCCATGGCTCGATGAAGAAGGATAAGGTGATGGGAAACCATTACCACCGCGAATGTCGGGCATTCTTCTATCTGATAAACGGCAAAGCGGAGGTTCGCATCAAACACCTTGTTGATGGAACTTCAGATACCGTAGTCCTAACCGCGGGCCGTGGTGTGTACCTCCTTCCTTTCGAAGTTCACAAGGTGCGTTACATGGAAGACTCCGATTTTATTCTTCTCAAGTCCTACCGATATAAAGAGAGCAACCCTGATATATTCCCGAACGAAATCGAATAGCGATGAATGAGCAAGAATGGGAAAGGATGCGCGCTGAGGAAGAGGGACTGTGGTGGTACAAAGCCCTCCACAGGTTCCTGTTGCGGTTTTTGACTGCAACAAACAAGACGGGGGGGGCGGCTGTCCTTGATGTCGGTTGCGGGACTGGCGGTTTCCTGGACAAACTTGCGAGAAGGGGGTACAGAGTATTTGGTCTCGATATGTCTCCTCTGGCGATACGTCACGTGAACGCACGTGGAATAGCCACGGCGCTCGTGGCAAGCGCAAACTGCTTTCCGTTTCGAGATGAGAGTTTTGACATGGTCACGTGCATTGACATGCTGGAATGCGAATCCGTATCACCTTCGACGGTTGCAAGCGAAGCATTCCGCGTGCTTAAGCCAGGAGGATATTGCCTCTTTCAAATGGCAGCGCATCAATGGCTCTTGAGCGAGCACGACCGGGCCGTGCACTCTGTACGTCGCTTCAACTTGCGGCAATTCAGGAATCTGTTTGCCGGAACCGGATTTCAAGTCATTTATGCCTCCTACCTGTTTCTGATGCTTTTTCCCGCCATGGCGTTGTGGAAAGTCATGCATAGACCCATGAAGGATGTCCCGCGAAGCGCCGCCATTTCAGATGTGAAACCTGTGAGCCCTCTCCTCAACCAGTTACTTTACGGCATCTGCTGTTTCGAATCCATACTACTCCCAAAGATGTCCCTGCCTATCGGAACCTCCGTTTGCGCTCTCGTGAGAAAAAAATGAGCGAGAAGAACGTATTCGAGCGGATTGAGGACACCTCCCTTTATCGCTTTCTCAAATATGGGATGAATCGGAGACTGATCCGCTTTCTTCTGGGGAATGTCTCAAAGCGCGGGACGTTGCTCAGCGTAGCCGAAATCGGGTGCGGGAGCGGGTACGCATCACATCTTCTCGGCACGCAAGAAGGCGTAAAGCTCAGCGTGGCGCTTGACATAAACATGGAACTGTTCAGCCAGAGCGACATTCGAGGATTCGGCGCCGCCTTTGTGGTGGGGGACGTGTTCAGTCTGCCGTTCCGACCTGACAGTTTCGATTTGGTTTACAACAGTTCCGCGCTGGAGCATCTTCATTCTCCGCAAGATGCTTTGGGCCGTATGGCGGAAATAACGAAGCCGGGCGGGTTAGTTTTTGTCGGAGTGCCGTACCTGTTTGGCCCGTTGGCGTTCTACTACCTCGCTCCGCTGAAAAAGTGGCGGGAATGGCTAGGGCGACCTTACACGTTCGACGAACTCGAAACCTTGTTCACCTCGTGCGGCCTAAGAATCGAAAAACGATTGACGTATTTTATGAAATTCTTTGCCGGCGTGCTCGCCACAAAATAAATTCCCTTTCCCACGTCGATAGCCTGCTCTGGCGCCTGGTCGAATGGATTAACATTCGGCTTCTCGCGCTTGACAACCTAAAAGTGCGCATCAAGGCGATGCTTATCAGGAAAGAAGTGATGACGGGGGGAATTCCTGTCGGCAATCGCGAATCAAAATCCCTCCTGTCCCCTATTGAAAGGTTTATCGACTCGCCGGACCGTCTTCGGATTATCAGACCTCGGCGGGTAGTCCCAAGCCCAGGTTCGAGAGACTGATATGGTCGTTCTCAACCTCGACGAGGGCTTCGAAAAACTCCTTGACGGGAGCCTCCGTAGCAGAGCTGGCGGCAGAGGTATAGAACCTGACGGCGCTCAGTTCGCGATGGAGCGCCTCCTTCAGATGTTCCTCATTTGTCGCGCCGACGCAGGCGTTGGGCTTATCCTCGATGTCGAGCATGGGACGCTTGAGAAGTTTGCAGACCTTCGCGGCATGTTCGGCCTCTATGCGAGAAAGAGCCTTGAACATTGCGTGCGACATGGGTTCTTTCGCGAGATTGGCCGCGCATCGGTAAAACTGTACGTTGTCAATTTCCAGTTTGAGCGAGGCTTCAAGGTGTTTTCTAGAGACCTCAGTCAACTCGGGTACACCTGACTCGACCCAGTTTTCGGCGAGTATAATGTACTTGGCAGGCGCCCCGCAGAAGGGACAATTTGACGGCTTTGTGTTGCCCACGTAAGGGTCTCCGCAGATTCTGCATATGTAGACATTCATAAACCCTCCTTTGTCTCGGTCCTGCGCCGTAAACCTTTTTCATTATATCAGTATTCATGGATTCCGGCTAGAGAATCGGAACGACGAAGAATCCGCAGTTTTGGCGCAGGCTTTGCGCCTGTAATGGATTCTTCATTTAGCTCCTGAGAAACAAGCAACCGTTTCCCTTAATTCGGGGACACCTTGCCGCAAGGTGTCCCC
>CAYVDS010000201.1:0-8352 GCA_964450145.1 uncultured bacterium
AGAAGCTGTCTTTTTAGGACAGCCTCTTGAGGGAAAGAAAACGCATGAGCATTAAAGAGCTGGGAAGGACGACAGATTCAATACAAACGCTTATCCGCAATATCGCCTCGGTCATCTACGGCAAAGAAAAAGTGATCGAGCTTGCCGTAGCTGCCCTGTTGGGTAAAGGGCACCTGCTCATCGAGGATGTGCCCGGCATCGGAAAGACGACCCTTGCGCGCGCGATTGCCAAGTCCATTGATTGCACTTTCCAGCGAATACAGTTCACAAGCGACCTTTTGCCGTCCGACATCATCGGCGTGACGATTTACAACCAGCACACGCACCAATTCGAGTTCAAGACCGGCCCCATTTTCGCCAATGTGATTCTCGCCGATGAGATAAACCGCACGACTCCGAAAACTCAAAGCTGCCTGCTCGAGGCCATGAATGACCTGCAGGTCTCCGTCGACGGAATGACGTATCATTTGCCGGACCCGTTCCTCGTGCTCGCCACGCAGAACCCAATCGAGTTCCACGGAACATACCCTCTCCCCGAATCGCAACTCGACAGGTTTATGCTCAAGATTCGGATGGGCTATCCGCCAGCCGAAGACGAAAAGCAAATGATTACAGGCCAGCAGATCAAGGCGCCGGTGGAAGAAGTCGAACCGGTCGTTTGCGCCGACGACGTGAGAATGATGCAGGAAATGGTTCCGCTTGTGAGGGTGGAGGAAGCCCTCGTTGACTATCTCATGGCGATTGTTAATGAGACGCGGCGTTCGCCATCGATAGAACTCGGGGTCAGTCCTCGCGGCGCCATGGGTTTCTATAGGGCCGCTCAAGCGAACGCGCTCGTGAAGGGGCGCGATTACTGCGTTCCGGACGACATAAAGACCCTGGCGGCGTCCTGTCTTTCCCACCGCATAATTCCAGCGACACGACTTGATTTGGAAGGTCCCCGCACCGAAGTGGCCGAACGAGCCATTACCGAAATAGTTAGCCGGATACCCGTCCCCCTGTAAGACATAGAAGTGTCTAAAGTGCCTAAAGTGTCTAAAGTGCGCTAAGGAGCCGTCCATTCTCCGTTGCAGGTGACAGCGGAAAAATCCCCCCTGCCCCCCTTTCTCAAAGGGGGGATAATGTGAGCCCCGGGGTGGAAAAGTGAGCTGACTCCCAACAAGAGTTAGATGCTCTCCCCTTTACAAAAGGGGGACAGGGGATTTTCCCGCTATTTGGAAAACGCAACACTAGAGCGTCTAAAGTGAACTATACACAGCGCCATAAGTTCTTGCGCATACGGAGTCACGGTATCATCTATCATTCCCGCGAAGGCGGGAATCCATGATGACCAGTGTGTGAAACATGGGCAACCATTTATGCCTTTGATATAAGAAGTGTGCCGGAGTGCGCAGAGTGCTTAAGGTGAACTAGAGCAGAAAGGCCGGATATAAGTTGTCAGCGATTTTCACAAAAGCCACTCGCTCGCGGATGACAAAAGAGACTATTATCTTTTTTGCTTTGCTTGTCTCCATTTCGCTTGCGGGATTTAACACTGGCAACAATCTACATTACCTCATTGCCGGGGTAATGGTCGGGGGCGTTTTGATCTCGCTCGTTGCGGGCCGGATGAATCTCTCCCATCTTACGATACGGCGGCGTCTGCCCGCATACGTTTTCGCCAAGCACCCGTTCAGGGCCAATATAGAAATCTCCAACGGCAAGCGCTTCCTGAACTCGTTTGGGGTGAGCCTCGAGGGGGGAGGCGCCCGGGGGGTGAGCCTGTTTTTCCTCTCGATTGGCGCGGGGGCCAATGAGGAACGCGAAGTCGAACTCCTGTTCAATCAGCGTGGAATCCACCGTTTTCCTCCTATGACCTTGAGCGCGAGGTTCCCTCTAGGCCTCTTTGAATTGAGAAAAAATGTGGTAGACCGGCAAGAAATCGTCGTCTACCCATGCGTCCACGAAATTGACAAGATAATCGAGGGTTCGAGCCATATTCAGGACGAACTGTCGAGCTATCGAAAAGGCCCCGGAAGCGGGCTGTACGGCGTGCGCGAGTACCGCCACGGAGAAAGCGCCACCAGCATAAGCTGGAAACTGTCGGCGAAGCTGGACAGATTGACCGTAAAGGAGACCGAGCGCGAAGAGAAGCGCAGGGTTTGCGTTGTTCTCGACACCGCGGTCAAAGACGATTCACCCGCCTCTCTGGCTGCGCTCGAGGAAGCCGTCAGCGCTGCTGCCTCGCTCGTCTGGCATCTTTCAAGAAACGGGTGTTCAGTCAAACTCGTCACGAGGAACAAGACCGTAGGCTACGGAATCGGCTCCGAACACACCCACAGGATGCTCATCGCGCTGGCGTTGGTGGAAGCCGCCAGAGGCGACAGTGGCGCCCTTGTCGCCGGAAGAGGACTCTTCGAGGGAGGCGCGGGAATTCTTGTGAAATGCGGGAACGGCGCGCTCGCCGGTAACGGCGCAAACGGCGACTTTGCGCTCGTGATATCGGAGAGGGTCCGGAGCGAAGAGAAATGAAGGCGCAAACGGAACTCAAAATATGCGGAAGTTTGCTCGCGCTGCTCGGCCTCTGGTCGGTCACGCTCACCGAGTATTTTTCCCTTTTGTGGCCGGTGGCAGCGATTGCGATTGTCGCCGTGGGCTGGTTCTACGAGGGGCCCAAGAAATACGTGGCTGCCTACCGGCGCATCTGGATAACGCTTGGCGTCTGCATGTTGCTCTTCTTCCCCTTCGACGTGTCATTGCTTCGCAATTTGCTTTTGCCGGCTGTCCACGTATCCATTTTCGTGCAGACTTACTTCTTCCTTCATCCGAAAACTCTGGAGACCTATCGTCGCGTCTTTCTGGTGAGCTTTGCGCAGTTGCTTGCCGCGACCAATCTGACCACCGGAATCATGTTCGCGGTAATCCTGACCGCATACTGCCTCGTCGCGCTTTATTCCATTTCGCTCATGCAGTTGCTCGCGGGCCGGCAAAGCTCGGGCGACCCGTCCGTTGCATTTTCGGATGACGACGTTGCGCCTGCCGGACTGCTTTTGTCTTCGTTCATATGGGCGCTGGCTCTTCTCCCGCTCACTGTGGGGTTTTTCTACACCACGCCGCGCCTTCAATACGCGCTCATCGCGCGAGGCTCAAGCCTTAATGCGCTGAACGAACTGAGGCGAAGCCGCGAGCTTACCGGTTTCACAAGGACGGTTCAGTTGGGGACGTTCGGTCAGGTGCAGGAGGATCAGACCCTCGCTTTGAGAGTCGAAGTGCCGCCGGGCTCGATTGCGCTCAATCAGCCGATGAGATGGCGCGGGGGCGCGCTCAATATTTACGACGGCGTCGAGTGGAGCTCCAGCCGCGACTTCTTTACTTACTATGACGGCAGAAACTACCGGATGGCCGACAAGAACTCGGGCGTGGTCTTCCCTCGTGTGACCAACCTCTTCGTGACGGACGAACGGTACTCCAAATACTCTACTCCGGAAAGGCTGGATGCCGAGCCAACGCTGCTCAAACAGGTCTGCTACCTCGAGGTGCCTTATTCCGAAACGATTTTCGGCGCGGGCGAGATCAAGGCGATCTCGGGGCCGTTTACGTATGGTGTCGGACAAGACTTCAACAGGTCTTTCTGCATGAACAACAGGCAGTCGCTGCCGGAGCTTGTCAGCTACGCCGTTTACTCGCTTGTCCGCACACCCGACGAGAACTGGCTCCGGCAAGTTCCCTATGAAAGGTTCGAGGAACTGCTCAATGACGAGAATTACGGCGACTACGTCAGGACGCATTTCCTGCAGTTGCCCACGGGTTTGAATCCCGCAATCACGAAGTTGACCATGGACATTACCAAGCGCGAAGATACTCCATATGGCAAGCTCAAGGCGATTCAGGGCTTCCTTGAGACGCGATACAAGTATAGTCTCTATCTCAGCCGCCCGCTGACGAATGACCCTCTCTATGATTTCCTTTTCGTCAATCGTTCCGGTCATTGTGAATATTTTGCGACTGCGATGGCGGTAATGGCTCGAATCGTGGGCGTGCCGTCGCGCTTGGCAAAAGGTTTTCAGAAGGGCGAATGGAACAATAACGGCGGTTTTTTTGAAGTGCGCCAGCGCGACGCGCACGCATGGGTCGAAGTTTACTTTCCGGATTATGGCTGGGTGGAGTTTGATCCGTCACCGCGTTTTGCCGCCGACCAGTACATCGAGAGCAAGCGTTCGCTCATAGCGCGCATGTTCTCCCGGGAGTCAACGCGGCTCCAGATAGCGTGGCGCAGGCACGTCATCGGATACAACGAGACGCGCAGACTGCATCTCTTCGAGGAAATACGGCATGCGCTGTTCCATGGTCTTCCTGGCGCTTTTACCGATTTGCTCCGTGCACTGGCGGGGACAGTTCGAAGCCTGACGCCGCCTCAGTGGGCTGTGGCGGCGGCCATAATCGCGGGCGGTCTTGCGCTCGCGCTCGCCGTCAAGAAACGAGGTTTCTTTGCAGCGCTTTCATGGCGTATGAGGCGCACGAAAACGGCGAGACGCGGGACTCTCTTTTACGAACGAATGCTCAGCCTGCTCGAGAAACGAAAGATAATCAAGCCACCCACTGCGACGGCGCTCGAGTTCCTCGATTTCCCGAGCCTTCGCGAGTGCCCGATATTTCCCGAGGTCGAGAAGCTCACATCTATCTACTATCGCGTGCGCTTCGGCAACCGGACCCTTTCGGACGGCGAAACCGCTGAAATCAATACGATTCTAAGACACATCATCGAATCCGACTTCTGACTTTCGCCTTCTGACTGGCCACGCTTGTTTTCTGGTGAACTCTTCTTTCGTGGCGGCTCTGTGACTGAAGTTATCTCTTCGTTTTCTCGAACTCCTCAATCATATCCTTTGCCACTTTCAACGCCTCTATCGCGGCGGGGAATCCGCCATAAATCGCGACCTGTATGATCGCTTCGCCGATTTCCTCCTTCGTGGCGCCTGCCTGAAGCGCATAGAGGATATGCCCCTGCAATTGCGCGGGGCGGTACAGCACCGTGAGGGCGGCGATAGCGCACAACTGGCGTGTCTTCCACGGTATGACGCTGCGGGAATACAACTTCCCCAGAATGAAGTTCCCGATGTCCGCCGCCAGTTCCGGATCGAAATAGCTCATAAGTTCCTGCAAGTTTCTCGCCCGTTGCTCGGTCATCCGCTCCTGCGCCGTCTTGCGCGCCACATCGTCAATTCGTTCTTCCATTGGCAACTCCTCTGTTCATCTTTCAATATCGCCCCACTTTTCTCCGTGAGAACTCTCGGACACGTTCCGCCCATTATATCCGATTTCGTCCCAATCCCACACACATAATGAGGCGCACCGCGCGACTACAAGCGCCAACGCGAATCAGCGCAGTTTATCGTTTTAAGACCTATACTTGTCCCATGAATTACCACACAATGGATGCCCGACACCGCACCGGTTTTCACGAGAAAACAAACTGTGGCGTTACGCTGGTTTTGGCAGCAACAAGCACCACGAGCCCGACGATGTGGTGTATAAGAAGACTCGTCGCTATGCTTCCTCCGCTTCTTCGTCATCCCTTCGCTCCCGTCCCTTGGACATTCTCATGGCCCACTATTATAGCTTAACTACCTGTCCAAAAAACGGGGGGAACTTCATCCATCTTCAAAATAATACTGCAGGTAGGTATAGGAGGGGCGGGGCGGTCGCCTCCCTCTCCCCCAGGGAGGCGAGGGAAAGAACCCGAAAAGGAGGCAGCATTATAGCAAATCGTTAGCTTATTTTACCCCGAAAACTGTCCAACCAACGGGGGGAAGCTCATCGTTATGTATATGCGTAGGTCAGCCCCCTTTTGCTTTACTCAACTAGTGTTGTTCTCCTTGAGTGTGTTGTTCCAACAATCTTTCTATTTTAAGAAGTCTCTCTCTCATATCGTGCACTCTCTCCGAAATGGGGAAAATAAACGCTATCGATATAGCTCCTGACCACAGAAGAACTAAAGTAAGAATTTCGAATACATGAAACGCCAAATTCGCTTGCGGGTCTTTTATTATGTGGCCGAGAAAAATATCGATCACAATCATCAAGATAGTTGTGACGATGCTACCTTTAATGTAAATCCTCACCCTTCGTGGTTCCATCACCCATCGTGATTCCATCTGACCATCTCTCCTACGCATTGGATGCGCATCCGTACATCTGCCTTTGTTGTTCTCGTTTGACCACGTTTTCGGCAATCACCTTGAATTCGGACAAGAGCGACTTTGTGTTGGGTCGGAGTCATCATTGCGGTACGCATCCCCAGGGCGCGCTGTATCCTCGTCGCCTCCAATATATTTTCTCCCCGATTGGCCTTCAATTGCCTGCGTACCTTTGTCCGCTATACTGTTTATATCCTCCGGAATATTGTATGCTCCGTAAATGGTAGCTACTCCGCCTGCAGCGGTGATCACCACCCCCGCCGCAAACCAAGCGGGACTAGTGGCAGTGACAATTACGATTGCGCCAACCCCCATACCTACAACTCCGACTGCTGTCAATACTGAGTTTGCCGTGGGTGACAGAAGGCCAAGAGGATCAACATAATTCACCGGATTGTTTCCCACATACGCATATAGATTCACTCCACCGATCTGTCCGATCGGATCTGGTGTGATAAATCTACCGATTCTTGGATCGTAGAACCTTGCGCGGTAGTAGTAGAGGCCGCTGCGGGAGTGGTATTCGCGGCCGGTGTAGGTGAAGCCGCCGGGGATTGTGGGTCCTGTCTCAAGCATGATGTTGCCGAAGGCGTCGTAGCGGTAGGCCTTGACGATGCTGCCGCTTATGTTCGAGACCTCGGTTACGCTCCCTTGATGGTTCTTGTAAAGGAAGTAGTCGGCATTATTGTATCGAACAATCAGCGGGTCGTCAATTCCGGGGCCATGCGCTCGCCACTAAGGTGTTGCTTCCGTTGAGCAGCGCAATCGGGTCAAGTCCGTCATACACGTACCGCCATTCAGCGGTTATTTGCCCCTGCCCGTTCCTCTCGATGGTCTTGAGTCTCCTGCCGAGCGGGTCATACACGAATTCGGTCCAGCCCTCATCCGGATAGGTTATCTTGACGAGCCGGTTCTCGTAATCGTATTCGTAGGTCGTTGTGCCCGCGGCGGTGGTTTGCTCGACCGTGTTGCCGTTCAACTCGAAACTGAACTCCGTATGCGGGTCCTCGCCGACCTCGTATATCGAGGGTCACCCGCCAGCAAAGAGTAAAGATGTGACCCCTTTGCTCCCCTTAATTGCTGCCAGTAGATTAGTGGCATTTGCAGTCACTTGAATCGGATTATCTGAAAAAGTAACAAAAGGGCAAAGACAATAAAACCTATCCCGACTACTGCCGAGATGACCATTGAAAGTCTAAGCTCGCTTTCGCCAAAATGAAATCCCCAGAATCTATTCTGCTCCCTGATAATCCGTCCAGCAAATGGTTTACGGAAGAATACCATTAGGCAACCAAGGGTTAGACTGATCATGCCGACTACTAATTCTTCCATTCCGGGAATTCCCCTCAATTCGGGTGACATATTGCGGATTCACTAGAATCCTGCTTTCTGAAAAAAGGCCCAAAAACGTAATAACCTGTCAGCGAAGCCCCCGGCGGCCAGCCTGCTCCGGCTTCTACGAACGGGCCGCTACCATCGCCAAACCCATACCCCACTTGCCCTGCCACTATGTATTGTCCCTGAAGTCCAACGTTCCAGCCATGTGTTGGATTAGAGAACGACGCAGTGATGGAGCCACCAACACCTGGGGTGACAATGCCTCCACCAATATATGGATAGAGGCCGCTTCCATTTATCATCACGCCGCCTGTCAAACCTCCCCAATATCCACCCGAAACGTTTATGTCAATGTACCAAAGCCCCAAAGGATCATTACGGTTAACAGGGCCATTCTCCGTGTAGCTATACAAATTCATCCCGCCTAATATCCCGATCGGGTCTTGCGAAATAAACCGTCCGATTCTTGGATCATAGAATCGTGCGCGGTAGTAGTAGAGGCCGCTGCGGGAGTGGCGCTCACGGGCGGTGTAGGTGAAGCCGCGGTTGATGGTGGGGCCAGTCTCCTCGAGGATGTTGCCGAAGGCGTCGTATTTGTAGCTCTTCACAACGGTCCCGGTGCTGTTAGCTATCTCTGTCACGCTGCCAAGGTGGTTCTTGTGATAGTAGTAGTCGAGGCCATTGTACCGGATAATGAGCGGGTCGTCAATGCCCGAGCCGTGCGTGAAGTGCGCCTCCATGCCGTTGGTCCCGTTCAGTTCCGCAATCATGTCGAGCCCGTCGTACACGTAGTGTGTTCTCCCTGTCTCGACGCCGCTTGAGTTCTTCTCGATTGTTT
>CAYVDS010000202.1:0-8316 GCA_964450145.1 uncultured bacterium
AATGGCGGGTTTTAAACCGCCCCTCCCTGGCTGGGTTTGAAGTGACCGGTGACAGGCTCGGTTGCAGCGGTTTCTTCGTGATGTCGCTTCGTGAACTTCGTGGATAACTCTTTTCTCATATCTTCATCATATCGTGCAGATAGTTGCTGATTCTATCCTTGATTTAGTGCGAGACTTGAAAATTGCTTTTCGCAAACATCCGTGAATCGGGCCAGCACTTTCCGATTTATGGATTCTTGATCCTCGCTTTTCAAAGAGAAAAATCTCAAACGCGGAGGGCGCAAAGGGCCGCAGAGGAAAACATTAGATCGCCAATATCCTCCGCGAGCCTCTGCGAACTCTGCGGTTCAGATTCTCTTTGAACGGCAGTGACTCTTCTTACCAAATCCGTGCAAATCCGTGTGAATCCGTGGTTAAGAACTTCGTGGTTGCTCCTTCTTCTCCCCGCGGCCCCCGTGGTTCCGTTCGGTGATGCGCCTTCTCGTCGTGTCACGCGTCCGGTCGCCATTTGGCAGAGTACAAACGAGGATAGGAGAAGGGACATTTTGACTCTGCCATGGTGTTCTTGTATGATAAAGGTGTCTCGACAATGAAGTTTGGCGTCGAGCGTCTTCAGATTCCATTTCGCGTAGTTCAAGAACTGGTGATGATACGATGCACAATGTGGCAATAGCCGAGCAGCGATTCGGGGAAGTCGTGTCTCCCGAGATCATCGCTGCCATTGTTCGAGCCATTGCCGCAGACTTCTCGCCTGAGAAAATTATCCTCTTCGGGTCCTACGCTTCCGGCCATCCTTCTCCCGACAGCGATCTGGATTTGCTGGTGATCATGCGGACGGAACTGCCGAAGCATAAACGCGCTGTTCCCATTTATTTGTTGTTTCGTCCAATGCCGTGCGCAATGGATGTCATTGTGTACACTCCTGAAGAAGTCGCTTATTGGAATGGAACTGTGAATCACATTGTGACGGAAGCCTTTGCCACCGGGAAAATTGTCTATGAGCGACCCAAAAACTGAACTCGCGCGAACATGGCTCAGGAAAGCCCGAAACGACCTGATCACCGCCGTCCAAACCCTCCAGCTTCCTGACGGTCCGACAGATACGGTCTGTTTTCATGCGCAGCAAGCCATAGAGAAAGCTCTCAAAGCTGCGCTAACCTATGAGGATGTGGCCTTCCCAAGAATACATAACCTGGTCAAACTTCTTGATTTGGCGGGTGCCTTCATGCCGGAGCTCGATGCTCACCGCGGGGTTTTCGCAGAGTTGTCAGCATATGCAGTTGAAATGCGATACCCGGGCGAAGGCATTGACCCCACAAGAGAAGAAGCTACACGAGCCCTGGCAGTTGCTGAGAGAGTCGTAGATCACGTAGAATCCCAACTTTCAACAGAGAGACAAGAGTGACAGAGGCTCTCTGAGACTTTCTACGCTGATTTCCTTATTCTGTGAAAAGGTCCGCCACGGGCTCTTCGTGACGCTTCCTGAACTTCGTCGATAACTCCTTGCTCACACCTTCATCATATCTCGCAGATAGTTACTGATCCCCGATTCTACCTGCCTGCAGCTTTGCTGCGCTGTGTTCGTATGATATGCTATACTTAATATCCAAATAGCGACGCGAATGATTCATCGCCGTCGAGCAAATCAAGTCGTTCGCAAATTATTGAAAGGTTTTATGATATGACGTTTCTCGGACATGCGCTTGCGACCGGTATCGGCACCGTTCCGCATACCGACCCCGAGCGCGCTGCAAGGCTGGTTCTCGAAAATTTCGCGGAGATACCCTTCTGGCCTCAGCTCAGTCGCAGGCGATTTGTCGAGCAAATGCTTGTGCAGTTCACGGAGAGGATGCCCGGCATATGTGTTGACGAAACGGCGCGGCGGTTAAGCTATGCGACTCCATCGCCGGACTGGCAGGCCGAATTCTACGAGAATTATCTTGCTTCGAATCTTGACTACTTCTGTGTATCGCCGGAATACGCCGCGGGACTGTACGCTTTCCTCGAAGCGCTCCATTCGAGCGGGCGTCAGACCCCCGCGTTTCTCAAGGGCCACGTTGTGGGCCCTGTGACCTTCGGCCTCAGCGTCATTGCTGAGAACGGTTACAGCCTGATTTACGACGAGGCCGCGACGGACATCGCGACGAAGTGTCTGGAGATGAAGGCGCGCTGGCAGGCGAAGCTTTTTCAGGACGCCGGTTCCGCTCCCATAATCTTCGTGGATGAGCCCTATCTCTCGAGTTTCGGCTCGCCGTTCAGCAGTTTGACCCGCGAGCGCATCATCTTGATCTTGAATGAATTCATCCGGCCGGTGCGGGCCGCGGGCGCAAGGGTCGGCGTGCACTGCTGCGGCAACACCGACTGGTCGCTGTTGTTCGAGACAGATATGGATATCGTGAGTTTTGACGCGTATGAGTACTTCGGCGGTTTCGCCTGCTTTGATTCGCAAATCGCGAAGTTCCTTGAGCGCGGCGGACTCATCGCTTGGGGAATCGTGCCGACGGTCGCATTCACTGGCGCGGAAACAGCACGCCTTCTTGCCGAAAAGCTTGCCGGACAAATACAGGTGCTCGCGTCAAAAGGAATCAACGAAGAGCTTTTGTGGAAACAGTCGTTGATAACCCCGAGCTGCGGAGTCGGGCCGATACCCGAAGAGAAGAAAGCAGAGACAATCCTCACCCTCGCATCCGAGGTTTCACTCGAAGTCCGGCGACAGAGGAAGTTGCAGAATGCGTAGAATTCTATTCGGCATCCTCATCGGCCTTCTGCTCTTGCCCATCTGTTCCTGCGGGCGGGAGAAAAGCAACGCCGACACCCGCGCCGAATCGCCGCAAACCACGGAATATCCGGCGCGGATAGTCTCGCTTGCGCCGAGCGTGACCGAAGTGCTCTTTGCGCTCGGCATGGGGGAAAGAGTCGCGGGTGTCACTGATTTCTGCAACTACCCTCCCGAGGCGCTGAAGAAGCCGAAGATAGGGGGCGTGATGAACCCGAGCACCGAGGCCATCATCGCGCTTGACGCCGACCTCGTGATCGGGCTTCCGAGTCCCACGCAGGAAAGCCTGTATCATTCGTTGCGACAACTGGGCATCAAGGTCCTCGCACTCCCCAATGACACCATAGCCGACTAACATGCCACGATCCGCATGATCGGTAAAGAGACATCCAGGGAACAGGCCGCCGAGGATATGGTAAAGGGCTTGGAGGCGAGATTCTCGGAAGTCAGTAAGAAGGTTGCGGCGCAGCCTCGCAGAAAAGTCATGTTCGTCGTCGGCGTGGACCCTCTCTTTCTCGCGGGCAAGGGCACATTTATAGACGAGCTCATCGATGCCTCGGGCGGAACAAACATCGCGCATGACAGCATCTCGAAGTATCCGCAACTCGGCATTGAGGAAGTTGTCGCGCGGGCGCCTGAGGTGATATTGTTCACGGCGCTCAATCTCAACCCAACGCCTGAGCAGGACAGGCAGGCGAAGAAGCTGTGGGAGAAATATCCTTCCATCCCTGCCGTCAAAGAAGGCCGAATATACGGGCTCATTGCCGACCACGTGACACGTCCTGGCCCGAGATCAGGACTCGGCGTTGAAGAGATAGCCCGCGCGATCCATCCGGAGGTTTTCGGACCGGGAGAGCCTGCGCGATGAAGCGGCTCACAGCCCGGCGGTGGTTCGCGACGATCGGAACCTTATCTATGATTGCGCTTCTGTCGATTGCTGTGTGCGCGCTCATTGGGCCGACGCCGCTGGACCTCAAGCAGGCATTCGAATCGTCGCTCCCGCCGAATCCGCAGGCAAAGATTCTTTTCGGAATCCGTCTCCCCCGCATTCTGCTGGCCGGATTAATCGGGGGCGCGCTCGCGGGGGCGGGCGTGGTCTTTCAGGCGATTCTTCGCAACCCGCTCGCCGAACCCTATGTGTTGGGGGTTTCGAGCGGTGCGGCCTTGGGCGCGGCGACGGGCATCCTGCTGAATGCGCAATACACGATACTCGGCTACAACGCGATGACCGTCTGCGCATTCGCGGGCGCTCTCCTCACGATACTGCTCGTTTACGCAATCGCTGAGAGTTATGGGCGCGTTATTACCCATTCCCTGCTGCTTACGGGCGTGATCGCGAACTATGTTTTTGCGGCGCTGATAATGTTGATAACGTCTCTGGTGGATTTCTCGAAGGCGCGCGATATCATCTTTTGGCTCATGGGCAACCTCGGCAAGATAGAGTACCGTTATTCCACAATACTGATAAGCTGCGTGTACATCCTGGCCGGCCTTGCCGTCCTGCTGTGGTATTCGCGCGATTTGAACCTGCTCAGCCTTGGCGAGGCATCCGCGAGCCAACTCGGCGTCGAGGTGGAAAAGCTCAAGAAAATCGCGTTTGTCGCGACCTCTCTGATAACGGCGGCGGCGGTGGCGGAGGGCGGCCCAATCGGATTTGTGGGTCTCATTATGCCTCATGCGATGCGGATGATGTTCGGGCCCGACCACAGGCTGCTGTTGCCTGCGGCCTTTCTTGGAGGCGGCGTTTTCCTTATCATATCGGATACGGTGGCGCGGGTCGGCGTCCGCGGTAACGAGATTCCGGTCGGCGTCATAACCGCTCTCTGCGGCGGCCCGCTGTTCATTTTCCTTTTGCGGAGACAGATAAAAAGAACGGGGTGATGCCTTTGACGACGAGCCTGGCGAAGATAGTCGAAATCATGCGACAATTGGCGCCGCCGCACTTGGCGCTCGAGGGTGACAACATCGGGCTTCAGACGCCGTGCGCTCCGCGGGTGGACCGTGTGATGCTCGCCCTCGAGGTTGATGCGCGTGTTGTCGGGGAAGCGAAGAGACGGGGGGCAGGCCTCATCATCGCGCATCATCCCGTCATCTATCGGAAGCTCGAGAGAATCGCGGACACGGACATATCCGAGCGCGTGCTCGTGGCGGCCATCCGTAATGAGACAGGCATTTTCATCGCGCACACGAACCTCGACTGCGCGCCGGGAGGCGTGAACGACGTGTTGGCGCAACGACTGGAACTCCGGAATGCGCGGCCTCTCAAGGTCACGCGCGAGGAGAGGAACTACAAGGTGGCGGTTTTTGTGCCTGAGGACCATGCCGACAAGGTTCGTGCAGCGATGTGTGACGCAGGGGCCGGACACATAGGCGAGTACAGCTATTGCAGTTTCCAGTCACCGGGCACGGGCACGTTCATTCCATCCGAGGATGCGACTCCGTTCGCAGGGGCTGTCGGAGCGCTGAACAAGGAAAATGAATTGCGGCTCGAAGTCCTGGTTCCGGAAGGCTCGCTGACAAACGCGCTGGCGGCGATGAGAATCGCCCACCCGTATGAAGAAGTCGCGTACGACGTGTATGAACTCGCCAACCCGGGCCGCGCGTTCGGCATGGGCCGGATCGGCGAGCTTCCCGAAGCGGTCGCGTTCAAAGATTACGTCGAACTGGTCAAGAGGCGATTGGGAGTAAAGAAAGTCAAGATAGTCGGCCGCGGGCAGGCGAAGATCAGGCGCGTCGCCGCGTGCGGAGGCGGGGGCGGCGATATGATCGCCAGTGTGCTCGCGGAAAAGGCAGACGGATTCGTCACCGGTGAAGTCAATTATCACAAGATGCTGACCGCCGACGCTTTCGGTCTCTGCGTCGTCGAAGCCGGACACGGCGCGACCGAGCGCATTGTGTTGCCTGCGCTCGCGGAGAACCTGCACCGCAGGATTCCTGAGGTCGAGATCATCCTGTCCCGCGTAAAGACTGATCGTTCCGATTGGGTGTAACACTCCTTAAGGAAGGCGAAAGGGAAAAGGTCAAAGCACTAACTACCCGTAGTTGGCGGACAAGGACGTAATTCTGTAGGTGCGAATTTATTCGCACAAATTTTCGGGTTTTTCGACATCGCGCTTGCGAATAAATTCGCACCTACAGAATTACGGGACACTCTACCGGTGAGATTTATCCACGCAAGGACCATAAAGAGAACCCATGCAGCCAGGCGTCAAAATACAGACAATTTCACACTCCCCGGAGCAGACGACCAAACTCGGGGAAACGCTTGGGCGACTGCTCGAGAGCGGAGACGTGGTCGCGCTCGTCGGCGAATTGGGATCGGGCAAGACTGTCTTTGCGCAAGGGCTTGCGCGAGGGCTCGGCGTTGGGCCCGACGAATATGTCTCGAGCCCGTCATTCACGCTTGTTAACCAATATAAAGGGAGATTCCCCATTTTTCATGTGGACACCTATCGGCTCGGGACCGAGGCCGAAATGGTTTCGCTCGGATACGAGGAGTATTTCGACCCGAACGGGGTTACCATCATCGAATGGGCTGACAAGGTGCGGGGGCTTCTTCCCGAACGATACATAGTTGTCCGCTTCAAGTTGCGTGGTCGAGAGACACGCGAGATAGACGTGGAACTGACGGGCCAGTGGCCGCCCGACTCCCAGCAAAGGATTGCCGAGGCGCTGAGCGAGCGACCGGAACGGAACAGCGTGTCGCCCAAAAGGCAATAGTCATTTGTCAAGTATTCGCCCAAACTCTGTATGGGTGACTGGCGAGTTGCTCCAGAAAAGACGACATTGCTGTTTCGATGTTGAGATTGGACTTTTTGGGAAATCTTTGCTAGTATGAAAAGGATGCGGAATCCAGGCCTTGCCCCCCCGTAGTTGCAGGTTCAGAGGGGAACCCCTTCATGAGGCAAGGGTGCTGACGCAGAAGAGAAGCTGCTGCGCGTTGGAAGGCGGCTAGCTTAGAAAAAATTTCATATTTCACAAAAAAGGGGTGAACTAAAACCACATGGCAAAAGTAGAGGTAAACGGAGACCTTGAAAGAGCGCTGAAGAGATTCAACAAGAAGGTTACCGACGAGAGAATATTGACCGAGTACAAGAAGCGTGAGCATTTCATTAAGAAGAGCCAGCGCAAGAAGCGGTCACTGAAGGCGCGCTAGTCCTTTCGGTCAGATGGGAGAATGACACTCGCAAGTTATTCGAGCCTTCGCGCTCAGGAAAAGAAGAAGTAATGGTTTTGGCCCCCGTCGCTGAGACGGGGGTCTTTGTTTTCTTGGGGCACGGGCTGCCTTTAATACCAGAAACCAGGAACCGACTTTGTTGGGAGCATCTGAGGCAAAAAGGAGAAAACATTCATGAATATGCTCACATTCGAGAAAGACGGCCATATGGGAATCATCACCTTGAATCGACCGAACCGGCTCAATGCGCTCTCATACACGCTCGTGAGGGAGTTGCACCAGTTGTTCAACCAACTGGATGAGGACCTCGACACTCGTGTGGTGATACTGACCGGCGCGGGAAGAGGGTTTTGCGCAGGGGCCGACTTGCGAGGCGGCGATGGAGAAGGCGCATGGGACGACCGTGTCGGCCCGATACAGATGCAGTATCGGCTCCAACAGGGGTATGCAGCGCTCGTTGTCAGGATGCGACAAATCCCTCAGCCCATAATAGCCGCAGTCAATGGACCTGCGGCCGGGGGCGGATTCTGCCTTGCGCTTGCCTCGGATGTGAGGTATGCATCGGAGTCGGCCCGCTTCAACTGCGCGTTTGTGAAACTGGGACTTTCGGCCGGCGAGATGGGTTCGTCGTACTTTCTGCCTCGCATCATCGGTGCTTCGAAAACGGCCGAACTCATGTATACTGGCCGCATAATCGACGCAAAGACGGCGCTTGAGATCGGCCTCGTTTCAAAAGTGGTCCCGGACGGCGAGGTTGTTCCGGCGGCGAAAGAACTGGCGCAAGAGATGTTGACGAACGCGCCGTTTGCGCTCCGCATGACAAAGGAAGTATTCAATTTTGGCCTGTGCGCGCCGAGCCTCGAACACCAGATACACATGGAGAACCGCACGCAGGTCGTCAATTTCTTCACGGACGATTTTCGCGAAGGCGCGATGTCGTTCCTCGAGAAGCGCGCGCCGCAATACGGCGACAAGTGATAGGCGAAAGAGCCGCGCAAGGCGCGGAGTCCGAAGTCCGGAGTCCAAGGTCCAAAGTCGAGAGGCGGGAGTAGAGCGATTTTGGATTAAAGAAGAAAGAGGGACACTACTGCATTGCGCGAACTCAGAGCGCCCAGCCACCTCCCCAGGAATTGCCAACCAAAGTCGCGCTGGATAGACTCATCGCCGTCATGAAGTCATCCAGAACACCGGCGAATGTGTCAAGATCAAACGCGGGTTCGCCGCGATATTCGGTATACCCGTGGCCTGGCATATCGAGGGCGTAAACAGTAAAATGCTCGGAAAGCGAGGGGGTATTGTTTCTAAATGAGATTGCGCTGCAGAACCCCTCTTTTTGTGCGTTGTGTGTAATCCGCGGTTATAG
>CAYVDS010000203.1:0-8300 GCA_964450145.1 uncultured bacterium
TTCTTCTTTTCCTTGGTGACTTGGTGCCTTTGTGGTGAAGGTGTTTGGTTGCGGCCTCCGCCGCGCTGCGTTTATCAGCGGTTCCCTTACTTCTTGGCTAAATCCAAAATCCAAAATCCAAAATAAGAACAGCCAGTTCCCATGCCTCGTGGAACCGGCCCTTGCTCAACTATTTCTCCTTTCCGAGGATGGGGGGCGCGGACGTTTCCATCTGCGCCTGCCGTTCAACCGCCTTAGCCTTTTCGACACCCTGACCTTAGGCGTGTTGAATCGGAGAAATCCGAGATTTATTATAGCGCGGCCGGTCAGTATGAGTCAAACCGCCACGCAAAGCGCGTGGGGTTTCGAGTCTAGGGTTGAAAGGGGCGGGCGGCGGCACGCAAAGCTATCGCAACGTGGGGCACAAGTCTTCAACGATTACAGGGTAGGGAATTCTGTCACGCGCAGGTTTGTGCAGCCGTATGGGATGAGCTCCAAATCTTCGAGCGGTTCGGAAGAACGAATGGGGCTTTGAGGAACGGGGCCTGCGGCGTTGCGCTCGATTTTCCATTCGGGCGCCCGCTTGCCTTTAGCGCGAACACGAACGGGCGCGCCCTCGGGGGAGAAGGGGCATGCGCCAAGCGGGTATGACTCGAATGACAGTGATTTGTCCAGATTTTGCCGGTCGATTTCAAGAGCATAGTTCCACGGGGTTGTCGGCTCGACTTCCCAGTCCGCATGAGGTAGTGCGCCGCCGATCTGCCTCCACTCCTCTCGTAACTTAAGCGAGAACACAAGCGGCCCTCGTTCAATGGACACCGCTCCGCCGGGACGGGTTTGAGTCTGAAAACGCGCCGGCAATCGCAGGGTCACATGTGTATGCTCTCCCCAGTCACACTCAAGACGATGAAAGGTTCCGGCCTGCGTCTTTACCGGCGCTCTTTCGTTGACACAGACCTCTGCGTTTTCCGCCCAGCCAGGAATCCGGAGGTACAGCGGAAAGCGGATGGTAGTGCTCTTATTGGGACCATCACGCGGAGGAAAATCGGGGACACGATGTTCCGCATGCGGCGGGATGTCCCCGATTTTCCTCACCGTGAAACGAATGGTGTCTTCGAATGGATAATCGGTTTGAACCTCGACCGAGGTAGGGCGCCCCTTAATTTCTGTTTTCACAATACAAGGAGCGTACGCGACAGCGGCCAATCCGTCATCCGGCGTTTTCATCCACAAATGAGAAACGAATTTCGGCCATCCCTGATGCATATTTGCGGTGCAGCAGCCAAAGTTCGGCTCGAGACCGAAGATATTGGCGTCGGGTCCATTGTTCGTATAGATGCGATTTTCGGATATCTTGCAGGTTACCTGGTTGGCTTGCTGAACGTATTGATGCGCCCACATGTCGGGCTTAAAGGCGGCGGGTAGCGCATTGAAGGCGATTCGCTCGAGGCGGTCAGCGAGCCGCGTGTCGCCGAGGATCGACAATAACACTTCCAGCGAATACATGTACTCAACCACCGCGCAAAGCTCAGTTCCCTGTGAGGGACAGAGCCCTGCAAGGTGCTCGTCACCCGTGAACACGCCCGTGGCCTGCCCGTGATATGTGTCGAGAGTCTCGATGATTTGCCAGACGGCGTCGCGATCTTCGGGCTCGTGCGACTGCCGGCGCCAGACGCCCGGCTGCTTGAGTCCCATGGCATTATTTACGACGTGCGTCGCGAGGAATGTGCCCCGTTCCGCGCTTTCTTCGACGTTCACCTTGCCTTTGAACGCAAACTCGGAGAAATTCCTCCGCCAATCAAATCCTTGGCTGCGGACCTTGGCGGCCAATTCGAGCAACCAGGGGCCGCCCTTCTTTTCATAGAGCCAATGAATGCTGAGGATAAGGTCGGCCCATCGGTATTGGGCCCACATCTGCAGCGGGGCCTCGGACAGAACCGTGTCGAGTTTTCTCAAGAACTTTTCTATCGCGGAGAGCGCGCGCTCATCAGCCGTGGCCTCATAGTATTGAGCCAGAGCTTTGAGCGCGACAAACGAGGGCCAAGGGTCATGCTTGTAGCCATACGTTTCATCCTGTATCGGCCCGAGCCAGCCGTCCTCATGCTGGAGTCGGAGGATGGAGTCAACCCAATGGCGAACCTTGGTTTTCAGTTTTGAGTCGTCCAGTAGAAATGCCAAGGGCACAATTCCGTCAAGCCAATAGGGGCCGCGCTCCCAGCCTTCTGCCTTGCCGCCGATCCATTGGCTGTCGGCGACGTCGGACCAGAACTCGTCGAGATGTCCGCTCAATCCGTCCGCCTGAATCCGGAGTTGGTTTTGCAGCCATCCCGTGGGTCGAATACAGCCAAGGGACAAGGGTTGAAGAGCCTTTGCGACGAGTCCGCGGGAAGTCACGTTGAACTCCCAAGAAAGTAGGTTTGTTAGTTTGCCAGTTTGCGGGTTTGATGAGATTCTTCGCTTCGCTCAGAATGACATTACAGGAGGTTCCCGCAATAACGAACGTGCAAACAAATCGGGCGCAATAAACTGCGCCCTTACGACGGCCATGCGCTCACGCTTCACTCTTATTTCTTTTCTTCAGCAACCTTCTTGAGTTCGGCGGCGATGAACGGCCGGAACAGGTCGAGCGGAAGCGGAAGGATAGTGGTCGTGTTCTTTTCTGAACCTACCTCGATCATGGTTTGCAGGAACCGCATTTGAAGAGCCATAGGATGCTCTTCCATCATCTTGGCTGCGTCGACCAGTCGCCGAGCAGCCTGGAATTCACCCTCGGCGTTAATGACTTTCGCGCGGCGCTCGCGTTCAGCTTCGGCCTGGCGAGCCATTGCCCGCTGCATTTCCTGCGGCAGGTCCACGTGTTTAGTCTCTACGTTGGAGACCTTGATTCCCCACGGGTCGGTTTGCCGGTCGAGAATGGCCTGGAGTTCCTGGTTTATCTTGTCGCGGTGCGCCAGCAGTTCGTCGAGTTCGGCCTGGCCGAGCACGCTGCGGAGGGTGGTCTGAGCCATTTGCGAGGTGGCGAACAGATAATTTTCCACCTCAATGATTGATTTGATGGGCTCCATCACGCGGAAGTATGTGACCGCGTTTACTTTGACCGACACGTTGTCGCGAGTAATCACGTCCTGCGGCGGCACGTCCAGCGCGACCAGGCGCAGGCTGACCCGCACCATGCGGTCAATCGGCCAGAATACCATAATGATGCCGGGCCCTTTCGGCTGTGGAAGCACGCGCCCGAGCCTGAAAATCACGCCGCGTTCGTATTCGTTAAGCACGCGAACGCAGCTAATGACGTATAGGATCGGTATCAAAACGAAAATCATTCCTTGCATTTGAGTGTCCTCCTCCTTAAGAAAGCGTTCATGGTTCCGAGTCCTTTGTTCCTGGTTGTGGAAAATGGGGACAGACCCGTAGCACAGGGTCTGTCCCTATTTCCCCCTACTCGGTTTTCTCGACTACCAGAGTCATGCCTTCTACGCCGACAACTTTGATTCTAGCGCTCTTGTTTATCGGGGCCGCGCTACGCGCGTTCCATATCTCGCCGTGAACGTGGACTTTCCCTGTGTGCGAGATATCCGTCTCGGCCGAGCCGATGAGACCTAGGAGGCCTTCTTGCCCAACGGCGCTTTTTCGCGCATGGGTCCGTATGACAAGCGTCACGAGGAAAACAACGATGCCGGCAGTTGTGAATACGACCGGGAATATCACTGTGTTCGAAATCCTGAGAAACTCATACGGAGTGTCAATGAGCATGATTGAGCCGAGCGTCATCGCGACGAGACCCCCGATTGTCAGGAGGCCGTAACTGGTGACCTTCGCTTCCAGAATGAACAGCACGAGCGCGAGCAGGATGAGCAGGACGCCTGCGTAGTTGACAGGGAGCGTCTGGAACGCATAGAAGGCAACGATCAGGCATATTGCTCCGGCCACGCCGGGGAAAATTGCGCCGGAGTGGGTTACCTCGAACAGCAGGCCGAAAAATCCCAACATCATAAGGATATACGCGATGTTCGGATTCGAGATCGTGTTGAGTATCCTTTGCCGGCCGGTCATCTCTCGGTGTTCGGTTCGGGCGCCCTGTGTTTGGAGCGTCACCGGTCCATCAGCGAGCTTCACTTGTCTCCCGTCGATTTTCTCGAGAAGCTCATCAAGGTCTTTGCAGACCAAGTCAACCACATTCTTTTCGAGAGCTTCGGTCTCCGTGATGGAAAGGCTCTGCGTGACGGCTTTGACTGCCCAATCCTCATTGCGGCCGCGCATTCGCGCGATGGCCCGGGTCCATGCTACCGTGTCATGCAAGACTTTATCTCCCATGGTAGAGCCGGTGGACTCCTCTTTGCTTTCTTCAGCAGGCTTTTCTTCTTCCGGCGGCGTTGGGATGGCTTTTCCCGGTTTGTCTCCTTTTTGTTGGCGCTCCATTTCCTTCATTTTCTGTTCCAGGTCTCTTATAGCCTCGCGCCAACCTTCGCCGTCGCGGCCCATTTCCACTGGATGCGCAGCGCCGATGTTCGTCGAGGGGGCCATCGCGGCTATGTTTGCTGCAAGCGTAATGAAGACGCCTGCGGAGCCGGCGCGTGCTCCGCTGGGAGCGACGTAAACCACTATGGGCACATCGGCGTTAAGCAATTCCTTTACGATTTTTCGCGTCGAAGCAAGCAGTCCGCCGGGTGTATCAAGCTGAATAATTAGGCATTGTGCGCCTTCTTTTTCGGCCTGCGCGATTGCCTCCGAGATGTATTCCGCGATGACAGGATTGACGATATCGTCGTTGATAGTGATAACGCGCACAAAACCGCCTTGGGCGCCAAAGAGAAAGGCGGGCGAGATCAGAACAGACAAGATTAACAGAAGAAAGACCTTACGCATTAGGGTAATCCTCAAATCCCCCGGTAAACCTCATTTATTATAAACCACCGTTAAGCATATGTCTAGGCAGAGCGCAAGAACGGTTGGAAATGACATAAAGCTATTCAACGCGATGGCGCGTCCACCCGCGGGATGGCACGCCGCTTGCTTTGACATGGTTTGTCGTTTTTGATAGAATACGCCCTACAATTGGTCTTGAGGATGTGAAGCTGCAAGGAGGTTCCCCAATGGCAAGAGCCAGAGCGATGTGTATAGCGGCCGCAACGGCGCTTGCGGTTTTGCTGGTATGTGGAACAACTGCGCAGGCAGCATGGATTTGGACTCCGGAAACCGGCCGGTGGTTCAATCCGGAACGTCAACCGAGAGAGACAGCCGCACTCCAGTTTCAGTATGCGGAAGAACTGTTCACGAAAGACGACCCTGAGAAGGCCGTCGAAGAATACAAGAAAGTCCTGCGCTATTTTCCCGAATCCAATTATTGCGACCTCGCGCAATACTCGATCGGGAGAGCTCTCGAAGCCGACGGCGAATACGAAGACGCGGTGAAAGAATACCAGAAGGTCATTGACGAATATCCGAATACACAGTTGTTCAGCCACGTCCTGGAGAAACAGCGGAAAATAGCCGATCATTTCTTCGACCTCGGCGTCCAGAACGAGGAACGCTTTATTCTGTTCCGTGGCAGCAACTTCGACAAGGCGATAAACACATATCGACAGGTAATCGACAACCAGCCGTTCACCGGATTCTCGGCCGAAGCGCAGTATCGCATCGGGCTGTGTTACATGAAGCTCGAGCTTTACGACGAAGCCAGCGCAGAGTTCCAGAAAGTCATTGACTACTATCCGGCCTCCAAGTGGACGGCGGAGTCTGCCTACGGGACCGCCGAGTGCAAGTACGCCCAGTTGCTCCCCGAGGAGTACGACAAGACCGCGGCCGACGAGGCGATACAGAAATATCGTTATTTTCTCAAGGCATACCCTGAGAGCGACCACGCAGATGAAGCGCGCAAGAAACTGGAAGAGCTTCGTGAAACCGCCGCGGAGCATGAGTTCAGAATCGGCATGTACTACCATCGCAACATGAAATACGACTCCGCACGCCTCTATTTCGACTCGATCATAAGCGAGTATCCGGATACTAAATGCGCGAACAAATGCCGCGAAACAGTCAGCAGAATGCCTTGAAGTTGATCCTTGTTCCGTGTATTGCGCTATGCATCTGCGCTGCTGTCGCAGCGTGCGGCTACACGACACTGAACAGTCGTCTCTCCGATGATTATCGAACCATCGCTATTCCCGCCTTCAAGAATGAGAGTTTCGAACAAGAGATTCAGATAAGAGTCACGAACGCGTTGATTCGGGAACTGGAGGCCGACGGCCGTTTCCGCGTGGTGGACGACCCCGGCGCAGCCGATCTCGTATTGAGAGGAACCATCACGCGCTTTCAGGCCAACGCGATAAGCTATAACACTGACGACAATATCGGCCAGTTCCGCATAGCCCTCGTGGCGAGCGCAACCCTTCAGGACACGCGCGCCGGTAAGATAATCTGGCAACGAGACAACCTGAGAGGATCGGATTTCTATCAGACGCTCGGCGGCCGCACTCGCGAAGAAGCGCTCGACGAGGCAACGGAGAATCTGGTTGAAACGCTCATTTATGAGTGCTTCGATAGCTCCTGGTAGGCTGGCGCAGGTGTCCTTATCGAATGACGACATTCTTTGAATTTGAGAACACTCTCCGGGGTGATAATCTCTCGCGGCTCTACTTGCTTCTTGGGCCGGAGGAGTTCCTCGCGCGCCGACTTACCTCTCGTATCATCGAACTTGCGCTCGGCGACGGCCTGAGGGATTTCAACTTTGCCGAGATGGACACCCCCAACACATCCGCCCCCGGTCTTCTACAGGAACTGAATGTCTATCCCCTGGGTTCGGCAAGAAGAGTAGTGCTGATTCGGGACGTGGGCTCGCTGCCTGTTTGCACTCAGGAGGCGCTGGAAAAGTCGTTGGCCGACCTCCCCGGTTTCATTACGCTTGTTCTCACGGCGGAACGTGTCGACCGGCGCAAGGCCTTGTCGAAAGCAATTGAGAAGCATGGGGTTGTGATTGAGCTTGGACCGCTTCGACCAGCCGAGGTAAAGGCGTGGATTCGCGAGACGCTGAGGGAAAAGGGCAAGAAAATATCACCGCACCTCATTGAGAACATATTCGAGCTCACCGGGAACGACCTGTCCGGCGTCTCCAATGAGCTCACCAACCTCCTCGAATATGTGGGAGAGCGGAGCACGATTGAGCAGTCGGATGTGGAAGCGCTCGTCGAGTCAAGGCGCAGAGAACCCATTTACAAACTTACCGAGCACGTTGCGGACAGAGACCTGATTCGCTCGTGGACAATGCTCAGGCAGTTGCTCGCTGAGGGAGAACACGAGCTTCGCATCCTGTGGCATCTTGACTACACGGTCAAAAGGCTCCTCCGGGCGAAGTGTCTTCTGGAAGACGGGGTCCGGGACGACGCAGTCGCGAAGGCTCTTCAGGTGAAACCATTTCTGAAGACACGCTTCCTTCAACAGGCGCGCTCGTTCTCTGTTGAGGAACTCAGGAGAATGTACCGCGCGATCGTGGAATGGGACAACAAATTCAAATCCAGTTCGCGTTGGCATCCTGATATTGATCTGGAATTGCTGGTGAGGGAACTGTGCGCTACCCGAGAGCGTTGATGCGCCGCACCAACGAGGATTTCTTCCTCGACGCAGACTTCTTGCTGAGAACGGTTTTCGATACGGCCTTGTCCAGCGTCCGGACAACAGCGGGGAGCACGTTTCGTGCGGCAGCCGCATCTTTTTGCTCCATGGCGCTTTCAAGTTTCTTGACAGCGGTTTTGTATTTGGAGACGCTCGCGCGGTTGCGGCCACGGCGTGTCTCATTCTGGCGGATGCGTTTGAGGACCGACTTGCTTTTCTTCACGAGCCTTTGTTCACCTCCGATTGTCTCTGTTTCAGGGTTGGCGTAATATAGCAGATTCGGCCGGGAAAGTCAACCTGTGTCGGACAATGCGAATAAATTCACATCGTCTCTTTTTCTTGCGTCATGAATTTGCGCGTCCTGCCTGAAGAACGTTATGACAATAAAACCAGCCACAGGACATAGTATCGCCCGCTCGACCGCGGTAATAAGTTCAGGCACAATGGCAAGCCGCGTGCTCGGACTCGTTCGCGACATGGTTATCGCATACCTCTATCCAAAGCTCGTCAGCGACGCCTTTTTCGTCGCTTTCCGCCTCCCCAATATGTTGCGTGAGATGCTTGCCGAAGGGGCAATGAACGCCGGCTTTATCCCGGTTTTCTCGGATTATATGACCCAGCGGGCCGATGCGGAAACCGAGGAATTGGCATCCGTCACGCTGAGCGCGATGGCAGCGGTGCTGATGGTGGTTTCAGGGCTCGGGGTCTTGTTC
>CAYVDS010000204.1:0-8282 GCA_964450145.1 uncultured bacterium
AAAGAAAAGCAAAAAAAGAAATCCACTACATTTCCCTTGACAATATACATAGCAGTTTCACTGATTACACGGATTTGGAAAGAAGAAGAAAAAGAAGATATCTAGGACACGAATTACACGAATGAACAGCTTCCTCTTTATCATTCGCGGGAATGACATTGAAGAAGCTGTTCGTGTGATTCGTTCCATTCGTGACATTCGTGATCCAAAGCTTCTTCTTTTTTTGGTTTGGCTGCGGCCGTGCCGCGCTATGAGAATCTGCAGATTCATGGTCTTTTGTGGAAGAAAATGAATGTCTACAAATCTTGAAGAACGAGTATCCGACATGCGCTCTCGAGCGCTCGCATGGCTGGACACAATGCGCATCAAGGACGCTCCGTTCGGCGTTCACCGCGCAAGCGAATATCACAACACCGAACAATTCCCTTCGATGCTTCTGCCCGCGACATATGATGCAACCCATTGCCGCAGACTACTGGGCGACTATGAGAAGCTCTCCGATGCGAACAGGGACGAGCTAGCGGCCTTCATTAACGGCTTCCAGCATGAAGCGGGCAACTACCGCATGCGTCAGATGACCAAAGAGGACATATATTATCCCTCGTGGGAGTACATTGACTTCCACACGACCAATTACGCGCTGGGAGCGGTGCTCTCCATCGGCGGAAAACCCAGATACCCTCTGCGGTTCATCGAGCCGTATTGCTCGATGGACGCCCTACAGCAATGGCTGTCCGCGCGGAATGTGTCGGACCCGTGGAACGAAGGTAACAATATCGTCAATCTCGCGAGCTTCTACTTCGTGCTTGCAGAGAGCGGTGATGAACGGGTGAAGCCGCTCATTGAGCATCTCTTTGCGTGGCATGAGCAAACACAAGATCCACAGACCGGCTACTGGCTCACTATTTCCGCGCGGCCGCCGGTTCATCCAATGGTCGCGATGGCGGGGGCGGCCCACAATTTCCATATCTATTACTATCTCGACCGGCCCATTCGATATCTCGAGCGCATCGTTGACCATTGCCTGAGCTTCGTCGGCGACGGCGTCGTTCACCCGCTGTGGTCGAAAACGCATCCGCAGGTAACGGCTGCGGAAGCTATGGCGAAAGCAGCAGGGGTTACTGTGTCCCTCAAAAAGACTTTGTTCGAGATTATCCGCAGGCCTTTTTAAACAAAGCTTCTGCTCGTTCAGCATGTGGGGGATGCATTGTGCCTGACGAAAACGTGCTTTCCGAACTAACGAAACCGAACTCCTCGACCTTATCGAAGCCAAAGGCCGCGAAGTGGCGGAAGCGCTGGCTGTTTTGCGGCAGATAAGCGTGAAGGCCGAAAAGAAACTATGAATCGTTTTACCAGCCCTATATGACGCAAGGCGGTTTCGCCCGGCAAAAGTTATTCACCCTTTCGCTGAATACAATTTGACAAAGGGCCGAGTTTGTGATAATAATATTCAAGAACACATTGCTGGCGAAATGTTACCTTGAACACAAGAAGGCAGTCAAGAAATGGGGCATGGAAATCGCCAGGAAGTATATTCGGCGGGTCAATATTCTCAAGGCAGTCCGTCACATAGACGAACTCAGAGCGCTTCCGGAGCTTGACTACCATCTTCTTAAAGGTGACCGTAAAGGTCAGCACGTGGTCAAGTTATCGAAGGGGATGCGGCTCATCTTCACGGTGAGAGACGAAAATACCGTGGTCATCGAGGAAGTGAGTAAGCATTATGAAGGCTAGAAAAGAAGAGATGCTTCTGTCGGACCTCGCTATCCCGCCGGGTGAAATTCTTGAAGAAACTCTCGATGCGAGGGGGATGACACAAGCAGAACTGGCAAGGCGGATGGGCCGGCCGGTTCAGGTCATAAATGAAATAGTCAAAGGAGTGAAGAGTATTACACCGGACACTGCTATTCAACTCGAGCACGTGCTCGGCGCCCCGGCTCATGTGTGGCTCGGCCTCGAAAACGAGTACCAACTCACCAAGGCGCGCCTTCAGGAAACAAAACAATTACGGGAGCAGATTTCTATGCTGAAAGATATCCCATACGCGGAAATGGCGAGACGCGGGTGGGTAAGGCGCGTCAAGGACAAAACCGAGCAAGTTCGCGAACTTATTCTGTTCTTTTCAGTGTCCTCGCTAATTGAATTGGTTGAGCGGATTTCCCGATCCGGAGTCCGTGAGCAGCCACCCGCTTCCGAGATACCAATGCTTTCGACGGAAGTAGAGTTTGTTGCGGTTCGGGGGGACCGTGGTTCGGTATTGGTGCGTGAACTGGAATCAGCCTACGGAACAAGACCGGCAATAGAATCATCTCAAATGGCTTTGGCCGCATGGCTGCGGAAGGGAGAAATTGAGGCCCAGAAAATCCGGACAGCGCCTTATGGCGAGAAGAGATTAAAGGGAAGCTTGAATTCATTTCGCGAGCTGACGCGCGAGGTTCCAAACGAATTCCAGCGGAAGCTCGGCGATTTATGCGCTTCATGCGGAATAGCGCTCGTGTTTGTGGCGCCTCTTCCGAAAATGTGCGCGCATGGCGCAACAAGATGGTTATCGTCCGACAAGGCTCTTGTGCAATTGAGCGTCAGATACAAATACGATGACATTTTTTGGTTTAGCTTCTTCCACGAAGTGGGGCACGTCCTGCTTCATGGAAAGAAGGATGTCTTCATCGAAATATCTGACAAGGATTCCCAGAGATCAGAGAAGGAACTGGAGGCGGACAAATTCGCCGCCAATACGCTCATTCCTCCACGGGAATTCCGCAGATTTGTTTCTGATCCGCCGTTCAGCAAGGACAAGGTCATAAAATTTTCGGACACAATCGGAGTCGCGCCAAGTATAGTTGTTGGTCGCCTTCACCATGAAGGCTTGCTCAAGCATTCTCACTTCAACGCACTCAGAACGAAATTGGAAATCAAATCGGACGATTAAGTAGCCCTGCCCATCGCAGCAACAACTTTCACGCACGATGGCGTTGAATTCCCCGTTCCAGATGAATGCATTTCGTTTTCTTGGCTGCCTTCACGTCACGCCGGCCCGCCTCAGTCGCGCTTTCGCGGGACACGACCCGTTTGTATGAGGCCAATCGTTTCAAAATAACCGACTAAGCAGATGCTGTTTGTCGTATATTGGAGCACACAGGCGCTGACTATGTGATGCGGGATCCGAACTTCCGAAGAAATGGAATGCCTCTAATCCCTGTCTTAATAAGTAGTTAAATGACAAAGCGTTCATCCAACCGTCCCCGGCTCAACCTTCTTTGGCACGTCCAATGCTCTTATCGGAAAATAATATAAGTTGCCAATAATGGGCAAAATGAGCAACTTATTAAGGGGAGAGAATGGAAGGAAAAAAAGGGTCACCCTAAAGATTCAGGACAAAGAGGCCGAAGCATATGCCCTTGTCGAAAGGGTATATATCTTAGGAGGCAACACCGATGAAGACGATAAAGCTCAATCCGAAAAAGCAGATGCTTGATTTTGCGAGCGCCGAAAAAGAGGCGCGGAAAGCGGCAATGAAGGCCGGGGGAAATGTGACGCTGGTCTCGTATTATGACCGCGCAGAGGACAAAATGGTTCCCCGGGTTTCATGCATGGACGCGGGCGAGCAAGGGCATCGGATATACGCGGAAAGCCACGGCGCGGATATCGAGGTGACCGTAAACGACGGAGCCTTTGACTTCTATTTCTTCAGAATCCCCGATGATGCGCTCGAACCGGAGAAAGACCACCGCACGATAGCGGGCATTCTCAATGAGACTTCGCTGGAGGTGTTTGAAAACGTTCTCGGCGGCTGAGTCCGCGGAGGAAAAGAAGAAGAAGCAGGAGCCACGAAATCGCACGAAAAGCACGAAAGAGGCTTGATGTTCGCGGCGGAGACGACAATTAGAATCGCTTTCCCGTCTCCTCATCGAATAAATGAAGCTTCGATCTTGCGACACTAAATCGGACGCTCTGTCCGAGGCTAATATCCACGTATCCGAGGACGCGGGCGACAAACGTGAGGGTTCCGGCGGCGAGATGTATAATTGTCTCGCCGCCGAGCAGTTCCACCGCTAAAACCTGCGCTTCGCCCCCAAATGAGTTCTCTCTGCCTTTTTCTCCGATGACTACGTCCTCCGGCCTGAAACCCAGCAGCGCCTTCCGTGAAACCATTTCGGAATTTGCCTCTGACCCCAAAATGAATATGTTATCGGCAAATCTCACTTCTACCCGGCCGCGGCTTGTCTCAATCGAGCACGGAGCGAAGTTCATCGCCGGGCTTCCAAAGAAATTCGCGACAAATCTGCTTTGCGGCTCGCGATAAAGCTCCGCCGGCGTCCCTATCTGCTCGATTGCGCCTGCGTTCATCACGGCTATCCGTTCGCCCAGCGACATCGCTTCGTTCTGGTCGTGTGTTACGTAAACCATCGTGATGCCGAGGTTGCGATGTATTTCTTTTATTTCCTGTCGAAGGCGCACTCTCAAAGAAGCGTCCAGGTTGCTCAGCGGCTCGTCGAACAGGAAGACCTTGGGCTTACGCGCGAGCGCGCGCCCAAGCGCGACGCGCTGGCGCTGTCCGCCCGATAGTTCCTTCGGCTTGCGCCGGAGAAGGTCGGAAATTCCGAGCATTCCGGCCACTTCCGCCACGCGCGCGCGAATTTCTCGCTTGGGGAATCCGCGCATCTTCAGCCCAAACCCCAGGTTGCCGGCCACGTCGAAATGCGGATATAAGGCATAATCCTGAAACACCATCGCTATGTCGCGGTCGCGCGGGGCTACATCATTGGCGAGTTTGCCTCCGATGTAGACCTCGCCCGCCGTCGGTATCTCGAGGCCTGCTATCAAGCGCAGCGCGGTCGATTTGCCACTGCCAGAAGGACCGACGAGCACGAGCAGTTCGCCTTCGAGAACTTCGATGTCCAAGCCGCGGACGCCGACGGTGCCGTTCTTGTACAACTTCGACAGATTCTTGAGGACAAGCGCGGCCATTTTCACCCCAGCACTTCTGCAATTTTACGCGTAAGTTTCACTCTCCGCCGATATGATACATTCAAGACCAATAACCATTTCAATGTGTAGTACGCAACGAGACCAATCAGCGCACCGTAGAACGTGTACGAAACGATGTCGGGCAAGGCGCCCGCAATTTGCAGAGTCCTATTGGTGTCCTCTAACTGCCGGCCCAGGTTCTGGCTGAGAAGAATCCTGAGCGAGTCTCCAAACCGTTGCTCCGGTCCGACAAGCGGAGTCAGAACCTGTGCTGTGCGGTACTCGGCCCCCAGAAGCATTCCTGCAACGGGCGCGCCGTACCTTACGACGAAGTCCGCTGCGCTCACGGCCATTCGGACGAGGGGCAAGCGTCGCCGCTGTGGGCCGTACTTCCTCGCGACCTCGCGAACGTCGTCGCGGCTGATGGTGGAAGGCAGGAAATCGAGCTCACGGTCGAGCAATTCGTTCCTCAAGATGTGCCGTTTCAGGCGTCGTATATCCGCAGGCATGCAAAGTCTCCTAAGAAACTGGTTCCTGGTTCCGAGTTCCTGGTTCCTGGTTGAAACGAAAAACCTGAACCCGTTACGTCATTCCCGCGAAAGCGGGAATCCATTTAGCAAGCGGCCAACAACCAATCTGGATTCCCGCCTTCGCGGGAATGATAAGTAGGTTGTGGCCTGGTTCCTTATCCAATAGACCCCGCGGAGCGGGGCCGGGCGCTCCTAAGGAACAAAAGACTACTTTGCTTAATTCGGGGACACCTTGCGGCAAGGTGTCCCCGAATTAAGCGACGCGCCGTGTCCTCGAATTAAAAGGGGCTCTTTCCGCAATCAACAATGCTATGTTATTTGAGCGAGCCCGCTTCTGTCAATGTGTCCGGAACTCTATTTGACATTCCCTCTCTCCAAAAATATACTTTGGTTATGTCAATCCTCATGGAGACTATTCTGGGAAGGCTCGGCTCGAGGTTCACGCTGAATTTTCGCCCGAAGGAAAGACAACTGTGGGCGTCGCCGCTAGGCAGTCTCTTCGACCGTCCGCTCCACCTCGAGATATCGCTCAACACCAATGACACGCGCGGCGTATGGCTGTTTTCGGCGCTTAGCGGCAATGCTAGTTCGGAATTGCCGTTCTCATCCGGTGAACAGATAGGCGTCTTCGAGCAGCATATGACCATGACGAGTCTGACGTTTAAGTGCTTTTTCGAGACGCTCGGGCTCGAGTTCCTGACAAAATTCACCGCGCCGTTCTATCCGCAAAATGAGAAAGTGTCGAGCGCGCCTTTCTATTATATCGATTTCACATGCAGGCCAATCGCCTCAGCGCCGCAGCGAATTGCGGGCGACCTTAAGGTTGCCCTGTTCGCGGGCGAAGGCGAAGTCATCACACGCGAGGACGCAGGCCTCGTGGTTCGCGGAATTTACCGCCTCTCAGGCGAGGCGTCTCCTGGGGATGCCGACGAATTTTCGCGAGGCGATTTCGCCGGCTCTATCGCGCTCGTTCCGATTCGTGGGAAGATGAATCTCAAAGAGACCACATTCTCGATCCCCTATTCTGTTGACGAAGGCGCGGAGACGCGGGCGACTTTCATCCTCGCCGCACACACCGCCGAAACGGTCCTTAAGGCGGACGAGACCCTCCATCGTTTCAAGTATTTGAGATGGTTCCCGAATCTTTCCGGCGTAGTTGAGTTTGCCAAGCGCGAGGAACAGGATAACCGCGATCTTTCCCGCTTTTTCGACGAATTGTTCTCCCGCTGCTCGCTCGGGCAGTCTGAAAAGAATTTGATTGCATATTCTTTCCAATCGCATCTTGCAACGACATGGTGGACCGAGCCCGCTTCCGGCAGCGGGCCGGACTGGTTCGGCTGCTGGGACAGGCGAGGGTACCACAATTCGCTCGAGAGCGAGCGGATTTATGCGCTTCTCTATCTCACCCTGTGGCCCGAGCTCCTCGAGAAACTACTGAATCAGAGAGCTGTGTTTGAGGAGAAAACCGGCGTTTTCCCCATTCATTGCGGCCGTTTTCTGGTGGCGAGGCCGCCCCTCGAAGAGGCTGTTAGCGCCGAGCAAGCGAGCGATCATCTCCTGATGGCGTTCTCTTATTGGCGTTGGTGGAACCGGATTGAGCCGATTCGGGCGAATGCGCGTCTCGTACGGAAGCTCGCTAGTCTTCTGCTCCGCTCGGAAGAGGCCCAAGTTGAATCACGCGCGCAAACCCGTCTGATATTGAAAGCATTGTGCGCGCTCGATGCCGCGGCCTTGATGGCTGAGGAGTTCAATGACGGCGAGCTCTCCGAATCATGCGTTCGCGCGGTCAGAACCCTGAAGACAGCTTTCCGCGAACGCGCATGGCTCGAGGACCATTTCCGCCTGTCGCTCGGGAACGAAACCGGCGCATATTCCATTTCCACATCGGACGGTTTACTCCACCATCTCATATGCGACTATTTTCCGGATCTGGACCCAAAGCTGTTCGTCCAGGATATCCTGTCGTCCGCGGCAAAGACGCTCTCTGACCACGGCTGTTTATGCAGGAGCGACAACCGAGAATCGTTCTGCGTTTCCTCGAATATCTTGCGTGACATCGTCGCCGCATATTTCGGCCTCGACTTTATTCAAATGGCGCAGCGCTATTGGAGTTTCCAGATGCTTGCAAACGCTAGTGCGGGGAACTCGGGCTACTTGGACTCCTTGGAAAAGAGGGACAGACCCGCCACAGGGAGAAAAATAGGGACAGACCCGCCACAAAGGGTCTGTCCCTATTTTTCTCATGCCGGAGACCCGCGCGGCGCGGTCGCGATAGGGTTGCTTCAGGCTCTCCTCGGGTTGAAGCTCGACAGAGTGGAGGGGGGCGTTTTTGTCTCGCCCCTTTATGCTCCGGCCGAAGCGCCGATATTGCCGCTGGCAGATTGGCCAAACCGCCGGGCGCCATGGGTGAGCGTCAGGTGCGAGGGCAGCCAGATGACGGCGAACGTGGACGCGCCCGATCTCGTCGAGAGTGTCGGAGAGTTCGCGATAGACCCTCATCCGGAACTGAAATGGGGAGGCTCCTAAGAAACCGGTTCCTGGTCCCTGGTTCCTGGTTGAACGGGCGTGAAATAAGGCGTTGGGAAAATAGGGACAGACCCTTTGTGACGGGTCTGTCCCTATTTTCCCCTATTTTCCCGCCCGTCTTTTTAACCACCGGTCACAACATACCTGACGATGAAGAGCGCCGCGAAGACGTACACAAATGCGTTCACCTCTCTGCCACGCCCACTTAGCAGCTTAATCACCGCATACGAGATACAACCAAAGGCGACGCCGTCGGTC
>CAYVDS010000205.1:0-8141 GCA_964450145.1 uncultured bacterium
TAACAGGGAATACAAAGCAGACCTAACGGAAACATTTGGAATGTCTACTCGACAACGGGAAAACGGGACTGAAGAGAACGATGAAGCATTCTTTCTTGGACGGCAGTAACACAAAAGAAGAATGGATTCCCACCTGCATGCGAATGATAAGAAAAGAAGCTGTTCATTCGTGTAATTCGCATAATTTGTGTGATTAGTGATCCCAGCTTCTTCTTTTCTATTTGTGTCATTCGTTTTCAATTCAAAATCCGAAATGATCAATAAGGGTATCGTGAACAACATGGAAAAACGGAATGAAAGGCGCTACGATGTTGACTGGCTGCGGGTGCTGGCGGTCTTGCTGCTCGTTCCCTTTCATGCGGGCGTGATCTTCTGCCCGGGGGATTCGATATCATACGTTAAAGGACAGCCGAGCCTCGGCATCAACCTTTTCGTTGATTTCGTCCACCGGTGGCATATGCCGCTGTTTTTCTTCGTCTCAGGGGCGGCCACTTGGTTTTCGCTCGGGTCCCGGAGCGCCGGCAGGTATCTCAATGAGCGGGTCAAGCGGCTTTTGGTCCCCCTGATATTTGGCACGCTGGCAATCATTCCCGTGCAGGTATACTGGATGCGCCTGAGCAATCACGAGTTCAGCGGCTCGTATCTTCGTTTTTATCCGGAGTTCTTCAACGGAATCGCGCCCAACGGCAATTTCGAGTGGGGTCATTTGTGGTTCCTGGCTTACCTCTTCGTCTTTTCCCTGGTCGCTCTACCACTGTTTCTTTTCTTGCGGAGTGAGGCTGGCCGCCATCACATTGAAAAGCTGGCTGCTTTCTGCGAGAAAAATGGTGGAGTATTCTTGCTGGCCGTCCCCTTGGCGCTGATTCAGGCGGCTCTGCGGGCAAAGTGGCCCGGCTTTCAGAACCTTTACAATGATTGGGCGAATTTCTTTTTCTATCTGACATTCTTCGTGTACGGTTACCTCCTGTGTTCACACGAAGGGTTCACCCGTGCCGTCGACAAACACGGCGGAACCGCCCTTGCAGTAGCAATCGTTCTGCAATCCACAATCCTTCTCCTCGAAGTGACAAACAACAACCCGGCCCGAGGGTATTCACTCGGGTGGATTCTCTTCATGGTCCTCCACGGATTCAACTCCTGGATGTGGCTTCTCGCCATCCTGAGTCTTGGCAGCCGATACCTGCGTTTCACCAACAGGCCGCTCGAATACGCCAACGAGGGCGCTCTGCCTTTCTATATTCTTCATATGGCCGTGGTCGTAAGCTTCGGTTACTACTTCGTGCAGTGGAACGCCTCGCCGGTGACACAGTTCTTTGCCATTTGCGCCGCAGCATTGCCCACAACCGCAGTCTTGTATGATGTTCTTGCGAAACGTACAAGCGTTACACGTCTTTTGTTCGGAATGAAAGCTGGGGCGCGCGAAAAGCGTGCCCCGGCCCAAGCGGCAATGAGCATTGGTTCATGATTGTCTTCGAGGCAGATATTAGGAGCGCCTGACCACGGCGAGGCGGGCTTAATAGTGAAAGAAAGGTGGAGCGGTGGGTATAACCCGTGACGTCATTCTGAGCGAAGCGAAGAATCTCGCCAAATCCTCAAACTGGCAAACTGCCAAACCTACTTTCTTAGGAGCCTCTGACCACGCTGTCGATTGGGACTGTCCCGTTGTGTGGGATTGTCCCCTTGCGTGCACGTGGTTAATTGTAAAAGAAGGCGCTAGTTCGGCTTTTGATTTTTTACTTTTGAATTTCTACTTTCTTTAGGAGGGGATTTTGAAGGACTTCGATAAGAGGGGAAACAGCCTTGAAAGACGTGACGACATCGACTGGCTCCGGACTCTCGGAATGCTGATGGTCTTCTTCTTTCACTGCGCCAGATTTTTCGATCATGACGGCTGGCACGCAAAGAGCGGCGAGGTCAGCTACGGCATGACTTATTTCGTGGCAATCGTTGCCCAGTGGATCATGCCGTTATTCTTTGTGCTTTCCGGAATAAGCTCGTACTATGCGCTCAACCACCTCTGCAGCCGCTCGTATCTGAGCGCCAGGGTGAAAAGATTACTGGTGCCGCTCATCGTAGGCTCGCTCACCCATATATCCTTTCAGGTCTACATCGAGCGCGCGACCCACGGAGGCTTCTCCGGCTCGTTCTTCGCGTTTTATCCGCGCTACTTCGACGGATTCTATGCGTTCGGCGGCAATTTCGCATGGATGGGGTTGCACCTCTGGTACCTGGAGATGCTTTTTCTTTTCTCGCTGATTACGCTGCCGCTTTTCCTCTGGATGCGAAGCGAGAAAATGAAAGCGCCGATGGTGGAAATCGCCGGTTTTCTGGCAAAGCCATGTGCGATTTTTATGCTTGCCGTTCCGCTGGGCCTCGTCGAGTCACTCGTGAATTTGGACCCCGACGGTGTCGGCGTGAATTCCTTCGGCGGTTGGGCCGTCTTCCCGCATCTTGTGTTCTTTATCTCCGGCTATTTGCTGGCAACGGACACGCGTTTCAGACTTACACTGGAAAAGCATAGGGCCGCCGCGCTCGGCATGGGCACAATCGCGACGGCGGTCGGGTTATATCTGATCGTGTACGCAAATTACTCGCATTACGGTTTCGCCTTTTCATTCCTGCGCGCTTTCAACTCCTGGTTCTGGTTGATCGCGATACTCGGATTCGGAAGCAAGCACCTGAACTTCAACAACCGGGTGTTGAAATATTCGGGCGAGGCCGTGCTGCCGTTCTATATCCTTCATCAGAGCGTGATCATCGTGATAGGCTACTTCATGATTCCTTGGACCGCAAGCGTGACGCTTCAGTACGTGTTCCTGTGCGCGACTTCTTTTGCGGCAATCATGACGATATATGAATTGTGTGTGAGGCGCATCAACGCGATGCGATTTCTTTTCGGGATGAAGCCGAAAAGACGCGAAGTCGTCCGGCCTCAACCCGTGGCTGAAGCGATCGCGTAAATGATCGGGGAGCGGCAATGAGAATATTATGGGCAGTTTTCGCAGTGGCGTTGGCGGCAGCAACTCTCTTTGTCATCGGCATGTGCGCAATGTTGTCGCCGACTCACGTGGCCAGGTGCCTGCTGTACCGGAATTCAGACATAAAGGACTATGAGAAATTTCCAAGCCGCGAGGTCAACAACGAGCCCCCGGTATTCAGTTTCAAGAAGGAAGCGAACAACTCTATCCCACCTCTTTTCGGGGCCCTGTCGTATACGTTCAAAGGCAAGCAGAAGAAGGTCGGTCAATTGGATGAGTTTCTGGAATCAACAGGTTCGACGGCGTTTATCGTGATAAAGGACGACACGATACTGTATGAGAAGTATTTCAATGGCTACAATCGCGACTCGATCAACACATCCTTTTCGATGGCAAAGTCGTTTGATTCAACATTGGTCGGAATTGCTATTGATGAAGGTTTGATAAAAAGCGTTGATGAACCCATAACCAACTACATTCCTGAACTGAAAGCAAAAGGCTTCGAGTCCATCACCATCAAACATCTGCTGACAATGGCCTCGGGAATCAAATACCGCGAAAACGGCCTCCCTTGGGGGGATGACGCGCTTACGTATTATTTCCCGAATCTGCGCAAGTTGGCGCTCACAGCGCAAATCGAGGCACCCCCCGGACGACATTTTCTCTACGACAACTATCATCCGCTTTTAATTGGAATGATATTGGAAAGAGCCACTCGCCGGCCTGTTGCGAAATATCTGGAGGAAAAAATTTGGAAGCCTTTGGGCATGGAATTCCCGGCGTCCTGGAGTATCGACAGCAAAAAAACCGCCTTTGAGAAAATGGAGAGTGGCATAAACGCGCGCTCGATTGACTTCGCCAAGTTCGGGCGACTATTCCTAAATAGAGGTCTTTGGGACGGAAAGCGAATTATCTCCGAGAAGTGGGTTATCGAATCGACAAGCCCGATGCCCGTCAACTACCGTGAGTACTATAACTCCCAGGAGGAGCTTTTTCTGCGTTTCTTTAAATCAGGAAAGGGCTTCTATAAATACTTCTGGTGGGGATACGCTAAGGATGGAGGGGATTATGATTTTCTTGCCGGCGGCAGGTATGGACAATTCATTTATGTCTGTCCGCAAAAGAATGTGATTATCGTCCGAAACGGCGCGAAGCTCGGGAACATCGATAATTGGAAAGAGTTGTTGTATGACATGGCTAATAGGTTGTGAAGCAGAAAGGAACATATCATGAGCGAACTCAAGAAACGCAGTCAAATCTACCTCGGCGGAGACCCGACGGCCCGCGGCCACAGGGCTCTCCTTTATTCCCTGGGGTTCACGAGCGAGCAGGTCGAGAGACCGCTGGTCGCCATCGTAAACACATGGAATGAGCTTCATCCCGGCCACGCCCACCTCAATCGCATAGCGGCGAAAGTGAAGGAAGGGGTGCTGATGGCGGGGGGAATGCCGGCGGAGTTCAACACCATCAGCATCTGTGATGGCCTTACCGTCGGCCAGGAAGGCATGCGCTACGTCCTGCCAAGCCGCGAGATCATCGCCGACTCGGTCGAACTCACCGTACAGGCGCACTCATATGATGCGATGGTGCTCATCGGTTCTTGTGATAAGATACTTCCCGGCCTGCTCATCGCGGCCGCCAGGCTCGATATTCCAGCAATCGTAGTAGCCGGCGGCCCAATGTACCCCGGCTATTGGCCCCGTTTTCAGATGAAGTGGGGCGAGCAGGCGATGGAAGAACTGAGGCCGCGCTGGGAGGGAGGCCAACTGACTGACGAACAACTGGAGGAACTGACCGCGTGCATCTATCCCTGCGCGGGAGCGTGCTACGGCATGGGCACTGCAAACACAATGGGCTGCCTGACGGAAGCTGTCGGAATGTCGCTTCCCGGCGACGGCACGGCCCCTGCCGTTTCTGCAAAGAAAGAGCGCATCGCAGCCGAGGCGGGCGCTCGAGTGATGGGACTGCTGAAAGACGATCTGACTCCGTCGAAAATAATGTCACAAGCCGCATTCGACAACATGCTGCGGGTTAATATGGCGATCGGCGGCTCGCTTAATACAGTGCTGCACATCCCCGCGATTGCGCACGAACTTGGAATCAAGGTCAACATGGATATGTTCGACGCAATGTCGCGCGTCACTCCGCATTTGTGCAGCATAGAACCGTCCGGGCCTTATCCTGTGACCGACCTCGACACAGCCGGCGGCATCCAGGGAGTAATGAAACGACTCGAAAAAAAGCTGAATCGAGACGTGCTCACCGTAACCGGCCACAACGTCGGCGAAAACCTCGCAAAAGCCGAAGTGTTCAATGATGATGTCATTCATACCCTCGACTCCCCCGTTCACGAATACGGCGGTATCGCAGTTCTCAAGGGAAGCCTCGCTCCCGGCGGCGCAGTGATCAAACAAGTGGCGGTTCCGAAGGAACTCTGGAGATTCGAGGGGCCGGCCTGCGTGTTCGATTGTGAGGAAGACGCCACACAGGCGCTCATGGCCCAGCAGATAAAGGCCGGTGACGTCATCGTGATTCGCTACGAAGGCCCCAAGGGAGGGCCCGGCATGCGCGAGATGCAAATGTTCCGCGCGCTCCTGAAGTTTGCAGGTCTCGGCAAAAAAGTGTATCTTGTCACCGACGGCAGATACTCGGGATACAGCGAAGGCACGTGCATCGGCTATCTATCGCCCGAAGCGGCCGACGGCGGCCCCATCGCTATTGTCAAAAACGGCGACATCGTCTCGATTGATATCGAGGCCCGCAAGCTTGACCTGAAACTGAGCGACGCCGAGGTGGACAAAAGAATGAGGCAATGGAAACGGCCCGCGCCGCGCATAACAAAAGGCTATTTGGCCCGTTACGCCGCCGCGGCAAAGTCAGCCGCCGAAGGCGCGATAATCTCATAAACATCCCCCTTTTGCAAGGGGGTAGGGGAGATTTCATCTATGGCTCAACGCGGACCGAAATTGTTCTACGGCTTCTATATCGTCGGGGCCTGCTTTGTCACTCTCTTCATGCTCTGGGGAATGGTGATCAACACGTTCCCCATTTTTCTGAAGCCCATCTCTGTCGAAATGGGATGGGGCAGGCAAGAGGTTCCTTTAGCGCTAATGATGGGAGCGATAGGCATGATCGTTGCGGCCCCGATTGCCGGAAGATTGATTGATCGGATCGGCGCGAGGCCCGTCATGACGGTTGGGGCGCTTATTGTCGGGCTAGGCTTGCTGACGGGAAGCCGCGTAACTCAGCTTTGGCAAATATGCACGATCTTCGCTTTTATTGGCTGCGGATTGATATGCTCGACGGTGGTTCCCTGCTCCCTTGTTATCTCAAACTGGTTCGTTGCGCGTCGAGGGACATTCATGGGAATCGCGTTTATGGGCACGAGTATAGGGGGAATGGTCGCCTCTTACCTCTCGAATTGGATCATCCTCAACTACGGTTGGAGGGTGGCGTTCCTGTTCAGCGGCCTTTCGATTCTCGTTATCGTTACCCCCGTCACTCTTCTCGTTATTCGTACGCGCCCGTCTCAAATCGGGCTCGAACCGTATCGGGATTCAAACTCAAGTGGCGAGGTCGCCGAAAATCTTTGGGGTGTCGGCGTCAAAGAAGCCTTTACACTACCGGTTTTCTGGCAAATCACCGCGGTTATGTTCATTGTCGGCGTTGTGACCAGCGGCATCGGCAACCACAATGTCGCTTACCTCACAGATCTCGGGCATTCGCCAACAGCAGCCGCAGTCGCGTGGATGACTGTAATGGGCGTGATGGTGCTCGGGAAATTGGCGTTTGGACCTTTGGCAGACCGCTGGGGGGCCAAAAACGCCATGGCCGCAGCGTGCGTGATTTACTCGGCCGGCATTGTGATACTGTTTTTTGCTCAACCGTACTCGGTTGCGATCATTTTCGCGATTATTTACGGATTCGCCTCCGGCGCTCCGCTGACTATCAATCCGTTGCTGACCGCCACAAATCTCGGAATGAAGAACTTCGGGGTCCTTTATGGAATTCTCAACATCATGGGAACAATTGGGGGCGCTATCGGGCCGATAGTAGCCGGAGCAGTGTTCGAACACAAAAGAACGTATATACCTGTTTTCATTGTGTTTGTCGCGCTCATGTTGCTCGCTGGAGTGGTCGCATGGTCCATTAATACAAGACCACACCAGTTCGCTGAGCAAGTCGAGACTGCAGACAGCAAGGCGTAACAAGAGAACAGCGACCCGAGTGTGCAGGGACAGACCCAAAACGCGGGTCAGTCCCTCAAATGAGTCGAAAGGGAGGAGTCTCTTTGAAAACCAACGCTCTCAAGATTAACGCCAATGACAACGTAGTGATAGCGACAACGTCGATAGCCAAAGGGGAACAGGTCATCGTGAAAGGGGTCTTGGAGCAGCCGCTCATGGCGGTCGAGGATGTCGAGGCTGGCCATAAGATCGCTCTTTTGCCGATTCCTGCAGGCGGGAAAGTATTTCGCTATGGAGAGCCGATACTCGAGACCACTCGCGACATCGCTCGCGGCGAGTGGGTGCACGTGCACAACGCTCAACCAATTCCGGGCGACCTGAAGGAGTAGCTTCGAGCAGCCGACCCCTTTTGCCGTTGGGTTATGTATGAAAGGGACACCGCTTAATTCGGGGACACGATGCGGCATCGTGTCCCCGAATTAAGGGAAACACTAGACCAGAGTCTTAAAGGGTGACAACCCAAGCAATGCAGACATCATTGGGGGAAAGGAATGGAAACATGGAATTTCTCGGATATAAAAGAGCTGACGGAAAGTTTGGTGTCCGCAACTATGTGCTCGTAATGTCCTCAGTTTCATGCGCCAACGGCGTCGTTGACGCGATAGGCAGGGCGCTGCCCGATGTCGTGCCCGTCACTCACGGCTACGGGTGCGGCTACGGGCCCGAAGATATGGGGGTCAGCCACCGCACGTTCTCCGGTTTGATCAATAATCCGAATATCGGCGCCGTTCTGGTTATCGGTTTGGGATGCGAAGTGCTCAAAGCCGATTTTCTGACGCAGGTAGCAGAAGGCAAACCGGCGGAAGCCCTGGTGATACAGGAGTCCGGCGGAAGCGCTGCCGCCACCGCCAAGGGAATCGAGATTGCAAGCAGATTCCACAAGCCATGGAGAACGCAGAAGCGGGTGCCCGTTCCG
>CAYVDS010000206.1:0-8111 GCA_964450145.1 uncultured bacterium
CTCCCGACTTGTGATATTGGTGAATTGGGCGAACACAAGGTTCGCCCCTACAAATGGTCTCGTTCTTGCTCCCCTGTTTCTTCACTACATAACCCTGCCGCGGCGGCGTCGAACGCTCCCAAGAAACACTCAAGCATTTATCATTGCGAGGGAGTCCCGCGGGGCGCGGGAAAGGAATCTCGTTGGCAGCGTTAACGATATATGCAGAGATTACTTCGCTTCGCTCGCAATGATAAATTAGGTGTTTCCTTCACATCTGACCCCGTTGCAGGTGGGGTCGAATGCACGGAATGACGGGATGGTGGTAACTCAGCTTGCGGGGGCTTCTCCAACTTCAGACTTTCGCTTTTGCTCCTCCAGAAGTTCGAGATTCTTCCCCGCAAACCGAAGAGACGGGTTGACTGATAGCGCCTTCCTGAAGCTCGTCTCCGCTTCGGGGTAACGCCCCATGGCCATGTAGACTGAGCCCATATTGCTGTAAGCTTCTCCCATGCCGGGCGCCACTCGAATCGCTTTTTCATAAGCATCAATCGCGCTGTTAAGAATTCCTTTTTGCTGATAGGCAAGACCCATGTTGTAGAAGGCGCGCGCAACATTCATCACTTCCATCGGAGTAGCATTAAAGGGGTCCGGAAAAACCGCCAGCGCAAGTTTGAATTGTTCCACTGCCCTGTCGTATTCGCGCTTTCGCAGGTAAATAGTCCCGAGATTGGTGTGAGCCTCGTAAGAATACGGGTCAATGGAAAGAGCCATCTTCAGTTCTTCTGCCGCCCCTTCTAAATCGCCGCTTTCTCCAAGAAACTTCGCCAGATTCATACGAGGACGCGCTTTCCCTGGCGCTTTCCGGACCGCATCCGACCAAAGCGAATATCCGGTTCTCCAAACAGTGTTGCGCGCTATTGTGGCAGACCCGTACAGGAAAACGAGGGCCAATAAGATTCCAGTTACTAAACGCCGCTCGCGTACCGTTGTGTCGCGGTAAGTCAATAGTTTATCGATAAGCGCCCCAACCGCCAGGAAATAGCCGACCGATGGAAGGTATAGCCAATGCTCGGAAATCACATCCCAAATAGGCACCAGAGTAGTTGGCAGCAGCGCGATCAGAAACCAGAACAAGCCGAAGGCAAACATGCGGAATCGCCGGATGAGCGCTATAGCGGCGGCCAGCAAGCCGCAGAGCAAGGCGGCAGATGCAATCACGTGCGGCTCGAATAACGACTGATATAGCGGGTAATCGTGCTCGATGGAGAGACCAATCGGGACGATCAACATTCGGAGATAGGTGACATTGACGGAGACTTGGGTGAACATATTAGGCCAGAACTCCCTGATAGCGCGGACCTCTCCTATCGCTCCGTACAGAATGACGCGGGACACGAAGACCAACCCTAATATGAACGCAAAAGGAAGAAGGCGGACAGCTGTGTTAAAACCCAAGGTCCTCAGTTTGCATTTCATCACATATATAAATTCAAACATAGCGAGCGCGGCAACGAGGGTAACTCCCACCTCTTTTGTCATGCATGAGAACACAAACGCGATTATGGCAAGCAGAAGGCGACCCCGCTGCGCAAGGGTGGTTGTGTAAGAAAGATATTTGAGTAGCTTAGAGGAAAAATCCCCCCTGCCCCCCTTTATTAAAGGGGGGGGAGGAGGAGTGTTTCTTAAGAGCATCTGACCACGCCACGTCGCGGTTAATCGTAAAAGCAAGGCTCTAGCGGCTTTGGTCATTGCGAGCGGAGCGAAAAAGTCTCTCTCTTTCTTTTGCTTTTCCCCTTTCGCCTTTGACCTTTCGCCTTTCGCCTTCCTGAGGAGTGGACCGAAGAATTTAGTTCGTGTCGCTGTTCCGTTTGCCGGCGGTTCGGCATCAATATCATTCTCCGCAGAAGCGGCATAACAATAGAAGGCGATCAAATAGAACAACGTGCATAGGGAAGACGAGCGACCTTGGATGTACGACACCGACTGCGTCAATGCGGTGTTCACCGCGAACAACGCGCCAGTGGCGAAGGCAGCGAACTGGATGGAAATGGAAGGCGCATCGTAACGTTTCTTTGAATCCAACTTTAGCAGCTTCGAGGCAACCAGAAACACTAGAATCGAGTTCAACGCGTGGACCACAACATTGAAGATGTGGTACCCTATCGGATTGTATCCACCCAAGGCACAGTTAAGCCAAATGCTGCAGAAAACCATAAAGCGCTGTGGCTGGTATCTGAGCGCGTGGAGAAGATAATGCGGGGTTCTCCAATCGATGTCGAGGATTATCGGATAATCGTCATAGTGGAATGACGCCCGGAGCGAATTCCAATAGCAGATGAACGCCAGCAGAGCGAGAAGAGCAGCCGTATAGAGCTTAGCGCGAGCTTTCGGGAGAGGTTGCACTTCTCGATTTCACCTCATTTTGAAGGATTGAAAGTTCCTGCGTGAGATTCTTGACTTGGGTCATCAACAGCGAAATCTTCGTCGCCATGTGGATACAAACGGCCATAAGGAACGTGATACTGAGAAAGAAGATAATGCTTATAGAGGAAACCGCCCCGCTGACACGTGTGAGGAACAATTGAAGGCCATACCATTCACCGACCAGCAAGGTAGTGAATCCGGCCAATAGCCACAGCCACGAAAACTCCTCTCGCAACTTCCTTCGCCTGACCATTTCGATTATGAAAACAATCAGGAGAAGGCTTACGACCCCAATAAACACTCGCGCTTTCGGCGACACGGTTGCACCTCCTGGAAAACCAGTTCATGGTTCCTGGTTAAAACCAAAAACCTGAACATGTTACGTCATTCCCGCGAAGGCGGGAATCCATCCCGACCTATAGAATCTCGCGGAAGACGGTCACGAAAATCGAAAGGAACATCTTGAAAACGTAATACACCGCGTTCAGTCCGGAATGCATCGTCCTATTGCTAAGGCTGGGACGCATTTTTACGGGAACCTCCATGACACTAAGGCCTGCCTTCTTGAGCATTACGAGGACATCTGCGTCGGGGAAATCAGACGGATACACGTCACGAGTGCAAAAAGCGAAGGCCTTCCGCCCGATTGCGCGGAATCCCGACGTTGGATCAGTTATCCTCTGTTGTATGAGAAAACTCGTAATCCAGCGAAAAATAAGGCTCCCGCACTTTCTTGCAAGAGGCATTTCGTAGTGGCCGTGGCCAAGAAATCGTGAACCGATAGCTACATCGCAACGGTTTTCCGCGACAGGACGGATGAGTTCGGGGATATACGAAGGATCGTGCTGGCCGTCGGCGTCAACCTGCACTAGGATATCGTAGCCTTTTTGTTGCGCGTATTTGTATCCTGTTTGGAGCGCGGCCCCGTAACCAAGATTGAAGCTATGGCTGAGAACCGTGGCGCCGGATTGTTCGGCGCAGCGGGTAGTGCCGTCCGATGAGCCGTCATTAATGACCGCTATCCCGGAGTCAGGCAAAACACTCCGTATCTCTTCAATTACGTTTGCTATGTTATCTTCTTCATTAAAGGCAGGAATTACTATCAGGGTCTTTCCATGCTGTGGATAAGGGGGGGTCATTTCTCTGGCCATGACTCGACATGTAAGCTGGAATTCATTCGAGGAAAGCTTACCAATGTTACAGGCGTATCGCTAATGGAGTGTAGCACAGGGGTTTATGCTTGTCAATTACAGCGTCTGCTTGGGGAAATGGCGTGCCCAGAGGATTTTATAACCCTGGGCGCTCAGATGCCAATTGTCCCTGAGGGAACTGTGCTTCTTTGCTATTTCGGCAATCTCGCAAGGGGAAATCACCGTCACTTCAGAATTGGGAAAACGATGACGGATTTCTTCCTCGAGCGCTAAAATCCGCTCTTCTATCTGTGCGCCGTCAATTTTGTCCAAATCTCTTGTGCCCGCCATGACCACAAAATGCGCCGTCAGTTTCTCCGGATAAGCGCAGGGTATTTTGCTCAACTGTACGGGGATATCTTCGATCACAAGATTGCCGATAGCCATACGAGGAAGTGAGCTGGGCTCATTGTATGCAGTGCAATCACCGATGAGGTACAGGGTATCTTCCAGCGGCTCGTCAATTCGAGGTTTGGAATTGAGCAACGCGATGAACATGTCGAGGTAGTCGCGTCGTTGGGCAGAGACATCACGCGGGGAAAGATACACGATCTTTTCTTTGATGGGCTCGAGATATCCTCGTCGGTCGGAAACGATGTAAATGGTCGCCAGAAAAACGCAGTACCACACGCCCAGTGTCACTAATCTTTTCATTCCTCGATTATAGCATGTATCGGGGGATAGTCAACGGCACATAATGGAGAGGGCGTTTAGTGTGAGACGGCGCGCGCGCGAATGATACCGTCTCGAATAAGCGTGCACCAGACATATCCTGCGGGCATCAATAGATAGAAAAACATCTGGTTGAATTGAAGACCGACCGTATAAAGTATGCTCCCGGCGAATCCCGTCGGACACGGGACGTTTTCAATACGGATATCCGTGAATCCGGTATTCTTGAGGGCGCGCCGGAGGGTGCTGGGCGAGAAGTGCCAAAGATGCCGAGGGGGGTCAAGGTGAAACCACTTGCCGCCGAATACTCGATGCTCTCGACTGTCGACGTTCGGCACAAGGATGACTATTTCACCGCCCTTCTTTAACAAGCGCCGGACTTGTTCAAGCGCGGAGCGAAAACCTTCCATGTGTTCGAGCGCAGAGTTGAAAGACACGAGATCGAAATGATGCGGTTTGGCCCCCAGCGCTTCGTCAATCGACTCAAATGCCGGAATCCCGCGTTGCCGCAAGAAAGTGACGAGTCTTTCATCCTTCTCTATTCCATACACCATCCATCCGCGCTTTCGCATGCGCTCCAAATACTCGCCATTGCCGCAGCCGATATCGAGCACGCTCTGGCCTGCTGACGCTTTGGGCAGGTAGAACAATCCTGCGCTCGCAACTCGTCTCACGAACTGAAGCGCCGCCGAGCCGGGTTGATAAGAGTAATAACGGGTGGGATAGTAGTCCGACAGGTTCGGCGGCACAGGGTCAAGAAAGCTGAGGCCGCAGTTTCCGCACCCCGCAATGTCGAAGGCCCCGGGGGTGCCGTAGAATCTGTCCTTCAGGCCTTTGTAAAGAGTTTGGCTCTTGCCTGACCCACAGAGTGAGCAATTTCGGTAAGCGCTCATCTTAAATTCCCGCCTGCTTTTCCTTCAATGATGCGAATAAATTCGCACCTAAGAGAGCCTATGTTCCTTTGCGTTCATTTGTAGGGTCGAATTCATTCGACCGTCATCATGCGCATTTTCCAGCTTCGCGCAGTTCCCTTTCGTCCTGTCATTCCGCATTCATCATTCATCACTCATCATTTGCCTCATAATTTGAGCGGCCCGAATTTGCTGTGAAGATAGTCTTTGAATCCCGCGAAACAGGCCCGTATTCCCTTCGATTTGGGCACGTCCGAACCAAGGACCACGAATATCATGTAATTCGCGACAACAAGAAGGCTCTTGAACCACCGAGACAAGAGACTTCCCGAAGGTTCATTCTTCTCCAGAAAGAGTAAATGGTTGCGAACACTATAGTATATCCGAGAGGGAGAAGATGCGCCGCCTGAGGAAAAGGCATTCTTGTGAAACACCTTCGATTGTGGAACGGCAATGACTTTGTAACCTGCTTTCCGTGCCCGGAAACAAAGGTCGGCTTCCTCAAAATAACAGAAGAATCTCTCGTCGAACTGTCCGATTCTCTCGAAAACCTCACGCCTGATCATTAAGGCGCAGCCCGAAACCATGTCAAATTCAATGGGGCCTTTGTATTGCCCGACATCTTTTTCGTTTACGCCGACTGCATGGAATAGACCTGTCTTGGGACTGAAGCGCGCGCCTAGTATTTGAATGAGTCCCTGGCGGTCGTGCCACATGATCATCGGCCCGCATATGCCGATATCCGGCTTTCCTTCCATGTGTTCGAGCAACAAGGCGACAGTATTGGGAGCAACCACGGCGTCGTTGTTCAGGAGAAACACAAAGGCGCATCCCTGCCTGAGTGCTTCCTGTATTCCGCGATTGCATCCGCCGGCATAGCCAAGGTTGTGCTCATTTTCGAGTAAGAGGGCTCGCGGGCAGTTCTCCTTGAGGAGCTTTAAGGAATCGTCGCCCGAACCATTGTCGACAACGATAACCGATATCCGTGCGTTCTCGCTCTTCTCAATTGAACGGACGCACTCAGCGGTAAGAGACGGCTGTTTCCAGTTGACGCCCACCACACCCACTTCGCATTCGGTCATTTCAGGCTGTCCTCAGGAATCGTTTATTTCTTTGAAGCAATGAAGACCATGAGTCCCGACCGCCTTAGTTTGGCGAAGACGATTGATACGAGGTAGCTAGCGGCAATGATGAGTCTACTGTCTGTGATGCGTCGGTTTACATTCCTCGCCTTAAGATAATTTCGGACGCTCTCTCGGATGCCCATGCCATTGATATCAAAGACAATCTTCTGTATATGGAATCCGTTCTTCTCCAAAATCGCTTTGAGCGTCGAGGGAGTGAAATGCAGCAGATGACGCGGAAGGTCGAGACCAAAGTAGAAACGTCCGAATATCTTACTTTCAAAACTCGCAAAATTCGGCACACCTCCAACAAGTACTCCGTCTGGCTTTAGTAGCCAATGACAGGCTCTCAGTACTTCTTTCGGAGAATGCAGATGCTCGAGCGTCCACCACATCGTAATCGCATCAAAAGAGCTTGGGGAGAAATTCGCCTCCTTGAAATTGTGATAGACCGTTTCGATTCCGAAGGCGGTCTTTGCTACCTGAATTGCATTCTCGCTCGCTTCAATACCCGAGACCGACCACCCCTGTGACCTTAAAAGGTTCAGAAACCCTCCTGAACCTGCCCCGACATCCAGAATTGATCCCTTCTTGCCTTCGAGCGGAATGAGGCGGTTGTCCAGTGGCACGTAATTATGACCACGATCAAAGTTGCTATAAATGGAATATAGCTTTTGCGACAGTAGATTTCCGCTTAACTCTCGCCTTCCATCCTTTGGACTACTCATGTGTGAATAAGACGACGCGACATGCGGTTCGTAACTCGATGGATAGTAATAACTCATTGATTCAGGCGCTGGCCTCGGATTCGTGAAAACCATCCCGCATTTCTCGCACTTTTGAACATCAAACCTGCCCGGCAGAGCGTGTAGGAGGTCCTCGCTTTCGAGGATTCTTGCATAGTGCCCTGAGCCACACAGTGGACAATCGACCGTCTCCATCTCCACCATTGGCGGGGTATTCGTCTGCTTTGACTCTATAATCATGTTGCTTCGATGACCTTTTCTGCGCACGCCGATTATGCGTGCGCAGATGCGACTTTTTCTTTTCTCGCCCTTGCTACGAACGTATATCCGCCACAGGCAAGTTCTGGCGATATCATGTCCAGAGCCTTACGCAGCAGCCGAAGAGGCAGACATGGTCGCCATCCCCTGCCTACTCTTCCTGTGAGATTCAAGAAATCTACGTAAACTCCAATCGAAAGCGGAGGTCGTAAATCGTCCGGAGCAAAGGAGGTGATTTCGTATCCGAGGGTGGTTAAATACCGCCTAATCTCCCTTTTTGAAAAACGATACTCGGCAAATGCGAGTCTACGACGATACAGAAAACGGATAGCGAGGTCCCGCAAAAGCAAAAGATGGTTGACGAGAATCACACGGAAGGGATTGTTTGCGGGAACTGACAAGATCAGAATTCCCCCCGGTTTTAGAATCCTTTTGAGTTCCCAGAGCGCCTCGATTGGACCTTCCTTCGAATGTTCGACAACGCCGAGCGAAAGAACGCCGTCAAATGTGCCATCATGAAAGCCGGTCCGAAGCAGGTCGCCCAAAACTACTTTGATTGAAGGATCGAATGTCTTTGCTTCGTGCAATGCGGCATATCCGCAATCCACGCCCACGATATCGTAGCCTAATCGCTTCAGGTGGATTACCCATCTGCATCTGCCTGCGCCAGCCTCCAAAATCCTTCCGTTCTTAGGCAAGTGCTCTCGAAAGAGGGGCTCGACCGTTTGATATTTGCACAGCTCAAGGTGTTCTTCAAACGTCTCGCCCTGCCAGTATTCTCCCAGGAATTTTTCGTCTTCACAC
>CAYVDS010000207.1:0-3840 GCA_964450145.1 uncultured bacterium
CCGGCGGAAGCGCTGCCGCCACCGCCAAGGGAATCGAGATTGCAAGCAGATTCCTCAAGCAATTGAGAACGCAGAAGCGTGTGCCCGTTCCGGTGAGCGAACTGATTATCGGGCTCGAATGCGGCGGGTCCGACGCTTTCTCGGGTGTGACAGCGAATCCGGCCGTCGGCGCGGCGGCCGACCGCTTCGTGCGAGAAGGCGCGACCGTGTTCCTGGCGGAAACAACCGAAATGATTGGCACGGCCCACATATTGAAACGCCGTTGCGCTACGCCCGAACTCGGCGAACAAGTCGAGAGCCTCGTGAACAATCACGAACGACACGTGCGCGCTTCGCTCGGTGACCTTGCCGGTATGGTCATTGCCCCCGGCAATATCGAGGGAGGTCTTTCGTCTATTACCGAGAAATCGCTCGGCTGCATTATGAAGGGCGGGACCACTGCGATAACTGAAATTCTTGAGTATGCCGGACGCCCATCAAGACGCGGCCTCGTTATTATGGACACACCCGGCTACGACATTGATTCGATGGCCGGTGAGGCCGCTGCGGGATGTCAGATAATCCTTTTCACGACGGGCCGCGGGTCGACTGCCGGCTTTCCGGCAATTCCCGTAATAAAGATATCAAGTAACTCCAAGACCTATAAGAAAATGCCCGGCGATATGGATGTAAACGCAGGCTCGATAATAGATGAAGGCAAGACGCTGGACGAGGTCGGTCAGGAGATTTTCGACCTCTCCATCGCCGTCGCGAACGGCTCACGTACGTGCGCAGAGCTGAACCGCTCGGTTCCCTTTAACTATTTGAAACAAGGCCCAACGTTTTGAAAAGACAGGGCGAAAAGGGGAAACGGGAAAAAGGCGAAAAGACGACAGAAACAACGTTCGTCAAAGGATTGATTTCTCGTCCTGACGTCTGGTTGAAGTCTGAATTCGTATTTCTTGCTACTCCTATTAGTTTCCCGAATTGGCGGCGTGATCTTCTTTAACGCGGTCATTGCGAGCGAAGGGTCGCGCGCGCCTGAGCAAAGCGATCTCAAGTGATTACAAAGATTGCCTCGTGATAGCGCTCCTCGCAATAACATCTTTCAGTCTCTAGCTTTCGACCTTCGACTTTTGACTGCGCAGTGACACCGTTTTAACTGTGGCCCGCGCCGCGCTGTGTTTCCGTGTTTTCTTTCTTTGTGGTTCCCCTTTCTCATGGATTTCTGTTCAGGAAATCCCTTATTATTGCGACGATCTCCACGGGCGCGTCTTCCTGCAGAAAATGGCCGGCTTGCGGAATCATGTGAAGTTCACTGTGCGGATAGATTCCCTGCCAAATGGGGACGAACGTGTCGGCGGGGAACACGTGGTCGTTTTCTCCCCATATGAGGCAGGTGGGCACGTTGAGCGTACTCAGCTTTACTTGAATCGCTTTCATGGTTGGATACGAAGGCTGGTCGGCCCTGAGCGGAACATCCTGTATCGCCATCGTCGGAATGCGTGAGGTGTAGTCGGGGAAGGGCGCTCTGTATGCCGCCATAAGTTGAGGCGTGACCTTTTCCTTGCGCACGATGGCCAGCGGCAGGAATCCCTCGACGAACACGTTGTACGCGAGCAGCATCGTCTCACCGATCTCAGGTTTCCGGCACATCGCGAGAAGCGGCGGTATGGCTTCATCGGGAACGTCGTTAGGGAAAACGAAAGCCCACGTGCTCATGATAATCAGCCGCTTGATACGGTCCGGGTGTTCGACGGCATAGCCCAGCCCGATTGAGCCTCCCCAGTCCTGCATCACCAGTGTTATGTTCCTCAGGTCCAACTTGTCCATTACTCCCGTGAAATACTCTATCTTCTTCTTAAGGAGATATTCTTCCCGATCAAGCGATTTCTCCGACTTGCCGTAGCCCATGTGGTCGGGCACGATGCAGCGATACCCGGCTTTGACGAGTGGGGGCACAAAATTGCGGTAGAGATAAGACCATGTCGGATTCCCGTGGAGCATGACTATGGGTTCCGCCTTCGGTTTTCCTTTCGGCTTCTCGTCAACGTAATGCAGCCGCAGGCCATTCACAGTCACATAGTGGGGCTTAAACGGGTATGTACCGCCAAATGTCTTCTTTTGGATATCCATCTACTTTCTCCTTGTCGCGGTTTATGGGATGGGGTTGGCAGTTGGTCGATTATATTCCGCACTTTGGCGGAAATGCAAAAAACGTTGCCCCTTAATTCGGGGACACGATGCCGCATCGTGTCCCCGAATTAAGGGGTTTCCACCATGTCCCCGAATTAAAGGAAGCAATCGCTGATTTCCAAGAACGCCTACCAGAAACTCGAAACCGGAAACCGTTTCTTGGACGCAATTTGACATCTGCGCCTCGTATGAAATATCCTTCGGAAATATGAATATGCCCCGGTGGCTTTCGCGCTTGATATTCTTCGCGGCCATTCCGCTTATCATATGCGCCGTCTTCTACGACTCGAATATCGACGGCACACTCGACCTCTTTCACGAGGGCGAATCGCTCGCGCCCGCCGCTGAGACGCTTCGCGGCAAACTTCCCTTTCGTGACGTATACCTGCAACATGGTTGGGGCGTCAACCTGCTCCGCACCCGGCTTGCGTTTTCGCTCTTTGGCGTGGCGGTCGCCTCGAACCGGCGTTTCGGAAACGCGGACGTGAGCGGCTACATCGTCCCACTCGTCTGGGTGGGCGTATACCTCCTGCTGTACGCGATGTTCCGAAGAAAGATTTGGATAATCCCCGCATTCGGCCTCTTGACCTTTGCCGATGTCCTGATAAATGAGCGACATCTCTCGCCCTTCCTGAGCATGGCGCTGCTGGCCGCCTCATCAAGAGCGGCAAGAGCCGAAGCGTCTTCCTTAATTCGGGGACACGATGCTGCATCGTGTCCCCGAATTAAGGAGGGTTGGGGGGGACCTTTCCTTGCAGGGATGCTGACGGCCACGGGAATTTTCTACAGTCTCGACACCGGCCTATACGCCGTTGCCATAGGATTCGCATTCATGCTCTTGACCATGCTCGGCGACAGGACTCGCGCCCAAGGGTTCCTACGCGGCGCGGCGGCCCCGTATTGTGTGGGGGCTCTGGCGGGTGCTTTACCGTTTGTTGCCTATCTTACGTGGCATGGTATTCTCGACGATTTCCTTTTCAACTGCTGTCTTCAACTGAGATTCCAGAAAGAGACGTGGGGGATTGCGCTGCCGTCACTCGGAAGTCTCACAGGTCCTTTTGAAAACACCACCGCTCGGAACCGCATGATCTACATGGTCATCAAGTGGTACTATCCAGTGTTCGTCTATGCGTGTGTCTCTTTGGTCTTGCTTCCGAAACTGATTGCGAGAAAACTCGAAGGCGACGATATTGCGCTCCTCCTCTGCACGCTGGCCGGAATCATTTTCTACAGGTCCGCTGCCGGCCGTGCGGATGAGGGACACATCATGTATGCCATCGGGCCTTTCTGGATTCTCAACATTTGCTTCATCGAGCGGGCGGCGCTCTTCCGAAAGGCGATGAAGCGGCAGCGAAGCCAGCCTGATGAAGCGCCGGCTTGGTTGGGCCGATTCGATTCTCTATGTTTCAGTTATCTTGCTGTTTGCCTTGCCGTCGTTGGGCTTGTGCTCTACTTCTGCGCGACGTGCCGGAACGGGGGAATCGTAGCCCGAAGGCTCAGCTTGCGGGAATGGAAAGAAAGCGGCATGGCAGGGTATTCATCTTTGAACGTCGACCGTGCGGGCGGGATACATGTTCCCACCGAGCAGGCTCGAGAGATTGAAGCGGTTGTGGCAAACAGCAAGATAACTGAAACATAGAGAATCGAATCGGCCCAACCAAGCCG
>CAYVDS010000207.1:3850-7910 GCA_964450145.1 uncultured bacterium
TTCGATTTCTCGAATCAAGGCGCATACTATTTTCTTGCGGACCGCCCGAATTCTACGCCGTACTGCCAAATCGCGTATGCTGCTCCAGTCTCGATGCAGGCAGTGACGCTGAGAACACTCGAGGATTCACCCCCTGCCCTTGTGCTCATGCGCGAAAACGAAGCTCATCATCCTGAAGAAAAAACTCCACTCGTCTACGACTGGATCATGAGGAATTACCGCGAGGCCGGGCGAGTTGGACCGAATATAATATTGTTGAGAAATCCCCCTCTTTCCCCCTTTGCAGAGTTGGATGACCAGGTTGCCCCCTAATCCCGTACGTTCGAATCTATTCGAACGAGCGCTTGCGCAAAAAGGCTGCACACATTATGCGAATAAATTCGCACTTACAATGGCATGGCCCGAACGTACAACCACAGCACAGCCTCTCTTTCCTGATGCAAAGGGGGACTGAGAGAGTGCCTGGTGATTGTGTGGGTGCGAATTTATTCGCACGCGCGTCTTGGAGACAGTCTGAAAATATTGTGCGAATGAATTCGCACCCACAGAATTTCATCCCCATCTGCAATCATGGGACAGTCTCTGAAGGGGGATTTTCCCTTCGGGTTCCTACTCATTCATCTGGTACGCGTCCTTCAACGCATATACATGATTCTCCCACACTCTCTGATATCGTGCTTTACCGACGGCGGGTTTCCGAATCATCTTCATGAAGTATTCCATCTGCTCCGGTGTGCTGCTCTGCTTGCCATATAGTTGGAGCGCGAACTTCGAGAAATCTCTCACCATAAAGTCGAATACTTGGTCAACAACGTCGCTCTCGATACTGTATATTTTCGCGTTTTCGAGGATGAGTTGCCCATAAACCACGAGCGTGAATATCTCACCAAGGCTCATGAGGAAGTCTATATCCTTCTTCTGCTCGTCGTCCGGAGTGGCGTTGGCCAGAAATTCCTTGAAGATTTCTATCTGCTCTTTGAACACGTTTACGTTGGGCAGGTCGTAACTATTGTATGCGATGTTGTAATCGTGGAATCTTATCTTGCCCAGGCCTCGGGTCGGCCCTTGCTCGAACAGGAAATCGTCGTTGCGGGACTCGATTTGCTTAGCGACTTCGGGGAACTCGGCCGGATTGAAGAAGTAGTTCGCCATAAACTTCACGATGAGGGCGATATTGACATGGACGGTCCCCTCGAGCCGCGGGAGCGCGTGGATATCTCTCGCCGCCATCTCAAAATACATATCCTTTTCGAAGCCCTTGGCCGCGATGACATCCCAAAGCAAAATAATCACTTCTTCGCCCTGAGTGGTCACCTTCATTTTCACGACGGGGTTGTATAGGAGATAGCGCCTGTCTTCGGGCGAGGCGATTCTCATGTAATCCGCCGCGCGAAGCGCGAACAGCTTCATTGCCACAAGGCGCGTATAGGCGTCAGTGAACATCTGCTTCACGTGCGGAAAGTCCGTCACATGCATGTTATAGAGCTTGCGGCGCGAGGCGTGATTGATGGCCTCATAGAGCGCATGCGTGCATATGCCGATTGAAGCCCAGCCGAGGTTATACTTGCCAATGTTGACGGTGTTGAGCGCTGCGTCCCATGCCGCCTGACCTCTCTCGAGGATATCAGCTTCAGTTATGGGGTAGTCACGCAGCGCATAGTTGGACACATAGCTCTGCGAATCGCAGACATTCTTCTTGAGTTCGTAGTTCGGGTGTTTGGAATCGACCGCAAAGAATACATAGTCATTAGTTCCAGCTATCTTGCCAAACGTCGACACCATTTCGGCCTCGTTGCCGTTGCCGATGTAATATTTCTCGCCGTTGGCCTTGTAAGCGCCGTCCGGCTGAGGCGTGAGCGTCATCTCGGTCGAATAGACATCTGCGCCGTGTTCCTTCTCGGACAGCCCGAACGCGAATATCGCGCCTTTTTGAAGCAGGTGCGCTGCCCGGAGTTTTTGTTCCTCGTTCGGGCTCATCCAGATGGGGCCGAGGCCGAGGATGGAGACCTGCCACGTGTACCAGTAAGCCAATCCGTAGAAACCGAGTATTTCGTTGAACTCGCATATGCGCCACGTGTCCCAGCGGGAGTCCTTGTCGCCGTATCTTGACGGAGTCAGAAGCGTGGCGAAAGCCTTCTCTCGCTTCTGGAATTCGAGAAAATCGGCGTACCAAACCTTCTTGTGGTCGTCTTCCTTGATCTTCTTCTTGCCCTTCTTCTCGAAGAACTCGATAGTCTTAACCATTATTTCGCGGGACCTGGCGTCGAGATACTGTCTGGTGTGCTGCTTGGGGTTGAGCAGAATCATAAAAACCTCCTCATTTTGGGTGCGCACATTATATCAGTCTCTTTTCGTTGTTGTCCAAAGAGAACGACGAACCGCTGTTGCATCCGGAAGGGTCCAGCGCGTTGATGAGCAGGGACAAGGAGAATCGTTTAGGGTTCTTGACTTCAGCAGCAGCCGGGCGAATGTAATATGTCATTGAGGGCAACGCAGATTGAGGATGGATATATGTCACTGAAGGACGCGATAAAGAAGGAAATCGACAAACTTCCCGACACGCTTCTTGCGGAGGTTTACGATTTCATCCAATTCCTTGAAAGTAAGCGGGATGACAGCCTCCTTGTAAAGACTTCGCAGAAATTGTCGGAGAATTCCTTCAGAAAAGTCTGGGACAACGAGGAAGACGCCGCTTATGACGATCTATGAACGAGGCGCCGTCGTTCTCGTTCCTTTTCCCTTCAGTAACCAGAAGACTACCAAGAAAAGCCCGCCGTCGTAATCAGTTCCGACATGCGTCCAACGCTTCTTTACATTTGGCTTCGGGGACAGTCCCGATTCTACGGCGCAAAGCGCCCGTAAATCTTGGAACAGTCCCCTTCACAGCGCGTCAACACTTAGGTTCCGACTCATAGAACGGTAAAACTTGTGTCTACCGTATCCCTCGCCTGCTCAGAATAGACGGTCGTTTTCACGAGATACAGCCCCTTTTCCGCGTTCGTGGGCAACTGTAACGGTATGCTCGACGTGTAGGTGCCGCCGGTGCGCACGACATGCACCTCGGGTTTGCCCACAAGCTGGCCGTTGTGTGTGATCTCGCGTATCTCCGTTATGCCGATCTGAGCAGCAGAATTCGGACTAAGCACCGCGTACGTGGTTTTGAGATCCACTGTTTGTCCAGGACGAATGCTCTGAGGAACCGCAGACGCATTTTCGATATTCAGCACTATGCCTTGGGTTGGCGCATAGTTGTAGGCCGACGCTGTCTGTTCCCTTGTCCTGGGTTGGTCGTAGGCGTAATGACCAATAGCGCCGCCGACGAGCGCGCCCAGGAGGCCTCCAATCACCGCTCCTCCAACATCATCCCCTATTAATGCTCCTGCTATTGCGCCTGCGCCCGCGCCGACTCCCGCTCCGGTGGCCGCGCCTCTATGTTCTTCCGGTATTGACCCGCACGCGAATAGCGGTATTGCAATTGCGAAACACAAAAGAATTGAGATAACTTTGATCATAGTAACATCCCTCCTCAGAAACAGACCACTGTTTTGCCTTAATTCGGGGACACCTTGACGCAAGGTGTCCCCGAATTAAGCAGCGTTTCTTTCACGCTTAACCCCGCCACAAATGGTGGTCGAGTACTCCTAAGAAACTGGTTCATGGTCCCTAGTTCCTGGTTGAAAGCAAACAAAAGAAGCAGAGAAATTCTTCGCTTCGCTTAGAATGACATGATGGATGTCAAGCTTCACCTTTCCTCCACAATTAATCACGCCGATGCGTGATCAAGCGCTTCTGAGAAACCAGTTCATGGTTCCGAGTTCCCGGTTCCTGGTCAAAGCCTAAGACAAATCCCTACTGCGAGGTTTATTATCATATTTTGTTCTGAATCGAGAGAATGAGCAATACGGCATATCCAGCATGTGAGGACGCCGAGGACACAGCGCAACGGAGCTGCAACCAAACAAGAAGAAGAGACAACGGGAATCCCGCGAAGCGCGGGACTTCGCGGACTCAGCCTACGGAGAGCACGGAGCACACGGAGAAGAACTTTTATTGTCCACAG
>CAYVDS010000208.1:0-7905 GCA_964450145.1 uncultured bacterium
CGCCAGGGTCGAGATGTCATTCTGAGCGAAGCGAAGAATCTCGTTCGGCAGTTGCGTTTATTCGGGGACACCATGCGACATGGTGTCCCCGAATAAACGCATGGCCTAACGGCGAGCGGCAATTTGTCCTTACCAGTTTCGTATCTGACAGTGACCGTGATTTCAAACCAGGAAGAGAAACCATGATCCACCTCGGCGTGAACATCGACCACGTTGCGACCGTGCGGCAGGCCCGCCGCGACATCGAACCTGACCCCGTCGCGGCAGCCGTGATTTGCGAACTCGCGGGCGCGCACGGAATAACGATTCATCTACGCGGCGACCGGCGGCACATTCAGGACCGCGACCTTCATTTACTTCGAAAAGTCGTCAAGACCAAACTCAACCTCGAGATGGCCGCCACGGATGAAATGGTGGAGATAGCCCTCGAGGTGAAACCCGATCAGGTTACGCTCGTGCCCGAGAAGCGAGAGGAGCTGACCACCGAGGGCGGCCTTGATGTTGTCTCAAAGGAAAAGCAGGTTGCCGCAGCAGTTTCAAGGCTCAAGGAGGGCGGAATCCCCGTGAGCCTGTTCGTCGAGGCCGACCACGAACAAATCGAAGGCTCGAAACGTGCTGGCGCAGACGCCGTCGAGCTTCATACCGGGGCGTACGCAAACGCGAAGACTGACGCCGCTCAGAAGGCCGAACTCGATCGGCTCATAAATAGCGGCAGGCAGGCAGTAGCCTCCGGTCTGCGCGTGCACGCGGGCCACGGGCTGACATACCGCAATATCATCCCGATCAAACAAATCCCAGAACTGCACGAGGTCAACATCGGCCATAACATCGTTGCGCGCGCGGTTCTCGTCGGCCTCGACCGAGCCGTCCGCGACATGCTCGAACTGCTGAGATGAGTCAGGGGGGATTTAGATTAGGACTCAAATGACAGAACCCATCACTTATGAACTTGCCCGCTCCCTTGTTCCTCCTCGCCCGAAAGACTCACATAAGGGCACATATGGCTACTTGCTTGTGATTGCCGGCTCGGTCGGGCTCACAGGCGCCGCATGCCTCACGTGTGAAGCGGCCCTGCGCGCCGGTGTTGGGATGGTCACTCTCGGCCTTCCGCGTTCCCTTAACCTTGCGATGGAAGCGCGCCTCACCGAGACCATGACTCGTCCGCTGCCCGAGACACGCCTTCAAAGCCTCAGTCTGCTCGCGCTCAAACCAATCAAAGATATGTCGAAGAGAATGCACGTGATGGCAATCGGGCCGGGCCTCTCGACGAATCCGGAGGCACAGCAACTCGTCCGCAAACTCGTCAGCCAGATCGATCTGCCAATGGTAATCGACGCCGACGGCCTCAATGCGCTGGCGGGCCATACGGAGATACTCAGGGACAGACCCAAAGTGCGGGTCTGTCCCACAATAATCTCCCCGCATCCAGGCGAAATGTCCCGCCTCTCGGGCCTGCAAATATCCGAAATCGAGAGAACCCGCGAAACGGTCGCGCTCTCTCACGCGAAAAAGTGGCAGGTCGAACTGATTTTGAAGGGAGCGCCTTCACTCGTCGCGACCTCCGATGAAAACCTGTACGCGAAAACGACCGGCAACCCGGGCATGGCAACTGCCGGCAGCGGCGATGTGCTTACCGGCATCCTTGCCGCCCTTTTGTGTCAGGGACTCGAAGCCCGCAACGCAGCGCTTCTCGGAACGTACCTTCACGGCCTTGCTGGTGACATCGCCGCCGACCGCTTCACCCCCCGGGGCATGATCGCCAGCGACATGATCACCTGCCTCCCCGACGCCTGGCGTAAACTAACCCGAACGTAGCCATAGCCGGCACACATGATGATCAGCTACGGGGAATTGCTCAATTGTACTATTTGTGGTTACACTTCTCATGGGTTTTCTTTCGCCTTTGACCTTTTGCCTTTTGCCTCGAATGGTTCACCAGTGACTCCGCGTGTTCCCGTGGTGAAATCTCTCTTTGTGGCTTGGTGACTCTGTGTTTGATTCTTTTCTCTGCGGATTCTATGCTATAATGGCCCGCGAAAGGGGAATTCTCTTTGCCTGAACCCGTCTCGATAATTATTCCCGCGCACAACGAAGAGCAAAGCATCGGGAAGGTGCTAAAAGGCATCTCGTCTGCGATGGAATCGGCGGGGATCGAGCACGAGCTGATTGTGGTCAATGACGGCTCGAGCGACGGAACGGCGCAGGCGGCAGCTTTGCACTCGCGTGTTCGCGTAATCGACCTCGGGCTAAACCTCGGCTATGGCGCGGCCATCAAGCAAGGCCTGAAGGCCGCTCGCCACGAACTCGTTGCAATTACAGACGCCGACGGAACATATCCGCCCGAAGCGCTCCCCGGCCTCGTCCGCAAAATGGACGACTCGGATATGGTCGTCGGAGCGCGCACGGGCGACAATGTGGCGATGCCGCTCATGAGACGACCCGCCAAATGGGCGCTTACGGCTCTCGCGAATTATCTTACGTCTACCAAAATCCCGGACCTCAATTCCGGAATGAGGGTGATGCGCAAATCGGCGCTTGAGCGCTTCCTTAATATCCTGCCGCAGGGATTCTCATTCACGACGACGATAACCCTCGCCATGCTGAGCAACAACTACCGCGTCCGTTTCAGCCCGATTGACTACCATCCGCGCACGGGAAAAAGCAAAATCAGGCCACTTGCCGACACGCTGAACTTCTTGATGATCATCGTGCGCACCATCATGTACTTCAACCCGCTCAAGATATTTCTTCCCATCAGCGCAGCGTTGTTTCTGGCTGGTATCGCCCTGTTGCTTTACAGCGGGTTCGTGCTTCATAAGGTAATGGACGTCACGGTCGTCATTCTAATATCTTTCGGCATACAAGTAGCGGTCATCGGACTCCTGGCCGATCTTATAGACAAACGGACACAGTAAGCGCAGTCTCTTGAGAGTTCAACCAGAAACCTGAAACGTGAAACCAGAAACCCCCTAATTCGGATGGAGCCGCCTTATTGAAGAAACTCTCAACAGCGTTGAAAATCATCGCCTCACTCGTAATTCTCCTTTACCTCTTAAAGAAGGCAAACCTCACAGAAAGCATCTCTCACCTGAGCGAACTCCGCTATTCATACATCATTCTCTCTATCGGATTCATTGTCGCAGGCCAGCTTCTTCGCGCACAGCGGCTGGCGGTGATGGTATTCGGCGGCAACTCGAGCCGGAATTTCCGGAACATCTTGCGAATTCAAATGGTTTCATTCCTGCCCGGAATGGTCACTCCGGCAAAAGTGGGTGAGCTCGCGAAGATATATATGCTCCAGTCCGAACTGGAAGTGCCGGCCGCTCGCGGACTAGCCTGTTTTGCGGCGGAACGGGTGCTCGATTTGCTGGTTCTCGGCCCGCTCGCGGCGCTCGGTCTCTTCGTTCTTTTTCGGGGCGATTTTCAGTTCGCGCTCGCGCCGGGGTGGTTCCTCATGGTCGCGCTTGTGGCAGTTACTGTGGCGGGCGCAGCCGCGGCGGGTCTCCTTTGGCTCCGTCGTCGGGGGGTTTCCCTGCCCGCTTTCTGGCGGACAGTGACGCCAGAGAGGACCATCGAGGCGGGCGTTCTTTCGCTTGCCTACTGGGGAGTCGTTTTCCTCGAAGTATGGTGTTTCTGCAAGGGTGCGTTGTTCGATGCGCCGGTCTGGTATCCGGCCCTTGTTGTCCCGCCCGCCCTCATGTCCTCAATGGTTCCCATAACGTTCTCCGGCTTCGGATTGCGCGAAGCCGCAATGATGATACTGCTTCAAAAACTGCCGGTTGCGGCGTCTTACGAGCGCGCTTTGGTCATTAGCCTGATGTATGACATAATTGGGCTGGGCGTGCCCGCCCTCATGGGAATATTCTTCTGGATGTCCGGAAAAAGCAATGGCGCTACACAAAGTTGAGATAAAGAACGGCGAAGTTCTTCTCGATGAGACCTTGGCTGGCTCTGTCGCAACCAGCCCGCCGGAAGGGATCAGGGAAACCGCCGAGATCAGCGAATCAGAAGGCGTCCTCACACTCAAGGTCAAGTGGATGGTTGAGAGAAGCCCGGATCAGGTTCTTCCCCTCGAACTCTTTACGTTACGGTTGGACGAATTCTATCCCTATGCATCGTTCATTGGCGGCAGAAGATACGAATCGGCTCATGCCGGGCGCGAGGAATTCAAGAAGCTGGGATTTCCTTACAACACGTACTTCAAATACCGAATCCAATCGCGTCCCGGATACGACGCCGCTCTGTTCACGAAAATGCCGATCTCGTGTTGGCAGGAGAAATACCGCTCCTTCGCGGTTGTTTTCCCGAAAGTTCTGACGCTCCCACGCGGTGAACTGCCGCTGTTCATTCGCGCTTCGGGCGCCGAAGCCAATGTCGATTTCACCGCCGCCATCCTGCCCGAGTTCGATGTTATCCGCAAGCCATTCGGCTGGTTCAGCGCCGAGAAGCGAACGAGAAAACACTCCGTCAGCCTGCAGAAAGGCGAGTGGTTCGAGGCGGCGTTCCTCCTTGTCGCTGCAGATACGTGGGCGGAGTGTGTGCGAGCATGCCTCAAGCATATGCGCCCGGATAGATCCGCAGTCCAAGAGCCGTCGTGCGAGCACTTTGGCAGAAGGCTGCAATCGGCGATTCGCTACTATGACCGCTTATGGGACGCGCAGAATCGCACTCACATGCATCTGCCGGTCAAGAATGTCCCCGGCTTTGAATCTGTCGAGATGAAGCATTCGCACATAACCGACGACCTGACCAAGCTCGTGCTCTACCGCAGACTCGCCGATTTGGGATGGACCGCTTGCGAGCGCCGCGAGCGCGAACTACTCTCGAAACTCACGAGCGGGGCTTACCTATACGAGCTAAACGGGAGCCGATTGTGGCACACGACCACGTATTTCAACGGAACGGGAACGGAGACGTTCACGCACCACGGCATCGGGTTCGTGGGGTTTCCGGGAGGCATGGCGACCGTAGTAAGGCGCATGTTCGAATACTGCTCGCTTGCCCATGACGACACACTCGGAGACTTGGCGGCCGAAGGCGCGGATTGGCTCGTGAAAACCCAATGTGAGGACGGTTCGTGGCCGGCCGCACTTTCAAACCTTGGCGAAATAACGCACGCTGGCTGTGTCGCAAGCTCCGCAGAGACGGCGCGGGCGCTTATCGCGGCGCATGTTCGAACGGAGAAACAAAGATACCGCGATGCCGTCGCGGCGGCGATGCGCTTTGTGAATCGCGATGAGAGCTTCTTCGAGTGCAGGCAATATCTGCGCGACGTCGATGCCGACGAGGCCGACGGTATCACCGCCGAGGCGTGCATCCATGCGAACCTCGACTGGCACGCGCTCGCCGGCGACAGCGCCTCGCTGAAACAGGCCGAGAAATGGGCGACCTACGCGCTCCAATGGATTCGCCCGCGCTCTCTCGAAATGGCGGCTGAACCTTCATTCGACGGGCTCGCGCGCTCGATAACCCCGCGAATCGACGTGTGGGGCGGTCTCCTCATCGCGCGCGCGTTCATGCGGCTGTGGCGAGCGAGCGGCGATGGGATTTGGCGCGAATACGCATCGCAGCTTTTTGAGAATATCGCCGCTTTGCAGGAGCGCGACGGCGGCTTTTGCGAAACGTGGTTCCTCGATTTTCCGTCCGGACTCGAAAGTATCCATATCGAGCCGACGTTCGTGACCGATGCCTTTGTCGAATTCTTGCTGGATGCGTGCAGCGGCAATAGAGGTGACAAGCGGCTTGCTGAAGATTTGCGGAAGTCGCTCCTGCCGGCCCCTGATGCTACCGCGCCATTGGCTCAATGCGCTCAAGAAATAGTGGAGATGTCGGACGAACAGCCGCAGTTTATTATTGACCAGAGGCTTCGGCTCGCGCTGGCGTTCGATGGCCCTTATCACTGGTCTGCTGCGTTGCGACACGCGCTCTACACAATGCTTCGCGAGGTTCGGCCGGGCCGCTACGCGCTGAAATTGGCGCCGGCCGCGAAGATTCTATTGAACCGGCATCGGGTGAAGCCGCCCGTCGACGGAATCGGCGCTACGGACTCTTTGGAAATTATGACAAGTATATCACTCCGTTCCACGAGATAGTCCTTTCGCTCGTCTCGCAGGGCGCAGATCAGGAAGGCAGGCCTGCCGCCGACCTCGAATTCGCTGTGAAAACACATGCTGGCGATCTCCGAATAAATCAAGTCAGAATTGACTTGCTGGGTTCGTATGAAATACAGTCGATAAGCGGGAAGGAAGCTTTCGTCGTAGTGTCTGACGGTAATCAGTATTCGGTTCGCGTGACCGACGGCTCGGTTGATTCGATCATTAGAGACGGCAACCGGCTGGCGCTCGATGTGAGCCTCAGCTCGAACTGGAATTTCTTCGGCACATATAGTTTGCGATTGCGTGTTGGGCGGCATTAAGGAATATGGATTCGCTCATTTTGACGATTTCGTTTGTCACCCTCGGCATCGCCGTGGGCGAGTACATCGTCTACAATCTCATCGTCGTCCTTGCGGGCTTCTTCCGGCGGTCGGCGCTCGACCGCGATTTCGCGCCTCCCATAACCGTCATAATCCCTGCCTATAATGAAGAAAAGCATATCGGCAGAAAGCTTGAAAACATCCTTCACTTGGACTATCCGAGAGAGCTTCTTGAAGTGATCTTCGTTGACGACGGGTCCACTGACCGCACCGCGGAAATTGTGCGCTCTTTTTCGGACCAGGGGGTTAGCCTCCTTCAGACGCAGGACCGTAAAGGGAAAATATTCGCCCAGAAGACAGCCTTCGCCCGCGCGAGAAATGAGATCATCGCCATCACCGACGCGACCGTGCTCTCGCCGCCGGACACGCTGCGCAAGCTGGTCGCGCACATGGCCAACCCCGCCGTTGGAGGAGTCTCGCCGAGGATTCATGTGCGAAACCGCGAGACGAATTATCTGACGCGCGTCTCGCAGTTCTTATTCGATATCCAGAACGCGCAGAAACTTGGCGAGAGTCGGCTCGATAGCGCCGCGGGCCTGTTCGGCCAATTCTCGCTTATTCGCCGAACCGCCGTCGGCGATTTCTCCACTGACGTACTTTACGAAGACCGCGAGTTCGGGATTGCCCTCCGGGAAAGCGGCTATCGGGCGCGTTTCGAGCCGGATGCCTCAGCCACCTATCATGCTGCCGAGTCGCTCGATGATTTCTCGAGGCAGAAACAGCGAAACATCGGAGCAATGACGCAGTCGCTGGTGCGTCACGCGGGGCTCCTCTATAATCCTCGGTATGGATGGTACGGCCTTCTCATATTCCCGGAATACGCGCTGTTCCGCGTTCTGAGGGCGCATCTTTTGATAGCCTCGTTTCTTGCGGCTATTTCTTACGCTTTCTTTTTCGAGCCAGCAGCGGCGGCACGTTTACTGGCGAAAATGGCGCTAATCGCGCTCGGCGGCTATGCTGTCGGGACGGCGCTCCTTGCGCCGCTCGTGGCCGAGCCTTGGCGATTTCTGAAAGATATTTTCGTGTCGATTCCGGCCATGGCGCTAGTGGCCGCGCATCTGGCGACTGCAAGCCTGAGATATTTTAGGGGCGATTTCAGCGCGCGGTGGGAACGCGTGAAACGGGACCGGACGGTGTAAGGGTTTATTCGGGGAAACATTGCCGCAAGGTGTCCCCGAATAAACCGTGTGGCGCTGTATCCTCGAAAAACAGCTATACGAGATACCATAACGCATGAGAATTCTTCTCTTGAATCCGCAGCCAGAGCGGGATATCGTTATCAGTCGCGACCACATGGGCGGCTTCGGATTCGAAATCAAAAGCACCAACATGACACCGCCTCTCGGTCTCGCTTACTGCGCCGCCGTGCTCGAGAAACTGGGCCTCGAAGTCGAAATTCTCGACGCCGTCGCACTGAGGATGAGACCCGC